>JBFMHS010000286.1:0-5915 GCA_040751765.1 Pseudomonadota bacterium | reverse complement strand
GGCCGCCGGGGCCGGGTCGACGAACTGGGCATCGGCGAGATGCGCCATGCCGATGATGTGGTGGGCTTCGGCGACCACATGCCGGACTTCATGCTGCGCACCGTGACCCTGCCCCCCAAGGGCAAGGCCGCCGAGGCCGAGACCGAGGACTGACCCGTCCCAGGGAGGACCCCATGCAGACCATCTTCGTCATGGTGAAATGCGAGCCGGGCCGCGCCTACGAGGTCGCCGACGAGGCGGTGGACATCGAGCGGGTCTCGGAGGTCCACTCCATCTCGGGCCAGTACGACCTGATGCTAAAATGCTACCTGGAGGCGGGTCAGGACATCGGCCTGTTCGTGGTGGAGACCCTGCAGCGCCTGCCCGGCGTGCGCGACACCTTCACCATCACCGCCTACAAGGCGTTCACCTAGCCTAAACCAGCCCCAGAAGACGGGCGCCCAGGCCCGCCGCGCCGGCCGCCACCACGCCGCCCATCACCAGGGCGGTGCGCCGGGCCATCACGCCACCGCACAGCGTCCCCACCAGCGCCACCTTGACGGCGGTGTTGGCGAAGGCGGCAATGATGATGACGGTGGCCGCCACCGCCAGCTCGACGTCGCGGCCGCCCATCTGGACCATGGACAGCGCCATGGCATCCACGTCGGCCAGGCCGGCCACCGCCGCCAGGACATAAAGGCCGGCGTCTCCCACCCAGCCCTGGAGCAGCTTCGACGCCAGCATCACCACCGCCAGCAGGGCCGAGAACTTGATGGCCATCCCCAGCTCGAACGGGTTGGTCAACGTCATCTGGGGTGGCTTGCCTTCCTCGTCGCGGCTGCGCCACAGCAGCCATGTCCCCACCAGGCCGGCCAACACCATGCCGCCCAGCGCCGGGATCAGCCGGATGCCGATCTCGGCGTTGAGCACGGTCACGATCACCCACAGCCGCACATACATGGTGGTGTTGGCCAAGGCGACACCGGCGGCCAGCAGCGGCTGCATGCCGGGGCTGGTGCTGCCCATGCGGGCGAAGCTGACCGTCAGCGCCGTCGACGACGCCAGGCCGCCGAACACGCCGGTCAACAGGCTGCCGATGCGGGGGCCGGCGATCTTGATCGCGAAATAGCCGACGAAGGAGATGCCGGCCACCAGCACCACCAACAGCCACAGCTTGAAGGGATTGAGCACCTCCTCGGGGCCGTAGCCCTGGTCGGGCAGGATCGGCAGCAACACCACCGAGATGACCAGCAGCTTGATGCCGGCCCTGAGTTCCAGCTGTTCCAGCCTCCGCAGCCAGGCGTGCAGGACCTCCTTGGCCCCCAGCAGCGCCGTCGCCACCACGCCGCCGGCCGCCGCCGCCGCCATCTCGCCGAAAGCCGCCAGCGCGCCCAGTCCGAAGGCGGTCAGCTCGGCAATCTCGGTGGTGATGCCGACATCGGGGTCCTTGCGCGAGCGCACCAGGTGCGAGGTGGCCGAAACGGCGGCCAGCGCCAACAGCGCCGCCGCCAGCACCAGTTCGCCGAATTGCAGGCCCAGCAGTCCGACCACGCCGCCCAGCAGGCCGATCAGCGAAAAGGTGCGGATGCCCGCCACCCGCGAGCCCTCGGGCGCCGTCCGGGTCTGCCATCCGCGCTCGATCCCCATCAGCAGCCCGATGGCCAGCGCGAGGCCCAGCCGCTTGAAGATGAAGAGGTCGTCCATGGAGACAGTATAGCCTAGTCGCGCTCGCGACCCAAATTGCCGAGCTTGATGACCAGCACGATGCCCGACAGCACCAGCGTCGCCACGTTGGCGACGATGATCGGCCACGCGGCCAGCAGCGCGCCATAGACCGTCCATAGCGCCACCCCGAGCCAGAACAGCAGCCACATCCCCAGCGAGATGTCGCGGGTGGAGCGCGTGCGCCAGGTCTTGACCACTTGCGGTATGAAGGCGACGGTAGTCATGACCCCGGCCACCGCGCCGATGACGTCAACCAGCGGGCCTGCCGACATGGGGGCTCCGGAAAGCGGGAGAACGAAGGGTGTTGTTCTACATCACACTGCTGCTGGTCTGCCAGCTCGCCGGCGAGGTGGTGGCGCGGATGGCCGGACTGCCTGTGCCCGGGCCGGTGGTCGGCATGGTGATCCTGTTCGTCGGACTGGTGGTCAAGGGCGGCGTGCCGTCCGAACTGGAGCGGGTGGGAACCGCGCTGCTGTCGCATCTGTCGCTGCTGTTCGTCCCCGCCGGCGTCGGCGTGATGATCCATCTCGGGCTGATCGCCGATGAATGGCTGCCCATCTCGGCGGCGCTGATCGCCAGCACGCTGGTGACCATCGCGGTGACCGCCTGGGTGATGGCGGCCCTGGGGAGGCGGCCGTGACCGAGGACCTGCAAAGCATCTGGGTCTATCTGGCGGCGACGCCGCTGCTGGGACTGACCGCCACCCTGGTTGCCTACCAGTTGGCGCAGGCGCTATGGCGGCGGCTGGGAATGAACCCGCTGGCGAATCCGGTGCTGCTGTCCATCCTGGTGCTGGCCGGATTTCTGACCGTCACCGGCACCGAGTACCGCACCTATTTCGACGGCGCTCAGTTCGTCCATTTCCTGCTGGGGCCGGCCACCGTGGCGCTGGCCATCCCGCTCTACCGCCAGATCGCCGCCCTGCGGCGGTCGGCGCTGGCGGTGCTGGTGGCGCTGGTGGCGGGATCGGCGACGGCGGCGGTCAGCGCCGTGGGCATCGCCTGGGCGCTCGGCGCCTCGCACGGGACCCTGATGTCGCTTGCCCCCAAGTCGGTCACCACCCCCATCGCCATGGGCGTGGCCGAGCAGATCGGCGGGCTGCCGTCGCTGACGGCGGTGCTGGTCATCCTCACCGGCATCACCGGGGCGGTGGCCGGGACCTGGGTGCTGGGGCTGATCCGGGTGCGCGATCCGCAGGCGCAGGGCTTCGCCATCGGCGTCGCCTCGCACGGGATCGGCACCGCCCGCGCCCTCCAACTGGGCGAAGTGGCCGGCGCCTTCTCGGGCCTGGCCATGGGGCTCAACGGCGTGGCCACCGCCATCCTGGTGCCGCTGCTGGTTGGTTGGGTGTTCCGGCCGTGACCGTGCGCCCCTTCCACCCCAACGACGCCGAGGCGCTGTCCGCCGTCTACCGCCGCGCGGTGACCGAACTCGGCCCGCGCGGCTACACGCCGCCGCAGGTGGCGGCCTGGCTGACGCTGACGCCGTCGCCGGACCGCCTGCTGGCCACCGCCGGTGACGGCCGCGTGCGGCTGGTGTCCGAAGGCGACGGCGGCCAGCCGGTCGCCTTCACCGACCTGGAGCCCGACGGCCATATCGACCTGCTGTATTGCGCCCCCGAGGCCGCCGGCCAAGGCCATGCCTCGGCGCTGTACCGGGAACTGGAGCGGACCGCGCGCGAGCGGGGAATGGAGCGCCTGTACGCCGAGGCCAGCGAGCTGTCGCGCGACTTCTTCGTCCGTCGCGGCTTCACGGTGCTGCATGTCCGCCGCTTCGAGATCGCCGGCGTGCCGGTGCATAATTACGCTGTGGAGAAGCGGCTGGCGCCCTGATCCTATTTGCTGTCGACCACCAGGCTGCCGTCCCAGTCGGGGCCGGGCGGATCGTCGCGGAAGGCGGCCACGCGGGCACGGAAGAGCCTGCCCGCCTCGTCGCCGGGCCAGCGGTCCAGGAAGGCGGTGAAGGCGTGCTCCGCCTCGGCCCAGCGTCCAGCCGCATAGATGGCGAAGGCGGCATTCCACGCCTCGCATCTCTCGGCCGCGCCCGGCTCCTGGTCGTCCATCAGCTCGAACAGGCCGATGGACAGCGAGGCGCCGGCCGGCACGACCTGACCGAAGGTCCGGAACAGGAAGTGGCCCCTGGCCGCCTCCTCGATGGCCTCGGTGACCAGCAGATCGGTGCCGAAGAACTTGTTCAGCCCCTCGACGCGCGCGGCCAGATTCACCGCCGACCCCAGCGCGGTGTACTGCATGCGGTCACTGGAGCCCACGTTGCCCACCACCGCCATGTCGCTGTGCAGGCCGATGCGGGTGATCAGGGGCGGCAGGTACAGTTCGGCAAGCCGTTCGTTGTGGGCGGCATTGGCCCTGTGGCAGGCCAGCGCGCCCCGGCAGGCGGAAATCTCGTGATGGGGATCGCGGACCGGCGCGTTCCACATGGCCATGATGGCGTCGCCGATATATTTGTCGATGGTTCCGCCATGGGCGTGGATGGCGGTGGACATCACCTCGAAATAGCCGGACAGGCGGCGCAGCACCTCTTCCGGCTCCAACTGCTCGGCGGCGGCGGTGAATCCCTTGAGGTCGGTGAACATGATCGTCACCGCCTGGCGGGCGCCGCCGACCACGCTCTCGGAGCCGCTGTCGACGATGGCGCGCACCACCTCCTTGGGCACGAAGGCACCAAAGCTGCGCAGGGCCGCCTTCATGGCGCCGATGGCGGCGGCGAGATCGTGCAGTTCCAGGACCGGGGTGTCGACCGCCACCGGACCGTCGAGGTCGAAGCGGCGGATACGGACGGTCTCCTCGATCAGGCCGGCGATGGGTGCGGTCAGATTGCGCGCCGCCAGCATGATTCCCATCCCGACGAACAACAGGAACGCAGCCCCCACCAGGAAAATCATCAGGCTGGCGCGGCGGATGGGGCCAACGAACTCGTCCTCGTCGGCAACGACGGCAATCGTCCAGTCGCGCTTCAACTCGGCCGGAATGGCCGAAAACGACACCAGATAGGTAGCCCCGCCCGGCCCCATGGCGGCGCGGAAGCTGTCGCCCAGCCTTTCGCGGAGCGCCACCGCCTCGGCCACCAGGGGAGCATCGGACCGCTCCGCCTTGACCAGCACCAGCTTGTCGCCCTCGCGGCGGACCGCGGGACCATCGGAATGGACGATCACCCGGCCGTCTTCATCCAGGATGAAGATGCGCCCCTCGCGCCCGACCCGGTTGGCGGCAAGCACGGCGGCCAGGGTGTCGAGGCTGACGTCGGCGCCGAACACGGCGGCCACGCCGCCCCGGCTGTCGGTGATCCGGCGCGACAGGGTCAGCCCCGGCCCGCCAGTGCCGCTGAAGATGTAGATGCCTGAATTGGCGACCTCGTCGTGGTCGCTCGCCGCCTTGAACCATGGACGCTGGCGGGGATCATAGGTGATGGCCGGAGCCGCTTCGGTCCGCACCACGTCGCCCCAGCGCGCCATGTAGCGGTAGGTGTCGGCGCGCTGGCCGCCGGCGCCGGCGATCTGCCGCACCACGTACCGGGCCTCGGGAGGCGGCCTCTGGCCGTGGGGGCCGAACTTGGAGATGGCGGGCGGCAGGCGCACGATCTGGAGGAAGTCGCCGTCCGCGAAGCCGTAATAGAGGCTGTAGGCCTCGGGCGACATCTCCAGCGCCGCGAACAGCGAGAACCATGCCTCGGGCTGGACCAGCCCGCGGCCCTGGCGGCGGCCGTTTTCCACCGATTGGTCCACCGCCCGCGTGATGGGCATCAGCATGCCCCGCAGCTTCCCCACGACCTCGGTGGTGGCTCGGTCCATGGCCGCGCGGGCGGTATCGGTGGCCAGCCGGGCATTCTGGAGATGCAGCGCCCCCACCATCAGACCGGTCAGGGGAACGACAAGGACGAAGAACAGGGTGACGATGCCGATGCGCAAACGGACTTTCATGACCGGGCCCGCTCCGCTTCGGCTGCCATGGACGATATGCCGAAGGTTATAGACCGCCACCGCCCTAATGGGGATCGGGTTTTTACCTTATGCAATCATTTGGTTCAAAGGCCGGCCGCCTTGCGGATGGCGGGAAGGTTCCAGCCGCGCGCCGCCTCGGCCAGGACGTCGCCGTTCGGGAGGTTGTCGCCCTGGATCTCCAGCAGCACCCGGCCGCCGAGGACCATGGTGATCTCGCCCGAGCGCAAGGTGCCGTCCCAGCGCATCAACGCGT
>JBFMHS010000285.1:0-8022 GCA_040751765.1 Pseudomonadota bacterium | reverse complement strand
CCCCGACCAAATGATGTGCGCGGGCTGGAAAGCCTTGACCTTCAAGCATCAGGCACAGCTCCTTGAGTACTTCAGCCATCCCGACGCCTGTTTGCCGATGGCGTCGGTGAGTTCCACCGTGGCCCCGTAGTTGCCGGAAGAGATCAGGCCAAGATCCTTGGAGAGCCGCAGCAGCAGCTTGAGCGTCTCCAGGTGTTCCCGCAGGTCTTCGAGTACCGAGGGCCGGCTATCCGGGCCGGCGGAGTTGGCCCGGAATATCCGAACCACCACCGCTTGGGCCTCGGCGAAGACCTCGCGCCCCAGTCCCTGGCGATAGCCGCGCTGGTACTGCTGCGTCAGCTTCGCAAGAAGCTGCAGCAGCTCGTAGGCGGGGCGGTAGATCGCCAGTTCAGTGGTGCGCGCCATGCAAAATCTCCTCAGGCGTCAGCCCTGGCCGCCGAAGCGGCCAGGGAAGAAGGGGTGAAGGCTAAAGGGGACATTTGCGGACGGCCCGAACCCGGGCGCTCCAGTCCTTGCTGTGGCTGGTCTGGAAGCCGTTGCGGAAGTACTGGACCCACGCCGAGCCGGATCCCCACTCGGTGCTCGTCCAGTACCAGTCGTCGGTCTCGAACGCCTCGGGGCCGCCCTCGCGGAACGCCTCGGCGCTGGTCTGCTCGGGAACGTGGTCATCCTCCGGCGTAAGGTTGGCGCGCAGCACCGACATCTGGTCGAGCGCCGGCAGGTGCCAGTCGTCGAAGCCGCCGATCCGCAGGTCGCGGCAGAACTTGGCCGCCGGGTGGGCGTCGTCGTTGATGGCATCGGAGTTCGCCAGGCCGTCGATCAGCGATCGGGCGGCCGTCTTGCCGCTCGGTCCCCACTCCAGGCTCTCGGCCTCGCCCTCGGCCTTGGGGGCAACGATCAGCGCCATGAGGGCGCCGTTCTCCAGGTAGACGCCGGCGAAATAGCCGCCCTGGAAGGGGGCGCCGATGGCCGGCAGGGTGGTGGTGACGTTGGGGTCGATATGGGTCATCTCAGTCTCCGTGGTTCACGCGATGGCCCCGGCCGCCAAAGCGGCCGGGGAAGAAGGGGTGAAGGTCAAAGGGGGCATTTGCGGACGGCCCGAACCAGGGCGCTCCAGTCCTCGTTGTGGTCGTCCTGGGTGCCGCGGTTGAAGTCCTGGACCCACGCCGAGCCGGAGCCGAACTCGGTGCTCGTCCAGTACCAGTCCTGGGCGAACGCCTCGGGGCCGCCCTTCTGGAACGCCTCGGCGCTGGTCTGCTCGGGCACATAACCCGCATCCGGCATCAGGGTCTCGGCCATCAGCGCGGCCTCATGGCGGCTGGGCAGGTACCAGTCGGTGAAGCCGCCTATCTCCAGGCCCCGGCAGAAGGCGGCGGCCGGATGATGGCCGTCCGCCATGGCCTCGGAGTTGGCCAGGCCGTCGCGCAGGCTGCGGGCACCGGCGGTGGAGGTGCGCTTGTCCTTCCAGGGCAACTCGGTCTCGCCCTCGGCCTTCGGGGCGACGATCAGGGCATGCGGCTTGCCGTCCAGCAGGAAGACGCCGGCGAAGAAGCCGCCCTGGAAGGGGGCGCCGATGGTGTCGGGAACAGGGGTATCGATATGGGTCATGTCAGGCTCCAAGGTTTTGCTGGTGAAAGGTGTTCAGGGCCTCGACCATGTCGGGCCACTCCAGGCCGGCCGCGCTCGCGGCGGCCAGGATGCGCTTGAGGTCTGTCTTGGGGTCGAACCGCTCGGCGGCCTCGTGGAGCGCCACCGGCGCTACCAGGCGCCGCAGATCCTCGACGGCCTGGTGCAGCGCCCGGCCCTGGTGGCTGGACGGGCCAAGCACCCTGGCGCCGACGCGGGCAACGGTATCGAGGTGCAGCAGGGCGTCGAGGAGGCGGGCCATGTCACAGCCTCCGCACCACGAAGGGAGGCAGGTTGACGGACTTGCGGGCGCGGTTGGCCAGGGCCAGCAGCTCGCGGCCGGTCATCAGCTTGCCGTCGCAGCGATACTCTCCGCCGATCTCCTGAGCGTGGGAGACCTTGCAGCCGTTGGCTGCCAGCCAGGTCTCGACCGTCTCCATGTCGGCCGGGGCGCCTTCGGGTTCCGCCAGGCCGCCGCGAAGGCGATCCTCCGGGAGGGTGGCACCCTTGAGCGCGGCCTTCGGCTTCGCCGGCTCGGTGCCAGCCTTGGCATCCTTGGCCGCCGCCCAAATCGCCGTCAGGCACTGGCGGGTGATCTGCGCCTTGACCTGGTCGGCGGACAGGCCGCAGGCGGTGGCGATGTCCTCGGCCTCGGCGCCCTCGCGGACCATGCGGTCAAGGATGTCCTTGCGCTCGTAGGTCCAGACCACGGCCGTATAGTCGCGGTTGCGCGGCGGCACCGGCTCGTCGGCCTCCTCGGCCGGCACGAAGGCCGGAGCGGTGCGCGGACCCTTGCGGACCAGGAAGCCGGCCTCCACCAGGTCGCGGAGATAGCGGCTTGCGGTGACCTGCGACCATCCCAGGTGCTTGCCCAGGGCGTTGCCGGTGACGGTGGTCCCGTCGGCCAGCATGGCGCGGACGCCGGCCATCGCTTCGTCATGCTTCGGCGACAGGGTGGCAGCAGGGTTGCCGTCCAACTGCGCTTGATTGCGATGATCACGGAACGCCCAGGAAGCGCCGGGAGGAACGTCCCTGGATGCCTTGGGTTCGGGGGCCGGCGCCGGGTCCTTGCGGGCGACCTTGACCTCGTAGGGTTCCGCCTCCTCCGGCTCCAGGACGTCGCCATGCCCGATCACCGGCGGGCGCTGGCCGGCCCGTTCGGACGCCTCCTGGATGGCAATGGCCAGGGTGGTGGCGCCAGTCTCGCCGACAATGAAGTTGTAGGCGTCCCTGGCGATCGCGACGGCATAGTCGGGCATGTCGGTGTGTGCGAGGACGAACTCGAACAGTTCGCGGCGCAGCTGGGCGTCGGGGGCCTTGAGCATGGCGGTCATGGCTCAGCCCTCCACCGGGGTGCCGTAGACGGGGCGGAAGATCTCCAGCCCCTCGGCACAGGCAGCCGCCGGCCGGGCGCCGGGAACCACCAGTTGGCCGCCCTCGGCCACCAAGTCGGCGATCGCCGTCTCCAGGGTGGGGATCTCGCTGTCGGTGACGGCGCCGTACATCATGCTCAGCCAGCAGCCGTGGCAGGCGCCAGTGCCCAGGATGCCCAGGCGCTCGCAAGGGCGTCCGTCGCCCGGACAGGTGACAGTGCGCGGGCCGACGGGGATCGGTCCGCACCCTGCGACGTTCACCGGGTCGGCGGGACGCATCAGGTCGGACAGGTCGCGCAGCGCGCCGACGAAGGCCGTCAGATCCTCGGGCCGGTCGAACAGCAGCTTGGCGGTCGGCGGGCGGCAATCGGCGGGGACAGAGGTCCACTCGACGCGGTTGCCATGGAAGGCGTCGGCCAGCGCCTGCAGGATTTGGCCGATGGGGCGGGTGCCCGTGCTCATGGTTGGTTCCCCCTCGTTCAGGCGGCCGGCGGGCGAGGCCCGCGATCATTTGAAACGGCCGGTTCCACCGGCTGGGGCGGACCCAGCGGCACGGTGATGCGAATGGCGGCCAGCTGGCGCATGTGATAGGTCCGGCCCAGGGCCTCGCGGCGGATCCGGGCAGCCTCGGCGGCAGCGCGGATCAGTGCGGGCACGGCGGCGCCGGCGATCTCCATGGCCAGCTCGCGCATCTCGTCCTGCGTGGTCTCGAACTCCTCGACCTTGCGGCGGCCGTGGAAGACCCGAGCCAGGCAGACGCCGTGGGCGTCGGCCTTGCCGATCCGGACGGAGATGCGGATGGTGCCCACCTTGGCCATGGCCGCCTCAGTGCCGGGTGGCGCCGGCCGTGGTGGCAACCACGGTCGCGCCCTCGGCCTTGGCGGCCTCGACGGTGGATTTGGCGGCGGCCATGATCTCCTCGACCATTCGCAGCCCATCGACCTCAACCCCGCAGGATTGGAAGGCGTATTCGAGCAGCGTGGCCGCGATGAACGGGTGGTTGCCGTGCCGGATGCAGGTCATCTTGACGGACATCAGCAGCGCCATGGCGGCACAGCCGGGGTCCTGTCCGATCCCGACGACCTCCTTCTCGGCAGCCGCCACCAGGCGCTCGACGATCTCCATCAGGTCGGCGTTGTCCTTGGCGTTCATGGATCAGCCCTCCGCCTGGGCCGCTGTCGCGGTCTTCGGGGACGGATACCAGAACACCTTGACGTTGCCGGGATGACGGGTGGCGAGCCACTCGCCCCAGCGGCGCAGCGCCTCGAAGCGGTCCCGTTCGTTGTTCGCCTCCGGGACCCCGGGAACGAGAAGCGTCTCCCCGTCATAGGCGTGGCGAGCACGGACCGAGATGAAGTTCTTCAGCACCCTCTCCGGGCCGCTGGCGATGGGGAGGGTTCCCTCGGGCCTGTCGCTGGCGAACACGATCTCGCCGCTGGCATAAGCGAATGCTTTCATCGTCCCCTCCCTTACTCGGCCGCCTGGGGGCCGGCCTTGGCCGCCGGCAGGCGATGCTGGGCCTGGAGGTCGCGGATCAGGTCCTCCTCGACGTCGGCGGCGCCGCCCAGAGCGAGCATGGCGTCGCGCATGGCCAGGGCCATTTCGTCCTCATCGACCGCAAGGCTGATGCGCCGGATGGCCATGCGGGCTTCGACGGCCTGGGCCGTCAGCTCCTCGACCTGGCGCCGGAGGCTCCGGCGGGCGAAGGCGGCCGGGCCGGGCTCGACGGCGGCCAGGTCCAGCGGGATCATCTTCCAGGCGCCGTCCTTGCTGTCGCGCCGGTAGATGCGGATGTAGCGCTTGGACCCGACCACGCGGACGGCGTCGTCGATGGCCCGGCAGAAGTCGGCCCAGCGGGCGTCGTCCACCTGCATGCGGCGCAGGGCCAGGATCGCCCGGACATCCACGCGGCCCTCGGCATCGACCCGGAAGGCCCGCTTGATCAGGGTCATCAGGAACGGATCGACGCCCTCGCCGCGCTCCAGGATCATGGCATCCAGGACCGCCTTGGCGGCCTGGAGCTCGGGGCCCAGGACGATGCGGTCGGACACCGCCACCTGGACCTTGAGCAGGCCGTCGAAGGACACGAAGGTGCGGTTGCCCTTGGTCTCGCGCGGCTCGACGCCGTAGTTCTGCGCGATCAGCGCATCCAGGGCGGCGATGTCGGCGTCGGTGTGGGCGACGAAACGCGATAGCTCGGCCGACAAATCCTCGGCATAGCCCGCGACCTTGCGGACCATCTCGTCCATCAGCAGGTCCATGGGCTTGATGTTGCCCACCGCCGTCAGGTCACCCTGGGCGTTGCGCAGGTACTGGACGCCCTCGATGACGACGGCGCCGGGGATGGGCTTCTGGGTCTCGTTCATGGTTTTCTCGCTGGTCAGAGGATCAGGGCGGCGGCGGCGCGAAGGGGCGCCGTCAGCCAGTGGAGCGCCGCCCGGCCGATGCGGCGGAGGCGGAGGGTCTGGTTGTGGGTGGGACGAAGGCGCAGCATCACGCGGCCTCCCGGATGACGCGGGCGGCGACGGCAAGCGCCAGGGTGGTGGTGGCCAGGGAGACGGCGCCGTGGTCCTTGCCGGCCAGGACGGCCTCGGCCATCTCCAGCGCGCTCTCAATGGTCACCGGGCCGACGATGGCCTTCATCAGCTGGCCCTGGCCGCCGATCTCCAGCAGCCAGTAGGCCCCGTCGGCGTCGATCGCGATGACCCGGGCGACGCGGCCGGCGTCCAGGTAGCCGGCGGTGGCCACGTCGATGGTCCGGCCGTCGCGGGTGAAGCGGTAGCCCTTGGCGACGGGAGGCATCACGACACCTCCTTGCCGTCGATGGTGGCCAGTGCCAGCTTCGGACGGGCCGGCGCCGGCTCGTCCTGGGGCGCGCCCATCATCGCCAGCGCGGCCGCGCGGCCGAGCGTGGTGGCATGGCGTCCCAGGTCGACGAACAGGGCCTTGCGCTCGGGATCGCTGTCCATTTCGGCCAGGGCGGCGAACACCGCGGCCATGCGGCCGTAGGAGGCGATCTGCTCGTGGATCATCGCGCTCGCCTCGGCCAGCCGGGTGACGACGCGGGCGTCGATCTCGGTCAGCGTCAGGCGCATGGCGTCGAAGTAGTCGGCCATCTCGGCCGCCTCCTCGGGCTCCACCTGGGCGGGGCGGCCGCGCTCGACGATCTTGCGCCACATGGCGCTGGCGCGGTCCAGGGAGCCGACGACACAGGTCATCATCCGGCTCAGGTCGGGGGTGACGGGTTGGTCAATCATTGCGTCCTCCTTCCGGCTCGGCCGGGGTGCGGGGGCGATTGGGGCAAGCCTGGCAGGCGTGCCAGGCCCTCAGCTGGGTCGGGGACGACATCGGCATGGGCGCCGTGGCCCGCTGGGTGCAGGCGCGGCGGGGAATGTCGCTGCCGTCGTGGGGGCAGGTGACGCGGCCGGCCAGGGCTTCCAGCACCTTGGCCTCGATGCGGTCGGTCCTGGCCGGGTAACGGCCGGACAGCGCCAGGGACACGGCGGAGCGGGAGATGCCGATCCGCTTGGCGGCCTTGGCCTTGCTGCCGGTCCGCATGACCTCTTCGGCGAGGAGGCTCAACCAGTTCATGCCGGGACCTCCTGGCCGTCCCGCCACAGGGTGCCCGTATTGGGATCGAACACCGACCCGTCGCGGCGGATCATGGGCGGGCGATCGCCGGTGTCCCGCACCAGGCTGTAGCGGGCGAAGCCGTTGCTGGTGGGGCTGGTGCCCGGCTCGCGGCGGTTCAGGCGCAGCACGAAGCCGGCCTTCTCCAGGGCGCGCACGTAGCGCTGGGTCGCGCTGGCGGGGTTCTTCTCGTCCCGAGCCGCCAGTTCGATCAGCCTGGGCATGGTGAACTTGCCCTTGAGCCGCATGGCCCGCCACAGGCGGGTGTTGAACGAGTTGCGGACCGGCCGGCGCCGCGCGAACGTGCCTTGTGGACCAGACCGGACGCGGGTGCCGGCGGCATGGGCCGCCGCCCCGGCCTCGGTAATCCGGAAGCAGCCGGCCTCGATCCGCTCGACCCACTCGCGGCCGATTAGGCGCGCGGCGGCGTTCGAGATCTGGCGCCGGGTCAGCGGCAGGGAACCGGCCAGGTCGTCCATGGTCAGACACGCACCCCCGGCGAGGGCGTTAAGAACCATGTCGGCGGGGTTGTCGCGGGGCGACATTCTAACGCTCCACCCGCACCACGATGGGCTTGCCGGTGCGGCGGTCGTTCAGCAGCACCTGGCCGTCCATCATCTGGCAGTCGATGGTCTTGCCCGGGTTGCGCTTGCCGAAGCGCTCGATGGATTTGATGCCTTCCTTGACCTCGCGGGTGAAGCCCTCGGAGACCTTCTGCAGGAACTCCACCAGGTCGTCGGCCACCGGCACCTCGCACAGCCCCTTGACCAGGGCTTGCACGTCCTCGATGCCGCAGGGGCGGAACTCCACCAGCTGGCCGATGCGGCTGGCCACCTGGGGAAAGCGGGTCAGGTTGTGGCGGACCCGCCCCATGCCCACCAGCACGAACGGGATCTCCAGCATGTCCGAGAGGTCGCGCAGGGTCTCCAGCATGTCGGCCCGGCGGCTGATGTGGTCGACCTCGTCCACCACCACCGCGAAGTTCGAGCCGTCGCGGGCGGCGGCGCGGGCACGGGAGCCCAGCTCCTGCAGGGCCTGGCCGTACATGCGCTCGAAGCTGTGGCCGGGGGTCACGCGCAGCGCCCCCAGCAGCTCGCGCAGCATCCAGCTGGGCGTCCACTCCTTCTTGCAGCGCAGGTAGACGCATCCTTCCTGGACGGCCCACCAGTTGATGATGGTGGTCTTGCCTAGGCCCGGCTCGCCGTCCACCACCATCAGGCAGGCTTCGGCGGCGCCGCGATCGTTGAGGGCGGCCAGGGCGGCCAGGAAGCGGGCGGCGTTTCCAGTCTTGACGAAACAGGCTTTCATGGTGTCAGGTACCCCCTGTTGATGTGACTACGCGGCAAGGGCTGAGAGCGCGCCAACGTCCAGCCCTTGCATTTCCAAAAGCATC
>JBFMHS010000284.1:785-2190 GCA_040751765.1 Pseudomonadota bacterium | reverse complement strand
GTTGGACCGCTAGGCAATCTCGCGCAGACCGGTCTTGGCACGCTGGGGACCATCAATCCGCTCTCCGACCTGGTCGCCCTGCAAGACCAGGTCATTGAATTCGTGGAAGCGGTCCTGCTTTCCGGCGACCAGCCGCTCCCGCCGCCGCCGCCGCCGCCGTTGCTGCCGCCCGACGAAGTCGTCGCCACCTCGGACGCCGTCACGCCGGTCACGCTCCATGGCAGCTCGGGCAACGACACCCTCGCCGGCACTTCTGCCAACGACGTCTTCATCTTCGCCAACGGTTCGTGGCTGGGGGCGGGCGATACCATCTCCGGCGGCCTCGGTACGGATCAGATCCGTCTGCAAAGCGCCGTCACCCTGTTGGACAACGTCTTCGCCAACATAACCGGTGTCGATGAGCTTGTGCTGGAGGGTAGCGCGGGGGTTTATGACCTGACCCTGGAAACGTTGTCCGCCGCCGCCTGGCTGCACCAGGTCGACGGTTCGGCGCTCACCGGCACGGCCGCGCTGGTGGTCGATGCCAGCAACCGCGGCAACGCCGCCATGCGCCTGATCGGCGGTGCCGGGGTGGACACGCTGACCGGCACGGCTTATGCGGACTACCTTGCGGGTGGGAGCGGCAACGACACGCTGACGGGCGGCGGGGGCGCGGACTCGCTTTACGGCGGCGCCGGGGCCGACCGCTTCGACATGGCGGCGGCGACGGACAAGGTCTTCGATTATCTCGGTGACTTCCGGGTATCGGAGGGTGACACGCTTTACAACACCGTCAATTCGCCCGGCGACTATTTCATGATGGACGGGACCAAGTTGCAGGCCATCGACATGGGAATGGGCGGCGGCGTTATCTTCGGTGCCGAAGGTCCCACCACGACCGCTTTCAACCTGAGTTTCGGCACCGGCGAGTTCAAGTCGGCCCTGACCGGATCCTCACTGGTCGGCAACACCGGCGCGGACCTCTTGATCCTTGCGGGTGGCATCAGCGCGGGGACCCTCATCGGCAACGACGGCAACGACGTTCTCCAGGACTTCACCACCAACGCCAATACGTTGCAGGGCGGTATCGGCGACGACGACCTGGACGGCGGCCTCGGAGACGACTCGATCGACGGCGGCGCGGGCAAGGACACTGTCATCTATGGCCGCAGCCCCGGCGCGGTGACGGTGGATCTGGCCAACAACACGGCGACGGGCGGCTTCGGCTCCGACACCCTGAGCCTTGTCGAGGACGTGGTGGGTTCGGCCTACGGCGACACCTTGACCGGCAGCGCCGGCGACAACTGGCTGATGGGCTGGAAGGGCGACGACACCCTCGATGGCGGCGCGGGGCTCGACACTTACGAGTTCAGCGGTGGTGAGGGGGGAACCGCTTTGGCCGCGGTGGCCAGCCTCGGCACCGACC
>JBFMHS010000284.1:0-775 GCA_040751765.1 Pseudomonadota bacterium | reverse complement strand
TGGTGGCCAACGACGTGCGCTACCTCGAATCCTCCAGCGCCATGGGTGCGACGGCCCAGGATTATCGCGTGGATGGGTCCTCCGGGGCAGCCCTGATCGTCATCGGTGCTGGAACCGGCACTGGCGGCGTGCAGGTGTGGTACACCGAGAACCAGGCGGCGGCCAGCACCGCCAACTCCTACCAGATCGCCACCATCGACGGCATCGCCCTCGACACCGTCAGCGACGCCGACGTCACGCTGTCGAATTAGCGCGGCTGACCGCCACCCGCGTCCCGGCGGCCGAGGACGTCACCTCCAGGCTGGCCCCCACCTGGGCGGCCAGCGTGCGCATGATGCGCATGCCCAGGCCGTCGCGGCTGTCCGCGGACAGGCCGGCGCCATCGTCCTCGATGGTCAGGCGCACCCCTCCCGGCGCATAGGCGACGGTGATCACCACCACACCCTTTCGGCCACCTGGAAAGGCATGGGCGAGGGCGTTGGCCAGCGCCTCGTGCACGATGAGCGCCAGCGGCACCGCCGTTTCGAGCGACAGGGTGGGGTTGTCGCCCTGGACGCGGATCTCGGCGTCGGCGCCGCCGTAGAGATCGCCCAGATGCGCCGCCAGCATGCCCAGATAGTCGCCGAAGGCGAGCCGGTCGATGCCGCCGGCCCCGTACATGGCCTGATGGACCAGCGAGATGGTGTGGACGCGGCCGATGCTCTCGGACAAGGCATCACGCACCTCGCGGTCGCGGACGCGGGCCGCCTGCATGGTCCACAGGCTGCCAACCACC
>JBFMHS010000283.1:0-8399 GCA_040751765.1 Pseudomonadota bacterium | reverse complement strand
TCCTCCATGTCGATCCTGAGCTTGGCGACGATGGCCGCGTTGCTGGGACGCGAGATGGTGGCGAAGCGCGGGTTGGTCTCCAGCCGGTCGAAACGGAAGGTCACCGGCGACAGCGGGTCGAAGGCCGCCGACAGGTCCGACAGCACCACGTGGACCATGCGCTCGACCAGGTTGCGTTCGATGGTGGTGTAGGGACGGCCCTCGATGCGCATGGCCGCCGTGCCGCGCCGGCCGCCCAGCAGCACGTCGACGATAGAGTAGATCAGCGACGAATCGACGGTCAGCAGGCCGTAGTTGTCCCACTCCTCGGCCTTGAACACCGCCAGCATAGCCGGCAGCGGGATCGAGTTCAGGTAATCGCCGAAGCGCAAGGACAGGATGTTGTCCAGCGAGACCTCGACGTTGTCCGACGTGAAGTTGCGCATGGAGGTCGACATCATGCGGACGAGGCGGTCGAACACCACCTCCAGCATGGGCAGACGCTCGTAGGAAACCAGGGCCGAGTTGAGGATGGCCTGGATGCCCGACTTGTCGTCGCCGCGCCCGTGATCGTCGTCGAAGCCGAGGAGCGAGTCGATCTCGTCCTGGTTCAGCACGCGGGTGGAATCCTTGGCGACCGCGCCTGAGGCATCGTCCTCGCCGCCGCCGGCGCCGAGCATGGCTTCCCACTCGGCGGCCATGGCGTCGCCTTCCTCACCGCCGCCACCGCCGCCGCCGCCCTCGTCGCCATCGCCACCGGCCATGGCGGCCCATTCCTTCATCAGGGCCTCTTCGTCATCGGAGGTACGGCTGCCCCCGCCTTCGTCTTCCATAGCCATCGGCACGTGCCCTACTGAACGAGCATCTCGCGGAACAGAACGTCGTTGACCTTGACCGGCTTGACCGCGGCATTGACGCGGGTCAGCAATTCCTCACGCAGCAGGTGCATGCCGGCGGCGCCTTGCAGGTCCTCGACCCGCAGCTCGCGCAGATACACCTGGAAGGCATCGACGATCCTGGGCATCACCAGCTCGACCTTGGGCTTGTCCAGTTCGTCCTGCAGTTCCAGCGCGACCCGGATCTTGAGGAAGGACTGCTTGCGGCCCTGGGCCTGGATGTTGACCAGCATCTCCGGCAGGTCCATGAACACCGCCGCCCGGATCATCTGCGGCTTGTCGGACCCGGGCGCCGATGCCTCGTGGGAATCCCCGCCGCCGAGCAGCATGTCGACCACGCCGGTGAAGTACAGCCCGGCACCCGCGCCGACCAGCAGCAGGATCGGCAGCACGATGATCAGGATCTTCTTGATCGGCAGCTTTCGTGACGGTGCGGATTCCGATGCGTCGTCGGAGCCTTCGCCTTCGTCGAAATCCTCTTCCAGATCTTCGGCCATGTTCCCCCGCCAGTTCGCGGCCGTCCGGCCGCACGAAATCAATTCTGAAGGTAGCGCCCCGGGGTTAACAGAAGGTTGAGCCCGCCGCATCGAATGGAGAAACGCGCCCCCGCGCGCGCGGGACCATGCATACCAACCCCGGCCACCGGCGGCAATATCTGCCGGGCAAGCCCTGCCCCGCTACCGCCAGCCGCCGGAACCAAGGCTAGGATTCCCGCCACTTTCCCCTCCCGCGCCTAGTTGGCACGGGCCATGCATCATCATCGGCGCAAGGTTTCGACAACCAGGCTTTGGACCGATGGAAAACACGTCTTACATCGCGCTGTCGCGTCAGAACGCCCTGTGGAGGCAGTTGGAGGTGGTCGCCAACAACATGGCGAACGCCAACACGCCGGCCTACAAGGGCGAGCAGATGATGTTCCGCGAATACCTGGTCGACACCCGCTCCAGTGAGCGGGCGACCGGGGCCAAGCTGTCCTTCGTCCAGGACTTCGGCGTGCTTCGCGACACCCGCGAGGGCCCGCTGTCCAAGACCGACAACCCCTTCGACTTCGCCATCCACGGCGAGGGCTGGTTCCAGATCGAGACCGAGGCCGGCATGCGCTTCAGCCGCAACGGCCACTTCCGGCTCGACGAGGGCGGCATGCTGGTCAACACCAACGGCTTCGCGGTGATGGACGTCAACGACAACCCCATCATCCTCGCCCCCAACGAGACCCAGGTCAACGTGGCCCCCGACGGTACCGTGTCCACCGAGAACGGCGTCATCGGCCGCATGAAGGTGGTGCGTTTCGCCAGCGAGCAGGAGATGCGCAAGGCCGGCGACGGCTTGTATGAGACCACCCAGGATCCCGAGACCATCAACCGGCCGCAGATCATGCAGGGCATGATGGAGGAATCCAACGTCCAGCCGGTGGTCGAGGTGACCCGCATGACCCAGATCCTGCACCAGTACCAGGCCATGCAGAAGATGATCGACAGCGAGCACGAACGGGCCATGAAGGCCATGGACGTGCTGGTGCCGCGCGGCTAAGCGGCAGACCGGACAGGAGATACAGACAATGCGTTCGCTCAATATCGCCGCCACCGGCATGCTGGCCCAGCAGACCAACGTCGAGGTCATCTCGAACAACATCGCCAACATGAACACCACCGCCTATACCCGCCGGCGGCCGGAGTTCAGCGACCTGCTCTACCAGAACCTGCGCCGCGTCGGCGCCGCCTCGTCGGACGCCGGCACCATCGTGCCGACCGGCGTGCAACTGGGTCTGGGCGTCAAGACCACCGCCGTCTACCGCATCACCGAGCAGGGGTCGGTGCAGAACACCGACAACACGCTGGACATCGCCGTCCAGGGCAAGGGCTACTTCCGCATCCAGCTGCCCTCGGGCGAGACCGCCTACACCCGCGACGGCTCGTTCCAGCTGTCGGACGAGGGCGAGATCGTCACCCACGAGGGCTACCAGGTGATGCCCGGCATCACCGTTCCCTCGGATGCGGTGGGCGTGTCCATCAACGCCTCGGGCCAGGTGCTGATCAAGCGCGACGGCGAGATCGACCAGGCGGTGGCCGGCCAGATCCAACTGGCCAACTTCCCCAACGAGGCCGGCCTGGAAGCCCGCGGCGACAACCTGTTCATGGAAACCCCGGCCTCGGGCGCGGCCGTTGTCGCCAACCCCGGCAGCCCCGGCTACGGCACCCTGCTCCAGGGCTTCCTCGAAACCTCGAACGTCAATGTGGTGGCCGAGATCACCAACCTGATCAGCGCCCAGCGCGCCTACGAGATGAACTCGCGGGTCATCAAGACCTCGGACGAGATGCTCGGCACCGTCAACCAGATGAAGTGAGGATAAGGCCATGACCCGCATCCTCCTCGCCCTGCTGCTCCTGGTCGCCGCCCCGGCGGCGCTGGCCGGGACGCTGCCGGCGCAGCTCAAGCCCACCGTGACGGTCGAGGGCGACATCATCCACCTGCGCGACCTGTGGGACAACCTGGGCGCCAAGGGCGACACCCCGCTGGCCGCCGCCCCGCAGCCGGGCAAGCGCGTGGTTCTCGAGGCCCGCTGGCTGGCGGCCGTGGCCCAGGCCTACCAGATCGACTGGCAGCCGGCCAACGCCTTCGAGCGCGTGGTGCTGGACCGCGCCGGCCAGACCATCGACCCGCGCGCGGTCGAGACCGAGATCCGCGAGGCGCTGACCCTGGAGGGCCTGCCGGCCGACGCAGACATCGAGCTGGCCAACCGCTCGGCCCTGTCCTTCACCATTCCCGCCAACGTCCCCGCCGACATCGCGGTGCACGACGTCGCCTGGGACCCGCGCATGAACCGCTTCTCGGCCGTGGTCGAGGTTCCCGCCGGCTCGCCGGCCGCCACCCGCGTCCGCGTCGTGGGCCGCGCCTACATCACCACCCGGGTGCCGGTGCTCAACCGCCTGGTCGCCCGCGGCACCGTCATCACCGAGAACGACATCGAGTGGATCGAGGTGCGCGAGAGCCAGGTCCGCGCCGACGTCGCCACCTCGCCCGACCAGTTGATCGGCCAGGAGCCGCGCTGGCAGCTGCGCCAGGGCGTGCCGGTCCGCCTGTCCGAGGTGCAGCGTCCGGTGCTGGTCCAGCGCAACGGCCTGGTCACTCTGGTGCTGAAGACCCCGTTCATGACGCTGACCGCCCAGGGCAAGTCCACCGAGGACGGCGGCAAGGGCGACGTCATCCGCGTCACCAACCTGCAGACCAAGCGCGTGGTCGAGGGCACCGTCGAGGCCAACGGCACCGTGTCGGTGGCTTTGGGCGGCCCGCTCGCGCTGGCCAATTAAAGCGATCGCCAGGAGGACCCGACCATGACCACCCTCTCCGCTCCCCGCGCCATCCTCCGGGCCGCCGCCGTCGTGGCCGCCATGGGATCGCTGACCGCCTGCAACGCCCTGACCCGGCTGTCCGAGGTGGGTTCGGGCCCGCAGGTCTCGACCATCCAGAACCCGACCCAGAAGCCCGGCTACCAGGCGGTGACCATGCCCATGCCGCAGCCGGTGGCGCCGCCGCAGAACGCCAACTCGCTGTGGCGGCCGGGTGCGCGGGCGTTCTTCAAGGACCAGCGCGCCAAGGAGATCGGCGACATCCTGACCGTGTCGGTGGCCATCAACAACGAGAAGGCCAGCTTCGAAAGCTCGCTGGAACGCAAGCGCGACGCCAGCGAAAGCACCGGCATCGACAACCTGCTGGGCTTCGAGACGTCGATGGCCAAGGTGCTGCCCGATGCCGTCAATCCGGCCAACCTTGTCGGGCTGAACTCTGACACCAACAACACCAACGAAGGCAAGACCGAGCGCACCGAGAGCATGACCGTCAATCTGGCGGCCATCATCACCCAGGTGCTGCCCAACGGGAATTTGGTGATCTCGGGCAAGCAGGAGATCCGGGTCAACTACGAACTGCGCGAGCTGTCCATCCAGGGCATCATCCGCCCCGAGGACATCAGCTCGTCCAACACGGTCACCTACGACAAGATCGCCGAGGCCCGCATCTATTACGGCGGCCGGGGCGTGGTCAGCGACCTCACCCAACCCCGCTACGGGCAGCAGATCCTCGACGTGATCCTGCCGTTCTGACCGCGATTTCGGGCACCCGGCAATTCCTGCCGGGTGCCCGCCGTGCCATCCGCTCCCGCCGTTACCCCGCTCGCGCCCTGGCGCGCCGGCCGAGGAATCCGCACATGCCGGCCAATCGTCCCGCGACACCGGGGAGGAGGCCATGCGGTTCCGGGTGCTCGACGGATGGCGAGGCGTCTGTGCCCTGCTGGTGGCGCTGCACCATTTCCATGCCGACGGGCATTTCTTCGCCGTGCCGTTCGTCCGCAACAGCTACCTGTTCGTCGACTTCTTCTTCGTGCTGTCGGGCTTCGTGATCGCCCATTCGGTGGGCGGCCGCATGACCGCCGCCGCGGTGTGGCCCTTCGTGCGCCGCCGCTTCGCGCGGCTGTGGCCGTTGCACGTGGTGGTGCTGGGGGGCTTCGTGGTGCTGGAGGCGATGAAGGCGGCGCTGATGACGGCCCAGGGCATCGCCGCCGACAACCCGCCCTTCTCAGGTGCCACCTCGCTGGCGGCGCTGGCCTCCAATATCGCGCTGGTCCATGCCCTGGGGCTGCACGACGGCGCCACCTGGAACTTCCCCAGTTGGTCCATCAGCACCGAGTTCTATGCCTATCTGGCCTTCGCGGCGGTAGCGGTGACGGCGCCGGGCTGGCTGGTTCCGGTGGCGGTGGCGACCGCGTCGGCGCTGGTGGTGGCGGCCCTGTCGGGGGAATGGCTGCACACCATCGCCGACTACGGCTATTTCCGCTGCCTGTATGGCTTCTTCACCGGCGTGCTGGTCCACCGCCTTCACGGCGCCCTGGCGCGGATGCCGGCGGCGACGTGGCTGGAGGCGCCGGTGCTGGTGCTGGTGTGGGCCTTCGTCTCCGCCGCCGACAAGGGGCCGCTGTCCATGGCGGCGCCGCTGGTGTTCGGCGTGGCGGTCCTGGTCTTCGCCTTCGAGGCCGGCCCGGTGTCGCGCCTGCTCGCCGCCCGCCCGGTCCAGCATCTGGGGACCTGGTCCTACTCCATCTATTTGGTGCACACGCTGCTGCTGGTGATGATCGGCCGCGCCGTCAACCTGGCCGAGGCCAAGCTGGGTCTGGCGCTGATGGTGCCGGCCGGCTGGAACGGAGAAAGCTTCCACCTGGTCGCGCTGGGCGGCCCTTGGCTGACCGACCTCGCCGCCGGCCTCTACCTGGCCGCCGTCGTGGCGGTGGCCTCGCTGACCTGGCGGCTGGTGGAAAAGCCCGGCCAGCGCCTGCTGGCGGGGCGGCGGCCGGTTGGGCCGGCTAGTTCAGCCGCCCGGCCGGTCCCTTGACCAATTCCTGCTGGATCGTCTCGTACTCGTCGGGGTGATCGCCGAACCACTCGGCCGAGGCGATGCGGTGGTCGGGCTTGAGCGACACCGCGTATATGCCGGCCTGCAGGCGGGTGTCGATCGCGGGTTCGCCCAGGCGCTCGACCAGGCCGGCGACGATGGCCGCCAGCGCCTCCTGCGGATGGATGGCCGCGGGGAAGCGCTGGGCGCCCCGGTCCAGCGCGTCGAACACGCTGGTCAGATAGGCGCGCCGCACCTCCCAGCCTTCGCCGCCGGTCTCGGCGACCAGGCGGTCGACGATGCGCCGCAAGGGCTCGTCCAGGGTTTCGTAGACCTGCATGCGGGGGTACCTCCTCTTTCGAGACATAGGCATTCCGCGCGCGGGTGTCACCCCCGTTAGTGCGGATAGATCGGACGCGGCCCGCCGTCCTCGAAGGGGACGAAGTTGTCGGCGTAGCTCTTGGGGCGACGGCGGCGGCGGGTGGGCTCGCGCACCGAATAGGCGATGCCCTGGCGCTTGCAGTAGGCCTCGGCCGCGTCGCGCGAATCGAAGGTCAGGCGCACCTGGCTCAGCATGTCCTGCGAACTGGTCCAGCCCATCAGCGGGTCGATGTCCGGCGCGGTAGCCGGTTCGAACTCCAGCAGCCATTCGCCCACATGGGCGGGTCCCGATTGCACCGGGCTGGGGCTGCGCCGCTGGATGACGGCCTGGGCGTGGCGTTGCTGCTCGGGCAGCGGCGAGCCGCCTCGATGGACGGTGAGGTCACGGCCGGTCGGCGCGCCCTGGGAGACGCCGATCGATTCCTCGTCCATGGGCGCCGGGCCGTGCAGCGGCTGGTCGGGGCGGCCGCCGAAGCGGGTGTCGCGCGGATCCATGATGCCTCCTTCGGTTGGAGGTGCTGATATGGGGGTTGCCGTCCGGCCATGCGCGCCTTCTTATGGAGAAAGGAGGCCCGCCATGCCCGACCGCAAGCTGCCCACCGCTTCGCCCGCCACCGATGTCGACGCCTTCCTGCGCAAGGTGGCGGCCACCCCCGCGCCGGCCCGCTCGGGCCGGGGGCGGTTGGTGTTCGCACTCGATGCCACCGCCAGCCGCGAGGCCACCTGGCGCCAGGCCCAGGCCATCCAGGCCGACATGTTCCAGGCCGCCTCGCGCGTCGGCACGCTGGACATCCAACTGGTCTACTACCGTGGCCTTGGCGAGTGCCGGGCCGGCAAGTGGACCTCGGACCCCGATCGCCTGCTGGCCCAGTTGCGCTCGGTCTCCTGCCTGGGCGGCGAGACCCAGATCGGCAAGGTCCTGACCCACGCCCTGGCCGAGACCGCGCGGGCCAAGGTCCACGCCGTGGTGTTCGTCGGCGACTGCATGGAGGAGAACGTCGACACCCTGTGCGCCAAGGCCGGCCAACTGGGCGTCCTGGGGGTGCCGCTGTTCCTCTTCCACGAGGGAGACGACCCCGTGGCCGCCCGCGCCTTCGCCCAGATGGCCAAGCTGTCGGGCGGGGCCTGCTGCCGCTTTGATTCCAAGGCCGCCGGCCAGTTGCGCGAACTGCTGAGCGCGGTGGCGGTGTTCGCCGCCGGCGGCCGGGCCGCCCTGGCCGACTACGGCCGCGCCAAGGGCGGAATGGCGCTTTTGTTGACAAACCAAATGAATAGCTAACCGGCACCTCTTTTCTATCTTTCGCATGGTGCTATCTTTTTCTCAGGCACTCACTTGGGGGCGTGGGGAACAGAGGGCCGTCCGCGTGCTGGGGAACACGACTCGATACGTCAACGACGGGCCGACCGTCGTCCGCGAGACCATCCGGACCGTGAACCGGGGCGGGTGGGTCTGGCAGTTGGTGGCGATGGCCGCACTGGCGGGAATCAGCCAGATCAACTACCTGTTGTTCCACACCCTGGCCGAATCGTTCTCCATCATGATCGCGGTGATGATGTGCGTGGTCGGCTGGCTCACCCACAGCCTGACGCTGAACGGCTTCTTCACCTATCTGGCGGTCGGCTTCTTCTGGGTGGCCGGCATCGACATGGCCCACGCCCTAACCTACAAGGGCATGGGCATCTTCGACGTACCGGGCGCCAACCTCGCCCCCCAGCTGTGGATCGCCGGGCGTCTTCTGCTCGCCGGCCTGCTGGTCACCG
>JBFMHS010000282.1:0-4735 GCA_040751765.1 Pseudomonadota bacterium | reverse complement strand
TCCGACCTCGTCGGCGATCTTGCGGAAGCGGGCGAAGTCGATGGTGCGCGGATAGGCCGAGCCGCCAGCGATGATCAGCTTCGGCTTGTGCTCGCGGGCCAGGGCCTCGACCTCGTCGAAATCGATCTGGGCATCCTGCTGGCGGACGCCGTACTGGACCGCCTTGAACCACTTGCCCGACTGGTTGGGGGCGGCGCCATGGGTCAGGTGGCCGCCGGCCGCCAGGCTCATGCCCATGATGGTGTCGCCCGGCTGGACCAGGGCCATGAACACCCCCTGGTTGGCCTGCGAGCCCGAGCTGGGCTGGACGTTGGCGAAGGCGCAGCCGAACAGTTGGCAGGCGCGGTCGATGGCCAGCTGCTCCACCACGTCGACGAACTCGCAACCGCCATAGTAGCGGCGGCCGGGATAGCCCTCGGCGTATTTGTTGGTCATCACCGAGCCCTGCGCCTCCAGCACCGCGCGCGACACGATGTTCTCGGACGCGATCAGCTCGATCTGGTCCTGCTGGCGCTTCAGCTCGTTCCGGATCGCGGCGAAGACGTCGTTGTCCCGCTCCGACAGGGGAGTGCGGAAGAAGGCTTCGGTGGTGGTGGTCATGGCGTTCTTTCGATCGGTTCGGTGTTGATCAGCGTTCGCCGGCATCCGCCAGCTTGGCGACGCGCCGGGCGTGGCGGCCGCCCTCGAACTCGGTGGTCAGGAAGATATCGACACATTCCTTGGCGACCTCGGGGCCGATGGTGCGGCCGCCCAGGACCAGGACGTTGGCGTCGTTGTGCAGGCGCGACATGCGGGCGCCATAGCCGTCATGCACCAGGGCGGCGCGGATGTGGGCGTGGCGGTTGGCGGCGATGGAGATGCCGATGCCAGTGCCGCACATCAGCACGCCCTTCTCGGCCTTGCCTTCCTTCAGGGCCTTGGCCATGGCCTCGGCGAAGTCGGGATAGTCCACCGACCCGTTGCCCTCGGTGCCGAGGTCGAGGACGGCGAACCCCTTCTTTTCCAGCTCCTCCTTCAGGAGGGTCTTCATCTCGACCCCGCCGTGATCCGAGGCCAGCGCGACGGTGTGCTTGGTCATTCCCATCTTCCGCTCATTTCGTTGGACGTGGGCGGTAGATACCATATGTCGGCTCGTCTTGCCAATGCGGCACTAATCCATGGGGCGCACCCCTGGAGGACGATTCTGCGAGGTTCTTGCGCCCGCGAACGGGCGGGCCTGCTGATGGCGGGAAAATCATCCCTCACCCACGATACAGACGTTTGGGTTATATCTCTCCCCCTTCCGGGGGTGTTTTATTGAAATTGGCGGAACGGAAAAGAACTCATTACTCAGGTCGGCGAGTTTGGAATTGACACGCAAATCGAAGCATGGATTCATGATTCAACCGTGCAAACTTGCTTGATCCGGATACCCCAATGACTGACATCCTCGCCGACAAGGCCAATCGAGACGACCTGCTGCGCATGGCGGTGGACGTCGTGGCGGCTTATGTGAGCAAGAATCCGCTTCCCGCGGGCCAAATTCCCGAAGTGATCCACACTGTCTATGCATCGTTGTCGTCGCTGGAAGGCGGCCCCCAGGAAGCCAAGGCGGAAGCGCCGAAGCCGGCGGTCCCGGTGAAGAAGTCGGTGACCCCCGATTTCATCGTCTGCCTGGAGGACGGCAAGAAGCTGAAGATGCTGAAGCGGCATCTGCGCACCACCTACAACATGACCCCCGACGAGTATCGGGCCAAGTGGGGACTGCCCGCCGATTATCCCATGGTCGCCCCCAACTACGCCGCCCAGCGCTCCGACTTCGCGAAGAAGATCGGCCTCGGGCGCAAGGCGGGTGACGAGAAGGCTCCCAAGCGGCGCGGCCGCTGATCCGCTTCCACCTGAAAACGAAGAAGGCCGCCCACAGGGCGGCCTTTTCTTTCCGTCAGACCTCGATCCCGGGCTTGCCGCCGCTGGGCTTGGACTGCTTGTCAAGGACGTAGCGCAGCTTGCGCATCGCGGTTGCCTGAAGCTGCGCCTGGCTGCCGGTGGCGGGGCCGACCACCGAAACCTCGGTTCCGGTCAGCGAATCGATGGCGGTGACCTTCAGGTAAGCCCCCACCCTGCGGATCTCGAAATAGACTTCCCGGTTCACGGTCGCCGCTCCTGCCTCGCCGCCGATAGATGTGCCTCAATCGGGAAAGAACTCAAGCTCGCCATCGTCCAGCGGTGCGAAGAGGCGGTCGAGTTCGGCGTCGGGAATGTCGGCCAGCGATGGCGGCTCCCATCGCGGCGCCTTGTCCTTGTCCACCACCAGGGCGCGGATGCCTTCGGCGAAGTCATGGCCATCGAGGAAGCGGCGGGCCAGACGGTATTCACGGCGGATGGCGTCGTCGAATGCCAGTTCCCGTCCCTCGCTCAACTGACGGAAGGTGACGGCCAGACTGATCGGCGAGTTGTCGCCGATGGGCTCCAGCGCATCCCAGGTCCACCCCTCGCCCTCCGCTACCAGCGCCGAGATCACCTCGCGCAAGGTCGGAGCAGAGAACAGCCGGTCGATGGCTGGCGCCAGCCGCGCCAGCGGCGCGTCGCCGGGGTCACGATGATGGCGGGCCAGGACCGCCTCGACGGCGCCCGCCGGGTCGGCCGAGGTGGCGGCGCCGGCCAGCTCCACCTTGAGTGCAGGCAGGGCGGCAAACGGCACGAAATGGGTGGCCACCCCCGCCCACAGGCAGTCCGCAGCCCCCAGCCGTGCCCCGGTCAGGCCGAGATACAAGCCGACACGTCCCGGGCAGCGGGACAGGAAATGAGTCGCCCCCACGTCGGGAAAGAAGCCGATGGCGGTCTCCGGCATGGCGAACAGGGTGCGTTCCGTCGCCACGCGCCAGCGTCCGTTGATCGAGACCCCCGCGCCGCCGCCCATCACGATGCCGTCCAGCAGCGCCACGAAGGGCTTGGGATAATGATGGATCAGGCGATCAAGGCGGTATTCGTCGCGGAAAATGTCACGATTGGCGTCATGCCGTCCTGCCAGGCGGTTGTCCCACACCGCCCGGATGTCGCCGCCGGCGCAAAAGGCCCGCTCGCCCGCGCCCTCGATCACCACCGCACCCACCGCCGGGTCGTCGCGCCAGTCCAGCAGCAGCCGGCCCAGCCCGGCCAGCTGCGCCGGCGACAGCGCGTTGAGGACTCGCGGCCGGTTGAGCAGTATGGCACCCAGCCCGCCCTCGACCCGATGGATGGTTTCCGCTTCCGACATGGACACTCCCGGTTATTTTACATCTCGATAATGGACATCATTCGCAGGTCGTCTTGACAGCGCATCGACTGGGTGTTCAACTCGTCTTCTTCCGCGTACGCCGCCCCCAGAAGGCGGATTTTTTTTGCAAGGAGCCCAGGGTCATGACGGTGAAGAGCAAGCATCCCGAGACCATCGTCCTTCACGCCGGCTATCGGGCCGATCCGGGCACCGGTTCGGTGGCGGTTCCGATCCACCAGACCACCTCGTACCTGTTCCGCGACACTGAGCACGCCGCCAACCTGTTCGCGCTGTCCGAGCTGGGCAACATCTACACCCGCATCATGAACCCGACCCAGGACGTGCTCGAGCAGCGCATCGCCGCCCTGGAAGGCGGCGTCGCCGCCCTGGCGACCTCGTCCGGTCAGGCGGCCAGCACCTTCGCCATCATGAACCTGTGCCAGGCCGGCGACAACTTCGTCACCTCGACCGACCTCTACGGCGGCACATGGAACCTGTTCGCCAACACGCTGAAGCAGTTCGGCGTCGAGGCGCGCTTCGTCGATCCGGCCGACCCCGAGGCCTTCGTCAAGGCCACCGACGAGCGGACCCGCTGCTGGTATGCCGAGACCCTGCCCAATCCCAAGCTGCAGGTGTTCCCCATCGCCGAGGTCGCCAAGCTGGCCGAACGTACCGGCGTGCCGCTGATCATGGACAACACCGCTGCCCCGGTGCTGTGCCGGCCGCTGGACCACGGCGCCCACATCATCGTCTATTCGACCACCAAGTTCATTGGCGGCCATGGCACCTCGGTGGGCGGCATGATCGTCGACGGCGGCAGGTTCGACTGGGAAAAGCACGCCGCCCGCTTCCCGCTGCTGACCCAGCCCGATCCAAGCTATCACGGCGCGGTGTGGACCGAGGCGGTGAAGCCGCTGGGCCCCATCGCCTACATCATCCGTGCCCGTGTCATCCTCCAGCGCGACATCGGCGCCGCCATCAGCCCTTTCAACGCCTTCCAGATCATCCAGGGGCTGGAGACGCTGCCGCTGCGCATGCGGGTCCACTGCGACAACGCCGCCGCCGTGGCCCATTGGCTGTCGAAGCACCCCAAGGTCGAGAAGGTGATCTATCCCGGCGTCATGCAGGGCGAGCACCGCCGCCGCGCCGACGCGGTGATGAAGCACGGCTACGGCTCGCTGCTGGGCTTCGAGCTCAAGGGCGGCGCCGAGGCCGGTAAGCGCTTCATCGACAAGCTGGAGATGTTCTACCACGTGGCCAATATCGGCGACGCCCGCTCGCTGGCCATCCACCCCGCCAGCACCACCCACTCGCAGTTGTCCGGCGAGGACCAGTTGGCGTCTGGCGTGACACCGGGCTATGTGCGATTGTCCATCGGCCTCGAACACGTGGACGACATCATCGCGGACCTGGCCCAGGCCCTGGACGCCGCGTAACCGGAGTACCAGACCGTGCCTGCTTTCCTGCCCCACGCCCAGTTTCCCCGCACCCGCATGCGCC
>JBFMHS010000281.1:0-10649 GCA_040751765.1 Pseudomonadota bacterium | reverse complement strand
AAAAGCCAGGGCCGCCCCCGAGGGGCGGCCCTTTTCTTTCCGGGTGGCTCCCACTATGCTTTTGGTATGGGATCCGCCGTCGCCCTTTCCGTCCGCCTCGCCGCCCTGCTGGGCGAGATCCGCCGCCTGCCGGGCTGCGGCTCGCTGTCGCGCCTCTCGGTGGCGCTCTACGACCCGCGCACCGACATCCTGCGCGCCTACGCCCAGACCGGCGACACGCTGGAGCGCTACCAGTTGGCCTTGTCCGAGGTTCCCTCGCTGGCCATCCTGGCCAGCGGCGACCAGCCGCGCGTGGTCGATGACCTGGAATCCTGGAGCCACGCCACCAGCTACCACACCATCGCGCTCCGCGAGGCCGGCTTCCGCTCCAGCCTGACCATCCCCGTCCACGACGACGGCCAACTGCGCGGCTTCATCTTCTTCAACGCCGACATGCCGCGCGCCTTCACCCCCGCCGTGGTCGCCCTGCTGGCACCCTTCGCGGCCTCCATCGCCGCCATGACCGCGCGCGAGGTGGCGTAGCCGCCGCCAAGGCGCTAGGATCGCGCCAACTGAACGGAGGGGACCGTGGCGGCCAAGGAAACGCGCATCGTCGGGGTGGGGCAGGCGGAGTTCAAATTCGAGCGGGGCCTGCCCGACAAGGAGGGACGCCGGATCGGCGACCGCACAGTGGTGGCGGTGTGGAGCGCGCCGCTGGAAACCCGCGACGGTAAGATCCAGTCGGCCACCGTCAACGAGTTCGACGACGGCGTGCTGTACGGCCCGTCCTCGGTGCCGGGCACGGTATCGGACTTCGCCGGCGCCTGCGCCGCCGAGGTGACCATCCGCTGGCTGCAACTCGGCAACGAACACCTGGCCGGCCGCCTGGAGCGCCAGCGCAACATCGGCATGGCGGTGGGCGTGGCCCTGGCGGCGCTGCTGATCGTGCTGATCTCGTTCCGGTGACGGGGAGTCACTGGGCGCTTGACTCTCTTCTTCGCGCGAGTATAGTTGCGCCCTCTCGCGCCGGGTCCTCCTTGGCGCGTCAGTTCATTTTTTGCTCAGGACGAAACGTGATGTTCGCAGTCATTCAGACCGGCGGTAAGCAGTACAAGGTGGCCAAGGACGACGTGATCCGGGTCGAGAAGCTGGCCGGCGACGCCGGCGCCGAGGTCGTCCTCGACCAGGTGCTGATGGTCGGCGACAAGATCGGCGCTCCGCTGGTCGATGGCGCCAAGGTCACCGCCCAGGTGGTGGCCCAGGCCCGCGGTCCCAAGCTGATCGTGTTCAAGAAGCGCCGTCGGCAGAACTCGCGCCGCAAGAACGGCCACCGCCAGGACATCACCATCCTGCGCATCACCGACATCGCCGCCGGCTGATCCCGGCGCGGACAGGTTCAAGGAGTAAGTCCCCATGGCTCACAAAAAGGCAGGCGGTTCCTCCCGCAACGGCCGCGACTCCGCTGGTCGGCGTCTTGGCGTGAAGAAGTTCGGCGGCGAGCTGGTGCTGTCCGGCAACATCATCGTCCGTCAGCGCGGCACCAAGTTCTATCCCGGCGCCAATGTCGGCATGGGCAAGGACCACACCCTGTTCGCCACCTCGGCGGGCAAGGTGGCGTTCCGCCACAAGGGCGAGCGCACCTTCGTGGTCGTCGAGCCGCTGCCGGAGGCCGCTGAGTAATCAGCCGTTCTCCGCGCTCAGGTGTTCGAAAAGGGGAACGGTCCATCCGTTCCCCTTTTTGCGTTCAAGAACCCCATCAATCCCCGGGCAACCGGAGCGAGGCGAAGCCGAGGGACTGGCCCGTTGAGGGCCCCGGAGCGAAGCGAAGGCAAGCCAAGCGCGCGGATGCGCGCGCCCGGCGCTTGAGGGCACAAGAAAAATGAAATTCCTTGATCAGGCCAAGATTTTCATCAAGAGCGGCGACGGCGGGGCCGGGTCGTGCTCGTTCCGGCGCGAGAAGTACATCGAGTTCGGCGGGCCCGACGGCGGTGACGGCGGCCGCGGCGGCGACGTCATCTTCGAATGCGTCGACAACCTCAACACCCTGATCGATTTCCGCTACCAGCAGCACTACAAGGCCAAGATCGGTCACCATGGCCAGGGCCGCAACAAGACCGGCGGCAAGGGCGATGACGTGGTCATCAAGGTCCCCGTCGGCACCCAGATACTCGACGAGGACAAGGAGACGGTGCTGGCCGACCTGACGCGCGCCGGCGACCGCATCGTGCTGCTCAGGGGGGGCGACGGCGGCTTCGGTAACGCCCACTACAAGACCTCCACCAACCAGGCCCCCCGCCGCGCCGACGCCGGCTGGCCGGGCAAGGAGATGTGGGTGTGGCTGCGCCTGAAGCTGATCGCCGACGCCGGCCTGGTCGGCCTGCCCAATGCCGGCAAGTCCACCTTCCTGGCCGCCGTCACCCGCGCCCGGCCCAAGATCGCCGACTATCCCTTCACCACTCTGCATCCCAATCTGGGCGTGGTCTACCTGCAGGGCGAGGAGTTCATCCTGGCCGACATCCCCGGCCTGATCGAGGGCGCCCACGAGGGCGCCGGCATCGGCGACCGCTTCCTGGGCCATATCGAGCGGACCCGCGTCCTGCTGCATCTGGTCGACGGCACCCAGGACGACGTCGCCGAGGCCTATCACGTGGTGCGCGGCGAACTGGAGGCCTATGGCGGCGGCCTGGACGAGAAGCCCGAGGTGGTGGCGCTCAACAAGTGCGATTCGCTGACCGCCGAGGACATCAAGGACAAGCTGGCGGCCTTGGAAGAGGCGGTGGGCGGCAAGGTGTTCACCCTGTCGGGGGTGTCGGGCGTGGGGCTGAAGGAGGTGCTGGGCGCGCTGGCCGTCCACATCCGCGAGGCCCGCGCCGCCGAACCCGAGGTGCTGGCCGCCTCCAACGCCTTCGGCCACGGCAAGCGCTCGACGCCGGGCTTCGCCTCTTCCCATCACGGGGAGGACGAGGATGACGGTTGGGTCCAGGGACCCGACGGCTCCTGGCACCCCATGGACGACCACGACGAGGACTAGGGGCGCCGCCCATGAATCCGATTTCCGACGCCAAGCGCCTCATCGTCAAGATCGGCTCGTCGCTGCTGGTGGACGAGGCGAGCGGGCACATCCATCGCGCCTGGCTCGATTCCCTGTGCGACGATGTGGCCCGGCTGCGCGCGCGCGGCACCGAGGTGATCCTGGTGTCCTCGGGCGCGGTGGCGGTGGGCCGCCGTCATCTCGGGCTGCAACCGCCGCTCAGGCTGGAGCAGAAGCAGGCCGCCGCCGCCACCGGACAGATCCGCTTGGCCCATGCCTACCAGGAATCGCTGGCGCGGCACGCCATCACCGTGGCGCAGGTGCTGCTGACGCTTGAGGATTCCGAGGACCGCCGCCGCTACCTCAACGCCCGCAACACGCTCGACACCCTGCTCAGGCTGGGGGCGGTGCCGGTGATCAACGAGAACGACACGGTGGCCACCGCCGAGATCCGCTTCGGCGACAACGACCGCCTGGCCGCTCGCGTCGCCCAGATGTGCGGGGCCGACACCCTGGTGCTGTTCTCGGACATCGACGGCCTCTACACCGCTGACCCGCGACGGAACCCCGACGCCGAGTTCCTGCCCGAGGTGCGCGAGATGACGCCCGCCATCGAGGCCATGGCCGGCGATCCCGGCACCGGCTACGGCTCGGGCGGCATGGTCACCAAGCTGGTGGCGGCGCGCATCTGCATGGGCGCCGGCTGCCGCATGGCGATCACGCTGGGCAAGCCGATGAATCCCCTGGCCGCCATCGAGGCCGGCTCCCAGCGCGCCACCTGGTTCATGCCCAAGGCGACTCCCCAGGCCGCCCGCAAGCGCTGGATCGCCGGCGCCATGAGCCCCACCGGCGCCCTGGTGGTGGACGAAGGCGCGTGCAAGGCGCTGGCCATGGGCCGCTCGCTGTTGCCGGCCGGCGTCACCGCCGTGGCCGGCGAGTTCGACCGTGGCGAATGCGTGCTGGTGAAATCCGCCGACGGGCGGGTGCTTGGCCGCGGCCTCGCCGCCTACGACGCCGCCGAGGCCCGAAAGATCATCGGCCGCAAGTCGGCCGACATCGAGGGCATCCTCGGCTATGTCCGCGAGGACGAGCTGATCCACCGCGACGACTTGGTGATGGAGGGGTAGAGGCATGACCGACGTGACCGCCATGATGACCGAGCTGGGCCGTCGCGCCCGCGCCGCCGGCCGGGTGCTGGCGCAGGCGCCGCGCGACGCCAAGGACCGGGCGCTGGCGGAGGCCGCCGCCGCGCTGCGCGCCGACGCCGGGGCCATCAAGGCCGCCAATGCCGAGGACATGGCGGCCGGCGAGGCCAAGGGGCTCACCAAGGCCATGCTCGACCGCCTGATGCTGGACGACAAGCGCATCGAGGCCATGGCCAAGGGGCTGGAGGACATCGCCGCCCTGGCCGACCCGGTCGGCCGCGTCCTGGCCGAGTGGGAGCGCCCCAACGGCTTGAAGATCGCGCGCGTCGCCGTGCCGCTGGGGGTGATCGGCATCATCTACGAGAGCCGCCCCAACGTCACCGCCGACGCCGCCGCCCTGTGCCTGAAGTCGGGCAACGCGGCGATCCTGCGCGGTGGCTCGGAAAGCTTCCACTCGTCGACGGCGATCATGGACTGCCTGCGCCGGGGCATCCGCGCCGCCGGCCTGCCCGAGGATTCGGTGCAAATGGTGCCCACCATCGATCGTGCCGCCGTCGGCGCCATGCTGACCGCCACCGACTACATCGACGTCATCGTGCCGCGCGGCGGCAAGAGCCTGGTCGCCCGCGTGCGCGAGGAGAGCCGCATTCCGCTGTTCCAGCACCTGGAAGGCATCTGCCACACCTATGTGGACAAGGCCGCCGACCTGGAGATGGCCAAGACGGTGGTGATGAACGCCAAGATGCGCCGCACCGGCATCTGCGGCGCCACCGAGACCCTGCTGGTGGACCGCGCCTGCGCCGCCACCCACCTGCGGCCGCTGGTCAAGATGCTGATCGACGCCGGCTGCGAGGTGCGCGGCGACCACGCGGTGCAGGAGGCGGACTGCCGCGCCCTGCCGGCCCGCGAGGAGGACTGGAGCACCGAATACCTCGATGCGGTGATCTCGGTGAAGCTGGTCGACGGGGTGCGGGAGGCGGTCGAGCACGTCAACCGCTACGGCTCGCAGCACACCGAAAGCATCATCACCGACGATCCCGCCGCCGCCGAGGCCTTCCTGGGCGGCTGCGACTCGGCCATCGTGATGTGGAACGCCTCGACCCAGTTCGCAGACGGCGGCGAGTTCGGCATGGGCGCCGAGATCGGCATCTCCACGGGCCGCATGCACGCCCGCGGCCCCGTCGGCGTCGAACAGCTGTGCACCTTCAAGTACGTGGTGCGCGGCAACGGGCAGGTGCGGCCGGGGTGACCCCGCTTCCTCCCAATCCGCGGGGCGACCATCGCCGGCGCAAGGTCGGCCTCCTGGGCGGGTCGTTCAATCCCGCCCATGCCGGGCACCGGCACGTCGCCGAGACGGCGCTGAAGCGGCTGGGGCTGGACGAGGTGTGGGTTCTGGTCAGCCCGCAGAACCCGCTCAAGCCGGTGGCGGGCATGGCGTCGCTGGCGGAGCGCGCCCAATCGGCACGCCGCGCCATGGCAGGCCACCCCCGCATCCGCGTCACCACCATCGAGGCCGACCTGGGCACGCGCTACACCGCCGACACCATCGCCGTGCTGCGGACCCGCTTCCCCGCGATCCGCTTCGTGTGGCTGATGGGGGCCGACAATCTGGCGCAGATCGCCAAGTGGGACCGGTGGATGCGGATATTCCGATCCGTCCCGGTTGCGATCCTCGCCCGTTCTCCCTATTCTCAAAGGGCATTGGCCGCTCGGGCGGCCCGCCGTCTGGCCAGGTTCCGCACCGTCCAAACGGCAGGGCTGGCGGATCGGACGCCGGTGGCGTGGGTCTTCCTGCACACCCGGCTCCATCCCGCCTCGGCGACCGCCATCCGCGCCGGCGGCACGGTGCCGTCCGGACCGGGCGGGTGATCATTGAAGGAGATGTGACCATAAACACCCGATCTAGGCCCGCTTCCTTGAAAGCGGAGGATCTGGTCGATCTCGTCGTCGGCTCGCTCGACGACGACAAGGCCGAGGACATCACCGTCATCGACCTGCGCGGCAAGTCCAGCATCGCCGACCACATGGTGATCGCGACCGGCCGCTCGGCGCGCCAGGTGGGCGCCATGGCCGAGCACCTGATGGAAAAGCTGAAGCACACCGGCCTCTCGGTCGCCGCCGAGGGCATGCCGCAGTGCGACTGGGTGCTGATCGACGGCGCCGACATCGTCGTCCATCTGTTCCGGCCCGAGGTGCGCGCGTTCTACAATCTGGAGAAGATGTGGGGCGTGCCCAAGGCCGAAACCGTGGGCGGCATGCCGCTGGCTGCCATGAAGCCGGCCATGTCCCACGCGCCGGGCCCCCAGGCCTGACGCCGCGCGACCAAGGACCCGTGGCCGCCGCCTGACGCGGCGGCCCGCCCGCCATGCGACTGTGGCTCGCCGCCGTCGGCCGCGCCAAGGCCGGCCCCGAACTCGATCTCTACACCCAGTACGTCCGCCGCCTCAGCCCGCCGCCGGTGCTGAAGGAGGTCGAGGAGAAGCGGCCGTTGCCGGTGCCCGAGCGGATGGCCCGCGAGGGCGAGCTGCTGCTCGGCGCCATCCCGCCCGGGGCGGTGGTGGTGGCGCTGGACGAACGCGGCAAGTCCATGGGCTCCGAGGCCTTCGCCGCCCGCATGGGGCAGTGGCGCGACCAGGGGGTGGGAGACCTGGCCTTCCTCATCGGTGGCGCCGACGGCCATCATCCGTCGGTCCGCGACCGCGCCCAGCTGCTGCTGTCCTTCGGCGCCATGACCTGGCCCCACATGCTGGTGCGCGCCATGCTGGCCGAACAGCTATGGCGTGCCCAGGCCATCCTGTCGGGACACCCCTATCACCGGGCATAATCCTTGGTATTAGGGAAGGCTTGAATCCCCGGCGCCGTCGCGCGAGGATGGGCGATCGGGCATTTGGGGAGCCAGCGGATTGCAGGGCGAGATTCCGGCCGACGAATTGGCCGCGTTCGAGGAATACCGGCAGAAGGTGAAGGGGACCAACATTTCCGGTCAGACCCTGCTGGCGACGGATTACCTCAACCACTTCAACGAGATCGTCATGCTGCTCGACATGATCCCGGACATGCCGGACATGATCGAGGAATGCAAGCTGTGGGAGCCCAAGACCTACAAGGACCACTTCGCCGGCTCGACCTTCTCGGACAAGCAGCTGGCCATCGAGGCCTATGACCGGGTTCCGTCCAAGTTCCGCCGCCCCTTCGAGGAAACAATCCGCCAGCTCAACCTGTTGCTGATGGGCGGCATCACCCAGCTTGACCAGCAGATCGCCGAGGGGGCGACGCCGGAGATGCTCCAGGACTACTGCAAGGCGCTGTCGCGGGCCTCGCAGGCTCTGATGGACTGCGCCTCCTCCATCATCCACGGCTCGGACCGCGCCATGGCCCAGGCCGAAATCGACGGCCTGCTGGGGAGGTAGGGAGATGCGCGGCGAGAACCTGCTGTTTCTTCCCCGCGCCGGCGGCTACCGCATCACCGACGAATACCGCCAGCGCACCTACGGCACCATCGCGGTCGAGGCGGTGGAACCATGCGCACCGGCTAGGCCGGGGCGCGTCCATTGCCCAGACCGCTTCGTCCTGGCCATCGACCTGGGCGGTGGCATGGCGATGCGCGAGGAATTCGTCGACCTTGGCCACGCCCAGGACCGCGCCGAGGCCTATCTGCGCTCGCACGGGGCCCTGGGCTGAACGTCCGTCACTGGACGGCCGACGCCTGCACGCCGTCGGGCTTGCCCACCACCACGGTGGTCAGGCGGGCCGGGTCGAGCAGGCGCTTGGCGACGCGGTTGACGTCTTCCAGCGTGACCGCCTCGATGTAGCCATTGCGCTTGTCCAGGTAGTCGATGCCCAGGTCGTCCAGCTGCATGGCGACTAGCAGGCCGGCGATGGAGGCGGTTGAGTCGAGCTGAAGCGGAAACGAGCCGGTCAGGTAGGTCTTGGCATCGGCCAGTTCCTCGGGGGTCGGCCCCTCGTCGCGCATGCGCCGCCATTCCTCCTTGATGATCCCCAGCGACTCGGCCAGCCGGGAGTTCTGGGTGGCGACGCCGCCCACCACCACGGCGGCGTGGTCCATGGGCATCAGGTAGGAATAGACGGAATAGGCCAGGCCCCGCTTCTCGCGCACTTCCTCGGTCAGCCGCGACGAGAAGCCGCCGCCGCCCAGGATGTAGTTCATGACATAGGCGGCGTACCAGTCGGGGTCCTCGCGCTTGATGCCGCCCTCGCCGAACATGGCGACGCTCTGGGGGTTGTCGCGCTCGACGACCACGGTGCGGCCGGGCGCCTTGGGCGCGGTGAACGGCACCTCGACCTTGGCCGCCGTGGCCGGCAGACCGCCGAAGGTCTTGTCCAGCAGCGGCCCCAGCTGCTCGGGCGTGATGTCGCCGACCACACCGATCACCAGGTTGTCGCGGGCGAGGTGCTTGCGGGTCCAGCCCCTGAGGTCGGACACCGACAGCTTCGCCACCGTCTCCGGGGTGCCGTTGACCGGGGAGGCGTAGGGATGGCCGCCGAAGGCGAGGCGGTTCCATTCCCGCGCTGCAACGGTATTGGGATTTTGCAACTCGCGCTTGAGGATGGTCTGGATCTGGCTGCGGATGCGCTCCACCGGCTCCTTGTCGAAGCGGGGCTCGGTCAGCGCCAGGCGGAACATCTCGAAGGCAGTGTCGCGGTTGTCGGTCAGGGTCTTGAGGTGGCCGCGGAAGGTGTCGCGGCCGGCGTCGAAGGACAAGCCGATGGCCAGATCCTCCAGCCTGCCCTGGAAGGCCTGGCTGTCGTAGGGGCCGGCGCCTTCGTCCAACAGGCCCGAGACCATGTTGGCCAGCCCGGCCTTGCCGGCCGGATCGGTGGCGGCGCCGCCCCGGAAGGCGGCGTTCAGGGCGATGATGGGGTTGGTGTGGTCCTGGACCAGCCAGGCCTCGATGCCCTTGGGGCTCACCACCCGCTCGACGGTGACCGCGCGGGCGGGAAGGGCGGCCAGCAGGACGATCAGGACCGGGGCGAGGGCGGCGAGACGGTGCAACATCATTCGCGGGCTCACTGGCGGACCTCCCGGGCGGGCTTGGCCTTGACGGCGGGCGGGGTGGAGGCCTGGGCGGCGGCCTGGCGCTCGGGCAGCAGCACGCCGGTCGCCGAGGCCTTCTCGTCGAGCACCGCGCGGGCGGCCTCGTTGACCTGTTCGGGGGTGACGGCGGCGATACGCTCGGGCCACGCCTCCACGTCGTCCACCGTCTGGCCGGTGGTCAGGGCCTCGCCCAGCACCTGGGCGGCGGTGTGCAGCGAGTCACGGGCATAGGTGACGTTAGCGCGCAGGCGGCTCTTGGCCCGCTCGACCTCCTCGGCGGAGATGCCCGTCTCGGCGATCTTGCGCAGCTCGTCGGCCAGCGCGGCCTCGACGGCGGCGATGTCGACGCCCGGGCGGGGGGTGATGCCGATTCCGAAGGTGGTGAAGTCCAGCGCCGACGGGTCGTACCAGGCGCTGGCGCCGGCGGCCAGTCCCTGGTCGACCACCAGCGCCTTGTACAGCCGGCTGGTGGCGCCGCCGCCCAGGATCTCGGACAGCACCTGTAGCGGATAGGCCAGTTCGCTCCGGCCTTCGGAATAGCTGGGGGCCAGGTACAGGCGGGTCCAGGACGGCTGCTGGACGCGGGGATCCTCCAGCACCACCCGGCGGGCGGCCACCTGGGGCGGCTCCTCGGCGCGCAGTTTCTCGCGGTCGGGGATGGCCTCGGGCTTCAGAGGCCCGTAATACTTCTGCGCCAGCTCCAGCACCTGGTCCGGCTTGACGTCGCCGGCCACCACCAGGATGGCGTTGTTGGGGGCGTACCAGGTCTTGTAGAAAGCCTCGGCATCGGCGCGGCCCAGCGTGGCCAACTCGCTGCCCCAGCCGATCACCGGCCGGCGGTAGGGATGGTTCAGGTAGAGCGCCGCTTCCAGGCGTTCGGACAGCAGGGCGCTGGGGTTGTTGTCGGTGCGCGAGCGGCGCTCCTCCTCGACCACCGCCCGCTCGGTCGCCACGTTCTGGTCGTCGAGGACCAGATTGCGCATGCGGTCGGCCTCCATCTTCATCACCAGCTCCAGGCGGTCGGTGGCGACGTTCTGGAAATAGGCGGTGTAGTCCGACGAGGTGAAGGCGTTGTCGCGGCCGCCGTGGCGGGCGACGATCTTCGAGAACTCGCCGGGCGGGATGTCGGGCGTACCCTTGAACATCAGGTGTTCCAGCAGGTGGGCGATGCCGCTTTTGCCGGCGGGCTCGTCGGCGGCGCCGACCCGGTACCACACCATGTGGGTGGCGATGGGGGCGCGGTGATTCTCGACCACCACCACCTGCATGCCGTTGTCCAGGGTGTGGACGGTCGGGTCGAAGACCTTGGCGGCGGCGGGCAGCGGCGCGGACAGCAGCAGGGCGAGGGCCGAGACGGCACCCCACCTCGTCAGGCGTGGACTGGGCATCATACCTCCGGGCGGACCCCTGAACTCAAGCGGGGATATAGGGCGCGGGG
>JBFMHS010000280.1:0-11070 GCA_040751765.1 Pseudomonadota bacterium | reverse complement strand
TTCCTCTACGGCACCAACGCCATGGACACCCTGACGGGCGGCGCGGGGGCCGAGACCATCATCGGCATGGACGGCGCCGACACCCTGACCGGCGGCGCCGGCGGCGACACCTTCCGCTACACGTCGAACACAAACTCGACCACGGCGAGCTGGGACTCGATCACCGATTTCGTCATCGGCACCGACAGGATCGAGATCACCGGCGGCCTGACCGGCATGACCCTGGTGACCAATCCCGGCACCACCGACCCCATGCCGCAGACCTCGGCGAACAATTTCGCCACCTCGGCCGCCGACAACACCGTCCTGTACTGGACCCAGACCAACGGCGGCTCGGGAACCACCAACGGCTACATCTACGTCAAGAGCTCGACCGTCCCGGCGATGAACGGCCTGTTCATCGAACTCAAGGGGGTCACCGGCACCCTGACCCAGGCCGACTTCCTGGGTGTGGCCTTCGGCATCGGTGGCACCCCGACCACCGGCAACGACGTGCTGACCGGCACGGCGGCGGGCGAGGTCATCGACGCCCTGGGCGGCAACGACACGATCAATGCCGGTGACGGCAACGACACCCTGATCGGCGGCATGGGCCAGGATACCCTGACCGGCGGCGCGGGCGCCGACCTATTCACTTTCGCGGCGGGCGAATCGCCCTCGGCGACGCCCGACACCATCACCGACTTCATCACCGCCATCGACAAGATTTCGTTCAGCGGGATGGCCGGCATCACCTATACCGGCACTCCCTACACCGCTCTGGGCGGCACTCCCCAGGACACGGCGGCCATCATCACCGGCGACGGCGCCATCACCGACCAGGTGGTGTTCTTCACCCAGAACGGCGACGGCTGGCTGTTCGTCAAGGGGGCCGGCACCGGCGTCAACTTCGCCGACACCATGATCCGCCTGGCCGGCGTGACCACCGCGCCGGCGCCGGGCGACCTGCTGGGCACCGGCTCGCTCAACACCGTCACCGGCACCGCCGGCGTCGACACCCTGACCGGCACGGCGGGCGCCGACTTCTTCGACGCGCTGGACGGCAACGACACCATCAATGTCGGCCAGGGCTTCGACACCGTGTCGGGCGGCCTCGGCACCGACACCGTGGTGGTGGCGGATACCGTGGCGGTGACCGACATCGGCCAGAACGGCAACGACCTGGTGCTGGGCTACCAGGGCGGCACCGGCGGGGTGACGCTGAAGAACCTGTTCACCGGCGACGGCGCCGAGCAGATCACCATGCGCTTCGGCGACATCGCCGAGCCGGTCAAGACCTACACCATCCTGGCCGGCCAGACCGGTGACGCGGCCAACAACATCATGGCCGGCACCGGCGGCAACGACCTGATCAGCGGCGGCGACGGCGACGACATCTTCTATGGCGCCACCGGCGCCGACACGCTGGACGGCGGCACCGGCTTCGACGTGATCTCGGGCAACGAGGGCGCCGACACGATCACTGGCGGGGCCGGCGGCGACTGGCTGAGCGGCGGCTCGGAAGCCGACGTGTTCCGCTACACCGCCAATTCCGACTCGACCACCGCCGACTGGGACGGCATCTCGGACTTCGTCATCGGCACCGACAAGATCGAACTGGGTGCCGGCCTGACCGGCATGACCCTGGTGACCAATCCGGGCGCCACCAGCCCGCTGCCCGAGGATTCGGCGGCGGTCTTTGCGGCGGCGGCGGCCGACAACACCATCCTGTTCTGGAACCAGCAGGACGGCGGCTCGGGTCCGACCAACGGCTACGTCTACGTGAAGAGCTCGACCGTGCCGGCCATGAACGGCCTGTTCATCGAGCTGAACGGCGTTACCGGCGTGCTGACCCAGGCCGACTTCCTGGGCGTGGCCTTCGCCGGCGGCGCGGGCACGATTGCCGGCACCGGCGGGGTCGACACCCTGACCGGCACCGCCGGCAACGACGTCTTCGACGCCCAGGCGGGCGACGACACCATTCATGTCGGCCAGGGCAACGACACCGTGTCCGGCGGCAGCGGCATCGACACCGTGATCGTCGATCCGACCGTCACCGTGTCGTCGGTGGCGGTCGCGGGCAGTGACCTGGTGCTGGGCTACCAGGGCGGCGGCAGCGTCACCCTGCTGAACCAGTATGGCGGCACCCCGGACGGCGCCGAGAAGGTGTCGATGGTGTTCGGCGACGGCTGGGTGCAGACCTATTCCGTCACCCAGACCCCCGATGCCGACAGCAACATCATCGCCAATATCGGCGCCACCGACAGCGTGGTGGCCGGCACCGGCGACGACCTCGTGCTGGGCGGCAGCGGCGCCAACATCCTGCACGGCCAAGCGGGCATGGACGGGTTGTGGGGCCAAGCCGGCACCGACACCCTGACCGGCGGCCTGGGCGAGGACTGGCTGGAAGGCGGCAGCGAAGCCGACACCTTCCGCTTCCTGTCCGCCGCCGACTCGCACTTGGATGAATGGGACGTCCTGGCCGACTTCGCCACCGGCATCGACAAGCTTGACTTCGTCGGCCTGGAAGGGGCGGTGCTGAAGGTCGACACCGTGGACGTCACCCTTTCCAAGTCGGCGACCGCCGAGCAGACCGCATTCAACATCGCCAGCAACGGCACCATCCCGGCGGGCTCGATCGTGTTCTGGAAGCAGGACACCAACGGCGACGCCTCTACCGACGGCTACATCTACATCAAGGCGCCGGGCACCCAGTGGGACGGCTTCTTCATCGAGATGCGCAACTACGCCGGCACCCTGACCTCGGCCGACATCCTGCAACTGGGCGCGGCTCCGGCGGCGGGGACGGCGATCAGCTGGGACGGCGGTGGCGGCACCTCGGCCTGGGAAACCGCCGCCAACTGGAGCACGGATTCCGTCCCGACCGCCGGGTCGGACGTCAATATCGGCGGTATCACCGTGAGCCATTCCACGGGCGTCGACGCCATCAACTCCCTGAATGTCGCCGCCGCGGCCGACCTGGTCCTTGGCGGCGGCAGCCTGGCCGTCACCGGCGATGCCAACGTGGCGCTTGGCGCCGCGCTGACGCTGAACGGCGGCACCCTGTCCGGCGGCGGCAGCCTCAATGTCCTGGGCGACCTGCAATTCAATTCCGGTACGCTGGCCATGACCGACGGCGCCAAGGTCGCCGGCATGCTGACCCTGGGCGCCGGCAGCCGCATCCTCGACACCGCGCTGGCGGTCAACGGCTACAGCTCGGTCACCGGCGGCACCACCGCCGGCACCGGCCAGCTGGTCAATGCCGGCCGCATGGATGTCAGCGGCGCCGCCACCTTCGGGGTCGGCCTGGTCAACGACGGCGTGATCGAGGTGATGGGCACCACGCTGACCGCCAACGGCGAGCTGGTGACCTCCGGCATCGTCGAGCTTGACAGCGTCTACAACACCGCCGGGGCGGCCGGCATCACGCTCGGCCAGGGCTCCGGCCTGGTCATCGCCAATGGCGGCGAGCTGCGCGCCACCGACGGCGGCGCCGGCGCCACCCGCACCGTGACCGGCCGCATCGACCTGATCGACGGCACCATCGCGGTGATGGGCGACATGACCTTCAACATCCAGAACCAGATGTTCTGGATCGAGGAAGGCGCCTTCGAACTGGCCACCGGCAAGACCCTGACCGTCAACGCCGGCACCGGCGGCAAGACGATCATCGACGCCCTTGGCCCCATCGAGTTCTGGGGTGACGGCACGGTCAACCTGACCGGCACCCATACCCTGTGGCTGGACACCGACTTCAACTACATGGGCTATGACAGCCTGAAGTTCGGCGGATCGGTGACCGTGGGCACCGACACCGGCCGCACCTTCTACAACAACAACCAGATGACGCTCACCGGCAACGACGACCAGTTCCTGGCGGCGCTGCGCAACACCGGCACCCTGACCGTCAAGTCCGACGACGTCCACGGCGCCGCCGCGCTGACCTTCCAGGGTGGCATCGTCAACACCAACCGGATGGTCCTGGAAGCCGGCGGCAGCGGCCACGGCGTCACGCTCAACATGAGCGGCTCGACGCTGACCAACAACGCCGGCGCCACCTTGTCCACCCTCCTCACGGGGTCCGGCGGCACCATCACCGTCAACGGCCTGCTCAACAATGCCGGCACCCTCGATGTCGACCACAACCTGAGCCTGGGCACCGCGTCCGGTGCGCACCTGAACTCGGGCACCATCGACCTCGCCGCCGGCACGACGCTGACGGTCAATGTGAGCAACCTGGACAACAGCGGCACCATCCAGGGCAGCGGCACCATCACCACGGCGGGCGGGGCGCAGCTGAACAACAGCGGCACACTCGCCGCCGGCGGCGACGGGATCGGCACGCTGGCGATCAGCGGCATCCTCAACCTGTCGGGCACCAGCGACGTGATGGTCGACATCACCAGCGCCGGTACCGACCTGATCACGGCCGGCAACTACATCGCCCTGGGCGGCATGCTGGACCTCAATTTCGGCGACCTGATCCCGACCAACGGCCAGCAGTTCACCGTCATGACCTCGCCCAACTTCTATTACGGCTTGGGCGCCGACAACACCACCGGCACAGCCGACGACCTGACCCACAACCTGGGCGACGACTGGACGGCCACCGCCTCGGTGTCGGGCACCAACCTGATCGTCACCGTCGCCGAGACCGCCAACGTTAAGCACTTCACCGGCGGGGGCGACTGGAATGGCGGCACCTGGACCGACGCCGCGCCGACCGTCGGCCAGTCGGCGGTCATCGATTCCTCTGTCAATCTGATGGGGGTCACCGCCACCCTGGACGTGGTGAAGGCGAATGCCGGCATGACGGTGACGGGCGGCTCCACCCTGACCGTCAACAACCTGATGACGGTCGCCGCCGGCCAGACCCTGAACATGCAGGGCGGCATCCTGGGCGGCGCCGGCGACATCCACGCCGACGCGCTGACCTTCGGCTCGGGCACGCTGGACGGCACCGGCACCATGGAGGTGGCGGGCATGGCGACCGTGACCACCGGCGTCGTCAACCGGTCGCTGGTCCTGGGGGGCACCACCACCCTGACCGACGGCAGCCTGACCGGCACCGGCACCGTGACCAACCGCAACACCTTCGTGGTCAGCGGCGCCAGCGCCGCCAGCATCCAGGTGGCCTTCGTCAACGCCCTGGCGGCAACGCTGATGTTCGACGCCAACAGCGCGTCGGCCGCCCTGAGCGTCGACACCGGCGCCAGCTTCTCCAACCAGGGCGCCGTCCAGTTGGGCAACAGCACCGCCACCACCGACACCTCGATGGTGGCCTGGACGCTCAACGGCGGCACCGGGTCGTTCAACAACCAGGGCGTCCTGCTGGTGGACCACGGCAATGCCGCGGCCGGCGCCCATACCATCACCGGCACCATCAACAACGCCTTCGTCATCGACATCGACCACTCGCTGACGGTGGACGGCACCCTCAACAACGCCATGGGCGCCAGCATCGACATCGCCACCGGCAAGACCCTGGCCATGGCCGCCGGTGACTCGCTGCAGAACAACGGCACCATCAGCACCGGCGCCGGCGGCGTGGCGACCATCGACGTCTCGGCGGCCACCTTCACCAGCAACGGCATGCTGGACCCGGGCGGCACCGGCATCGGCACCCTGAATGTCAGCGGCGACCTGTCCATGGGTGGCGACGCCTATACCGAGATCGACATCTCCGGCACCACCAGCGACATCGTCGCGGTGTCGGGCAACATGCTGCTGGACGGTACGCTGGTGATCGACGCCGACGGCACCATCACCGCCGGCGACGTCCACACCCCGCTGACCTGGACCACCACCACCGGCACCTTCGACGAGATCCTGGGCCTGGATTCCGATCCGATTGGCGCGCTGGTGTTCGACCCGCTGTTCATCGCGGGCGGGCTGCAACTGACCGCGCGGACCGTCAACCTGTCTGGCACCGCCGGCAACGACACCCTGGCCGGTTCGGCGGCCGCCGACTACGCCCTGGGCGGCACCGGCGACGACACCATCACCGGCGGTGGCGGTGCCGACGTGCTGTTCGGCCAGGCGGGCAACGACACCGTCAGCATCAGCGACACCGGCTTCCACTTCCTGGACGGCGGCTGCGGCGTCGACACGCTGCGGGTCGAGGCCTCGCTCGACCTGTCCGCGCTGCGCGCCGACCTGATCCAGGACTTCGAGTTCATCGACCTGGGGGCCGCCGGGAACCAGACCCTGACACTGACCGGGCAGATCGCCGCCGGCATGGCCTCGTACATGAACGATGCCACCGGACTGATGAACTCGCTGGTGATCTTCGGCAACAGCGGCGACGCCGTGCAGTTGGCGGGCGGGAACTGGACCAGCAACGGGACCGCCACCGTCCAGGAAGACCCGGGCGCCAGCTACACCGTCTACAGCAACTCGACCACGGGAGTGCAGGTGTTCGTCGACACCAATGTGTCGGTGACGACGCCTTAGGGGTTCGATCAGGTTGGCTGGCCGGCCTCGGCGGCGAGGTCGGCCACCAGGGCCGCCAGGCGCTCGAAATCCACCGGCTTCGGGATGAAGTCGGTCATCCCGGCCTCGAAGCACCGGCGGGCGTCGTCGGCGAAGGCGTTGGCGGTCAGCGCGATGATCGGCACCGTCCCATGGGGCGGGGGCAGGTCACGGATCCGCCGGGTCGCCTCGATGCCGTCCATCACCGGCATGCGCATGTCCATCAGGATGGCGTCGAAACGTTGGACGGCGGCCTTGTCCACCGCCTCGCGGCCATCGGCCGCCAGCTCGACGTGATGGCCACGCCGGGTCAGGAAGGTGGACACCACCTTCTGGTTGACCGGGTTGTCCTCGGCCAGCAGGAAACGCAGCCCGGCGGGAGTTTCCGCCGCCGGCTCCCCGGCCGCCGCCGCTGGCCGGCCCAGGGCCGCCTCCAGCGGCAGTTCGAACCAGAAGGTGCTGCCTTCGCCGGCGCGGCTGTCGACGCCGATGCGGCCGGATTGCAACTCGACCAGCCGGTGGCAGATGGCCAGCCCCAGCCCGGTGCCGCCGTAGCGGCGGGTGATGGCGGCATCGCCTTGGTGGAAGGGCTGGAACAGGTTGGCAAGCATGTGGTCGGGAATGCCGATGCCGGTGTCGCTGACCTCGAAGCGGATCATTGCGGGATCACGGCCGCCGGCTATCGACACCCTGACCCGCACCCCGCCCCGGTCGGTGAACTTGATGGCGTTGCCCACCAGGTTGAGCAATATCTGGCGCAGGCGCAGGTCGTCGCCGACCAGCCAGCCCGGCACGTCCTCCGCGATCTCGGCATCCAGGGTGATGCCCTTCTCCGCCGCCCGACCGCGCAGCAACCCGATCACGTCGTCCACCAGCTGCGCCAGGGCGAAATCGGCGCGGCCCAGCTGGATCTTGCCGGCCTCCATGCGCGACAGGTCGAGGATGTCGTTGAGCAGCGATTGCAGCGCGCGGCCGGAACTGCACAGCGTCTCGACCTGCTCGCGCTGCTCCGGCCCCAGCGGCGCCTCGCGCAGCAGTTGGGCCATGCCGATGATGCCGTTCATCGGCGTGCGGATCTCGTGGCTCATGGTGGCCAGGAATTCCGACTTGGCGTGGGTGGCCGCCTCGGCGCGCTCCTTGGCCTCCTTCAGCTCCTCCTCGGCGCGGCGGCGGTCGGTGATGTCGGATATGCCGGCCATCAGCACCGGCTCGCCCTTGAAGACCGTGGGCACCACCGAGATCAGTCCCCAGAAGGTGGTGCCGTCGCCACGCCGCAGGTGGGCCTCGAAGTTGCGCGCATGGCCCTCGCGCGCCACCACCTCCATCAGCCGGTCGCGGTCGCTGGGATCGACGTAGAAGTCGCGGGTCAGGGCGCCGATCGGGTCCACGGATCGCAGCAGCACTTCCTTGACCTGCTGGTTGGCGAACAGGATGCGCTGGTCTGCGATGCGGGTCATGACCACCGGCACCGGCATGTTGTCGACGATCAGGCGCAGGCGCTCCTCGCTCTCGCGCAGCGCCGCCTCGGCGGCCTTCTCGGCCTCCAGGCGCTCGATCTCGATGGCGTGGCGGCGGAACACCTCGGCGGCGCGGGCGATGTCGCCGATCTCGTCGGCGCGGTCGAGCGCCGGGAGCGCGATGGCCTTGTCGCCCTCGGCCAGCCGCAGCAGCGATCCCGCCATGGCGTTCAAGGGAATGGTGATGCGCCGCACGCTCCAGATGATCGCCGCCGACAGGGTGGCCAGCATGGCGACCATGCCGGCCAGGCTGTACTGCATGTTGCGGCGCAGGTCGCGCTCGGCGGCCTCGGGCGAGAAGCCGATGACCAGCCGGCCCACCGGCTCGCTGACCTGCTGCGACTGGTAGACGATGTCGCGCCTGACCAGCAGCATGCCGTCATGGGCGGCGCTGTCGCTGCCCAACTGCCCGAACACCGACCCGTCGGTGCCCGCCACATGAGCCCACACCACGTCGGGGTCGCCGGCCATGGCACGGACCAGCACGGCCACCACCTCGCGGTCGTAGTCGAACAGGGGTCGCGACATGGCCACCGCCTGCACGTCGGCCATGCGCTCGGCCTTCTCGCGAAGCAGCGCCAGGCGCTCGGCCCGCATCGCCTTGAGCCGGGTCACCTCGGAGGCGGTCACCACCGCCACCAGCGCCAGCAAGGCGATGGTCAGCACCTTGGCCCCCAGCGGCCAGCCGCGCGGGCGGTGGTTGGGACCGGTACTCATCGCCCGCCCCCCAGGCCCTGGTCGGCCAGCAGCCGCTCGGCCATGCCTTCGCGGGCGATGTCGGCGAGCACGGCGTCGAGGCGCCGGGCCAGTGCCCGCGCCGCCGCCTCCGTGCCCCCGACCTTGCGGCCGAGCACCAGGAAATAGTCCTTGGGCGGCCCCACCGGGCGGTCAAGGATCTCGATCCGGTCGCCCACCCCCATGTCGCGGATCAGCACCGCCGCCACCGATTTCTCGATCACCGCCGTGCCGATGCGCCCGGCGAGCAGCTTCTCGACGTTCTGGGCATCCTTCATGGCCCCATCGTCCACCGCCATGCCGCGCCGGCGCAGGTCCTCGACGATGGAATAGCCCCGTGGCGCCGCCAGCGGCAGCGGCAGGCGCGCGGGATCGGTGCCGTCCCAGTCGGCGCCCTCGCCCCGGCGCACCACCGCCACATAGGACAGCGATTGCAGGGGAACCGACGGATAGAGGCCGACGGCGGCCCGCTCGTCACGGTAGGAGGCGGAAAAGACGGCTTGATAGGTTCCCTTGGGCAGCTCGGCCCAGCAGCGTTCCCAGGCCACGCTCTCGATCTCGACCGCGTGGCCCAGCCGGCGGAAGGCCTCGCGGGTCACCTCGGCATGCACCCCGCCGACGGCGCCCGAGGCGCTGACCGTGAACGGCGGCCAGTCGGTGGTGCACACGCGCAGGCCGCCCGCCGCCGCCGGCGCGCTGCCCAGGAACCCCAGCAAGGCGACCACCAAAGCACCCCGCATGCCCCCACCCCCAAAGGACGTGTGACGATCATCCTAGCAGGGGTGGGCGGGCATGCGAAAGTCGTGCGTCAGAGTCCGCAGGCGATGCGGGCCTTGCGGCGGCGGGCCAGCTCGGCCTCGGTCTCGGGGCGCGCGGGCGGTTCCGGCTGGGTGACGGCCGGAGAAGGAACCGGAACGGGGTCGGGAGTGGTCTTCATGGGATCAGTGGTCCGGCGCCGGGAAGCGAGGCCGGCCGGGGCGGCGCCCCCCCCTGCCGTGACCACCACCTTGGGCGTGGATCGTGGCGAATTGGGGGATGGCTTCGTGGCGAAACCGGGGCAATCAGCCCTTGTCGAGGATCGCGCGCAGATTGACGCCCTTGATGTCGTCCTTGCCGACAACCGAGTTCCGTCGGTCGGCGTGGTTCTGGGTCACCGTCTTCACCCGCTGGATGGCGCGCACGAGGTCCTCAAGCGCCTGCACCGTGTCGGCGTTGAAGTCCTCGACATTGATCTCGTTGACGTAGGTGCGGATGTCCAGCGTGTAGGCGTCGAGCATGCGCACATAGTCGTGCAGCGAGCGCGGCCGCTTGTTGTAGAGCTTGTGGCTGGCGCGGATGTTGTTGAGGAAGATGGTGATCAGGCCCCGGATGAAGGGGTCGGTGCCGGCCAGCTTCTGGTCGAACACCGCCTTGGGCACGCGGACCACGATGACGTGGTTCTCCGCCTTGGCGGTGGCCATGCGCGGGGTCCCGTCGATGACCGCCATCTCGCCGAAGATGCCACCCTGCTTGATGACGCCCAGCTTGACGGTTTCGTCCTCGATGGTCTTGTAGATGCCAACCTCGCCGCTTTCGACCACATAGGCGGCATCGCCCCGGTCGCCCTCGGCGAAGATGACCTTGCCCGGCTCAAAGCTGCGGCGGTCGAGGATCTGGGACCCGCTCATCGTCTTTCCTGTCCAGCCGGGCCGCCATTGGCCCCGCGCATTGATGCCACCGCCCGGGGCGGCGGTCAAAGCTCTTCGCAACGCCGCCGTCCGACCCCATATCAGCAGCGGCCGCACGCTACCCACTCCCGGGTGCGGCTTGACGCCCCCGCCGGGGCTTTCTACGATGCCTCGCTAATATGTCTCGTGGCCCTGCGGGCCGTTCATTGGAGCAAGGATACTGGCGATGAAGAATGTCACGGACTCGTCGTTCGAAGCCGAGGTGCTGAAGGCCTCGGGCCCGGTGCTGGTCGATTTCTGGGCCGAGTGGTGCGGCCCCTGCCGCCAGATCGCTCCCGCCCTCGAGGACCTCGCCAACGACATGGGCGACAAGATCACCGTCGCCAAGGTCAATATCGACGAGAACCCCGCCACCCCGGGCAAGTACGGCGTCCGCGGCATCCCCACCCTGATGATCTTCAAGGACGGCCAGGTCGCCGCCACCAAGATCGGCGCCCTGCCCAAGAGCAAGCTGTACGAGTGGGTCGAGCAGTCGATCTGACCTCCGGTCGGACCGAAAAGCCCCGCGCGTGGCGCGGGGCTTTTTGCGGTTCCTCGACGTATCAAGTGGATTTGAATATATCTCCAAGCGGGGCCGCGATCAAATAGATCATGGTGATGAAGGTGGCGGTGTTGCGGTAGCCCCTGGCCCGCGCTCTGGC
>JBFMHS010000028.1:0-5014 GCA_040751765.1 Pseudomonadota bacterium | reverse complement strand
TCGACAAGACCGGTACCGTCACCGAGGGCAAGCCGGCTGTCACCGACGTCACCGTCATGGACGGCGACAAGCAAACGGTGCTGGCTCTGCTGGCTGCGGCCGAGCACGGGTCCGAGCATCACCTCGGCCGCGCCATCGTCGACCATGTCCGCTCGCTGGGCATCGAAGCGGGGCAGCCTTCACGGTTCGAGGCGATCGCCGGCAAGGGTGTGCGCGCCCGCGTCGGCCGACACGAGGTGCAGGCGGGCAATGCCGCTTTGCTCGACGGCATCGACCTCGCACCTGCCGCGCGCATGGCCGACGACCTGTCGGCGCGCGGGCGCACCCCCGTTTTCGTCGCCATCGACGGCCGCCTAGCGGCAGTGATCGGTATCGCCGACCGACCGCGTCCAGCCGCTGCCGCCGCCATCCAGGCCCTCCATGACATGGGCATCCGCACGGTGATGGTCACCGGCGATGTGGAAGCGACCGCCCGCCACGTAGCCGCCGAAGTCGGCATACCGTCGGTGATCGCCGGTGCCTCGCCGGCCCGCAAGCAAGCGATCGTGGCCGAATTCAAAGAACTGGGGGAGATCGTCGGCATGATCGGCGACGGCATCAACGACGCGCCGGCGCTGGCCGCCGCCGATGTCGGCTTCGCCATCGGCACCGGTACCGACATCGCCATCGAATCCGCAACCGTGACCTTGGTCGGCGGCGACATCGCCAAGGTCGCCGAGATGGTGGCGCTATCGCGCAAGACCATGCGTGTCATCCGTCAAAACCTGGTGTGGGCCATGGGCTACAACACAGTCGCCATTCCCGGCGCCGCCATGGGCCAGCTCAATCCGATGGTGGCCTCCATGGCCATGGCGCTGTCGTCGGTGTCGGTGGTCGCCAATTCGCTGCGGCTGCAACGGGAGCGCTGAGGGTGGAGCCGACCGTCGATCTTACCCTCGCCTTCACCGCCGGCCTGCTGGCCAGCGGCCACTGCCTGGGGATGTGCGGTTCGCTGGTGTCGGCCTTCTTCGTCCGCATGGGCGACGCCGGCAAGGGCGTGGTGCCCCTGGCCTGCTACCACGGCGCCCGCATCGGCATCTACACCCTGGTGGGCATGGCGGCGGCCCTGGCTGGGATGGCCCTGGTGTCCACCGGCATCATCGGCAAGGCCCAGGCCATCCTCCAGATTCTGGCCGGCGTGGTGGTGATCCTGCTGGGGCTCGACGTGCTGGGCTGGGTCCGCATGCCGGCCGTCGGCCTTCCGGTCGCCGCCGCCCGCGCCCTGTTCGCGGCCGCCGGCCGCCGGGGTCCGGCCACCGGCGCGGCGATGGGCGGCGTGCTCAACGGCCTGATGCCGTGCGCGTTGACGCTGGCCATGGCAGTCAAGGCCACCGCCGCCCCCGATCCCGTCCAGGGGGGATTGATCCTGCTGGCCTTCGGGCTGGGAACGCTGCCGGCGATGCTGTTCGTCAGCGTGGTTTTCGGGCGCCTTGGGGCCGGCCTGCGCGGCTGGCTGCTCAAGGGTGCCGCGTTGGTGGTCATCGCGCTGGGCGTGGCCACCCTCATGCAGGGCGTGCGCTTCTTCGAGGTGATGCGCCATTTGTCGAACTGGTGACCATGGAGAGAGGGAGAAGAACCATGAAGCGTCGTCAATTCCTGCTGGCCGGCACCGCGGTGGCGACCGCCGCCGCCGTGATCAGCCCGGCCATCGCCGCCGAGGGCGACGGCACCCCCATGCAGTTCATGCCCAAGAAGCCCAAGGACCCCAACCCGCTGGAAGGTGAGTTGGACAAGTATCCGAAGTGCCCTTATTGCGGCATGGACCGCAAGCAGTACCATTTCAGCCGCCACCTCATCCATTATTCGGATGATCTGGTCGACGGCACCTGCTCGATCCACTGCGCGGCCATCTCGCTGTCGCTCAATCTGGACCGCATGCCCAAGGCCATCTACGCCCCGGACAACGGCTCGGGCCTGGATATCAAGCCGCTGACCAACGCCGAGGTTGCCTTCTACGTCATCGGCGGCGACCACAAGCCGGTGATGAGCAAGACCGCCAAGACCTCCTTCGCCTCCAAGGTGGCCGCCGAGGCTGCCAAGGGCGCGGGCGAGATCGTCGACTTCGACAAGGCCCTGATGCTCAGCTACGTGAGCATGGCCGAGGACACCAAGATGATCCGGATGCGCCGCGAGGAAAAGCGCCGCAAGGCGGCCGAGCAGAAGCACATGGGCCACTGATCATGGCCCGCCTTCTCGCCTGCGTCCTCGCCGCCCTGCTGCTGGTCGTGCCGCCGGCCGGCGCGGATGCGGGCGGGGTGGTGACCCCGGCTCCGGGCCCCAATGACATCTGCCCGGTCTGCGGCATGTTCGTCGCCAAGTTCCCGGAATGGGTGGCCACCGTCGTCTATAGGGACGGTCACGCCCACCACTTCGACGGCGCCAAGGACATGTTCAAGTTCCTGGCCGACCCGGGGCGCTATGCCCCGGGCCACCGGCGCGAGGACATCGCCACCGTGGCGGTGACCGACTACTACGCCGTCGAGCGGATCGATGCCCGTCAGGCGCTGTATGTGGTGGGGTCCGACGTGCTGGGCCCCATGGGGCATGAACTCATCCCCCTGGCGACCCGCGCCGACGCGGAAGAGTTCATGAAGGACCACAAGGGCAAGGCCATCCTGACCTTCGACCAAGTCACGGCCGAGGTGATCCGCAAGCTCGATTCGGGCGGCTACAAGTGACCCAGCCGTTGCTGCGGGCGAGGGCGGTGGACGAGTCACGCCTGTGGGATGGTCTTGCCGCGGCCATGGCCGAGCCTGAAGCGGTCCAAAGCCTGCGCGACCACCGCTCGGGCCTGATTTCGCCTTATCTCGCGGAACTTCCGCGGGCAGCGGTCGATGCCATCGCCGAAGTGGCCGCAGCCCTCGACCGGGTGCTCGACATGCCATCGGTGCGCCGCAGCGCGCTGGCCCTCGGCCGAGGACACGACCTTCCGGATCGCTTGCCCACGCCCGGCATCCTGGGCATCGACTTCCATCTGACCGCCCGCGGCCCTCGGCTGATCGAGATCAACACCAATCCCGGCGGCCTGCTGATCGCTGCCGCCCAGGCCCAGGCGGTCCTTGGCACCGCGCCCCTGGACGACCAGATCCTTGCGGCGTTTCAGGAAGAGTGGCAACGCTCCGGGTGGCGTCCCGACACGGTCGCCATCGTCGACGACGATCCGGCAACCCAGTTCCTGTTTCCGGAATTCGTGCTGTACCGGTCCCTGTTCACCCGGGCCGGCTTGGATTCTGCGATTGCGGACCCAGGCAGCCTGGCCTTCGACGGTCGCTCCCTGACCGTTCATGGCCGGAAGGTGGATGTCGTCTACAACCGGCTGACCGACTTTTTCCTCGAAGCGCCCGGCCACGCGGCCCGGGCGGCGGCAGGGCGCGGAGATGCCGCCCTGTTGATTCCCGACCCTCTGTCCCACGCCCTGTTCTCCGACAAGCGGCTGCTGTCTCTGCTGTGCGACGAGAAGGCCCTTTTGGACCATGGAGTCGATGGACCCGACGCCGCCCGCATCGCTGCGGCTGTCCCCATCACCGTGATTTCGTGCGGCCGCACCTGGGATAGTCTGTGGGAGCGGCGCAAATCGCTGTTCTTCAAGCCGGCCAAGGGGCATGCCGGCAAGGCCGCCTATCGCGGCGACAAGCTCAGCCGCGCCACCTGGAACACCCTGTCGGCCGATGCCTACGTCGCCCAGGACCTCACGCCCGCCCCGAGGGTCGCACTGCCGTCCGGCGGATCGCTCAAGGCCGACATCCGTGCCTTTGTCCGTGGCGGTGCGGTGCTGCTGCTGGCCGCCCGCCTCTACGAGGGCCAGACGACGAACTTCCGAACCCCGGGTGGTGGGTTCGCACCGGTTCAAGTTGCTGACTAGGCTGGCGACCGGGGCCTCGCGCAGCAGGACGCGTCGGTGTCGTTGAGGTCCAGGATCGGGGGAGTGACCATGCCTCAGAACACCATCACCCTGTCCGCCTCCAAGGTGGCCGCCGACAGGGCGTCCATGGTGCTGCGGGTGGCGCCCTCGGTCAGCTCGGTCTCGGCGATGCCCCGGGCGTCCATGCAGGTGCCGCACAACAGCACCCGGCCACCGGCGCCGACGACCCGGTGCACCATCTTCTCGATATTGTAGAACCCCTCCGGGGTCTTCTGTCCGGCCTTGGCGCACAGCACCGCGTCGGCCATCAGGAAGACGGTGATCTCGGCCTCGGGCGCGTTCTTTTTCAGGGAATGGGCCAGCCGCAGGCCGTTGTAGCTGCGTTCGGTGCCGTAGGGCGGGTCGTTGAGGATGATGAGGATCTTCATGATGACAGTCCCTCCATGAAATCCGCCTCGACCTGCTCCAGCCGGGCGAGAAGGGTCGCAAGGCCGGCGACGGGCATCCCCAGCGCGGCGATCCCAGTATACACGTCCATGGGCGACAGGATCAGTCCGTCCGCCGGGGCGATCAGGCGCTCCTCGGCGAGCAGGGCCGGCGGCTGGATGTCGGCGCCGTCGCCGGGGGTGACGACCCGCACTGCGCCGCCGCAGCCCTCGGCGATGGCCTCGCCGTAGCGGATGTAGAGGGTGCAGCGGCCGCCGGGCGGATCCTTGGAGACGATGGTGATCCGCATGGCTCAGGCTCCCATCGTCTCGCGGATGACGATGTAGGTCGCCACCAGCACCAGGAAAACCGCGAAGCCTTTCTTGAGGCCGTCGGCCGACATCCGCTTGGACAAGGCCGCGCCGAGGAAGCTGCCCGCCACCGCGATGGCGGTGAAGGCCGCCATCAGGGAATAATCGATGGCGATGGCGCCCATGTAGCCGGCGAAGCCGGCGAAGGACTTGGCCGAGACGATGACCAGGGACGTGCCCACCGCCTGCTTCATCGGCAGGCCCGACAGCAGCACCAGGGCGGGCACGATCAGGAAGCCGCCGCCGACCCCCACCATGCCGGTGATCACGCCGACGACGATGCCGTGGATGGCGATGTGGCCGACCCGCGAGGCGT
>JBFMHS010000279.1:0-2373 GCA_040751765.1 Pseudomonadota bacterium | reverse complement strand
GGGAACCGCGAACACCACCATCATCACCGTGCCGTGCATGGTGAAGACCTGGTTGTAGGCCTCGGGGCCCAGCACCTCCATCCACGGCCAGGCCAGTTGCAGCCGCATCAGCAGCGCCAGCACGCCGCCCACCGCGAAGAAGCCCAGCCCCGCCGCCACGTACCACAGGCCGACTGCGGTGTTGTTGACCTCGGAGAAATAGCGCCAGCCCTTGGGCTGCGCCCACACCCGGTTCAGGGCCTCGCGGCCGCCCTCGCCCGGCGCGGTCATTCCAGCCCCGCCAGCCACGCGGCGATGGCGCGCAGCTGCTCGCCCGAGAAATGGTCGAAGGCGGGCATGGCGTTGCCGGGCTTGATGGCTTGCGAGTTGGCGACCCAGCCGCCCAGCGTGCCGACATTCTGGGGCAGGATGCCGGCGCCGATGGTCAGCCGCGACCCCACATGGGTGAGGTCCGGCCCCACGCGGCCGTCGGCGGGGATGCCGCGCACCGTGTGGCACGCCCCGCAGCCCGATGCCAGGAACAGCGCCTGGCCGCGCGCGGCCTGGGCGTCGGCGGGCTCGGCGGCCGGCTCGGCCTGGACGGCCAGCCAGCGCGCGAATTCGGCCGGAGGCTGGACCACCACCACGAAGGCCATCAGGGCGTGCTGGGTGCCGCAAAATTCGGCGCACTGGCCGCGATACACCCCGAGTTCGGCCGGGGTCACCCGCAGCAGGTTGGAGTGGCCGGGCACCATGTCCAGCTTGCCGGCCAGGCCCGGCACCCAGAAGCTGTGGATGACGTTGTCCGAGACCAGGGCGATCTCGGCCGGCCGCCCGGCGGGAAGGCGGATCTCGTTGGCCAGCACCGCGCCGGTGCCGGGGTAGCGCACTTCCCACCACCACAGCCGGCCGAACACCTCGATCCGCAGGGGATCGCCGTCGCCGGGAGCGGAAACGCGGGCGCCGACCAGCGAACTGGTGACCAGCAGCCCGGCCAGCACCGCCGCCGTCAGGCCGGTGCCGATCGCAATGGCCCGCTCGGTGCCGGCGGGCCGGCGGCCGCCGATCAGGCCCGCTGCCATCAAGGCCATCACCACCGCGAACACCGCCAGGCAGACCCAGAACATCAGCCACCACAGCCCGGCCAGCGACTCGGCCTGGGGAGTGGCGGTCCGCAGCATGGATTGCAGCATGGCCGCCCCCCGTCAGCGCAGGGTGTAGAGGAAAGCGGCGACGTGGCGGGCCTGGCCCTCGCTCAGCCCCAGGTCGGGCATGGCGGTGTCCGGAGCCATGGCCGGCGGGTCCAGCAGCCAGCGGACCAGCGTCTCGGGCCGGTTGGCAGCGATCCCCGCGATCATGGCGCGGCGGCCGAAGCCGTCCAGCGGCGGCCCGACCATGCCGGCCGGCCCGGCCACGCCGGGAACCCGATGGCAGGCGGCGCAGCCGATCTCGGCGACGATCGCCCGGCCCACTTCGGGATCACCCCCCGCCACCCTGCTTTCGGGCGGCGCCCCGTCGCAGGCGGCCAGCATTAGGGTGGCGGCCATCATCGCCATCCTCACGGCCCTCCCCCCTGGGCGGCATACCACGCGGCGACCGCCTCGATCTCTTCGGGCCGCAGGCGGGTGGCAAACCGCTCCATGCCGTCGAGGGGATCGTTGTTCCGGTTGCCCACGCGCCAGTGGCCGAACTGGAGCACGATGTAGCTGGCCGGCTGGCCCACCAGGGACGGGAGGGCCGGGGCGGGATTGGCGAGGCCATGGCCGTGGCACGCCGCGCAGGCCGGAACGCCCCGCCCCGGCAGCCCCTCCAGGGCGATGCGCCGCCCTTCCTCCGGCCCCTCGCCGGCCGCGACGGCGGTGTTGGGCAAGGCGGCGTAGTAGGCCGCGACCGCGCGCCGGCCGTCGTCGTCCAGCGCCTCGGCGATGGGGCTCATCACCGGATCGGGGCGGGTGCCGCGGGCGAAGTCGCGCATTTGCTTACCGAGATAGAATTCCGGTAGGCCGGCCAGGCGCGGTGCCGCCTGGGCGGCGTCGCCCATGCCGTCCAGGCCATGGCAGCGGAAGCACGCTGCGGCCGGGCCACCGCCATGGGCGATCAGACGGCCGCGCTCGACTTCGGCGCCAGCGGCGGGGGCGACACCAGCCGACAGCTCCGGCAGGCCCAACAGCACCAGGCACAGGCACAGGCGACGGATCATCTCCCCGATGTCGGCGAGCCGAACGCGCGATCAACTCGCCGCAATGGGGAAGCCGCCGCCCCATCGGGAGGACATATCCGCATGAACCGATGAACCGGCCCCGGCCAGCGTCCATCTGGCTTGGGCATGAACGTCTATCTGCCCATCGCCGAACTGTCGCTGGACCTGACTTCGCTGCTGCTGCTGGGCGGCGG
>JBFMHS010000278.1:0-9668 GCA_040751765.1 Pseudomonadota bacterium | reverse complement strand
GCGGCGTTGTCTGCCGCTCGACGCGGTTCATGGCCTCCCAGGCGGCAACGACCTCCTCCAACGTGCCGGAAACGAGAACCGGTTGGCGCTTGGCCCCTTGCACCAAAGCCAAGAGTTCCTCGCGGCTGGGCTCCCTCCAGGGAATTCGGCGTGCAGGAGGCCCCAGGCGCGTGGGAATTTGAGGCTGCGGATCAGGAGTCGGCTTCGGCCGCGGATCGCCGGGGCCATTGTCCTCTTTCGGCTCCTTGTAATAGCGACAGTCCTGATGATGCAGCTTCCCCTTCCGGGCGCGGAAGAAGAAGTTCTTGATCTTCGCCGGCCTCACCTCGATGAGGCAGATTTCCTCAGTGCAAAAGAAGTGGTCGTCGGGATGCTGGTGAGCAGACTGAGCAGGTTCGATTGAACCGCTTTCGAAGCAGAACGCTTCAGTTTGCATGCAATCGTCGTCCGGCATTCTGCCCCCGCTTACGCCGCCCGCCCGGCCCGATGCCGATTCTCCACCCAGGCATCCGGCACCATGGCCCATTGGGTGGACATGACCGGTACCGGCTTACCCTCGATGGCGGGCTGGCCCGGAACCATCATGGGCACCAGCACGATCAGACCGGCCAAGCCATCCGCCTTGCCGCAATGACCCCGCAGCACGTCCAGGCGATGGACGAGATCATAGCGCCCCAGCAGGCCGGCATCGGTCAGCAGGACGGGTCCGGGGACTGCCCGAATGGTTTCTTCCACCTGCTGCCAGGCGATTTCGGCCAGGTTCTTGAGATGGCGCCACTCCGCCGCGCCCGATCCGGCGGCGTCGGTTTGACGCACGGTCAGCCATTCGACGTCGTTGGCCTCTGCCGCCGCCTTCATCGCCCTCAACAGCAGGGCGTCGATGCTGAGACGTGTCATCCCCCAGCGGCCCTCCAGTTCCCGAGCTGTCGCAAGAGCCCGCTTTGGGGCCAGCGAAAGGGCCAGGAAGCCGCCATCGGCGATGACGCGGGACAGCTTGTCCTCGAACTTGCGGGCCTCGACGAGGTCGGGGCTTTCCTCCTCCGGCGGGGCGAAGGTGTTCAGGCGCGACTGGGTTTGGGCGCTTCCCGACGGATCGAACCCCATGGACTTGCGCCAGAAACCGGCGGGGCCAGCTGCGCTGGCCTCGCGCCATTCCAGTTCGGCGCCCGCAGCCTTCAGCAGGCGATCCAGGTCCGGCCGATCCGGTAGGGGCTGGGCCTCGGGATAGCGGCTGTGGACGCGTTCGCAAATCTGCTCGCGCGACAGCCAGGTCGGCCCCATCAGCGAACTCAGCGCAAGGCGGATGGCCTGCTCCGCCGGCATGGCACGGGGATAGATTTCCTGACGGGTCGACAGGGCGGCCTTGGACGCCAGGGCCACGGCAAGGCGGACCAGCCGCTGCGGCGACGCCACGGCCTTGAGGTCCGGGCCGGCCACCTCGTCCAGGCGCTCCCGAACACGCTGGGGCGAGGCCAGAGGATCGAGGGTGGCGAGATCGTCGGCGGCTTCCGCCAATGCAATCGCCGCCGATGCGATGGTTGCATCCGCAGCGATCATGGGGACCGTGCGGGTGGAATAGAAGCGGAAGCGCGGCTCGGCTCCCATTTCTTCCGCATCGACGGCCGCTCGGACCACGGCCTGGGCCAACCGCAGGCGTTCTTCGTCGTCGGTTTTCAGCGAGCCACGCTGAAGCAGAAGCGCCCGAGCCGCTTCGGTGGCGGTGACCACCCGGCCCTCCTGATCCAGCAGGCGGGCCAGATCACGACGCACTTCGGCAAGCGAATCCTTGTTCTGCCACCTGCCACGGGCCTCGCGGAGAAGTTCGGCCAAGGCCACACGGGACAAGCCAGTGCGATTGGCCACGGCACCGATTCCGAGCCACGGCTCCGACGCCTCTTCCAGCCCCAAGTAGGTGGAGACGGCCTCGTCGTCGGGGGCTTCCTCCCCCAGAGGCCGCTTCGGCAACAACGAGGCGGCGAGGTTGTCGATGCTGCCGGCAAGCGAGGGGGCTTCGTCCTGGGTCGTCGTTCCACCGGGAACGAGTTCGGGGCGCAAATGGGCCAGCCTCTTGGCCTTGAGGCGGATCTCCTTGCGGATACGGTCGCCAACGCCGCTGAGATAGCGCAGCTTTATGCGGGGCACGCCGAGCAATTGGCGGACGGTCTCGACCCCCATGCGGGTGAGCACATCGAGCGCCTCGACGCCCAAGCCCAGTTCCGCGACAGGTGTCTGGGCGGTGACCCGGCGCGCAATGACATCGAAGCTGTCGTCGCTGACCACCGTCGTCGGCTGCATGTCGTCGAAGATCTGACGCCATGCCTTCAGCATCTCTTCGGCATTGTCGAACCGTTTAGCAGGTGAGCGGCGCAGCGCACGTTCGAAGAACGCAACCATGGCGTCGCGGGCCTGCGGATCGAAGCGTTCGGCTTCCAGAGTCACCTCGCAATCCAGCACGGCTGGCTCCGAGGCACCGTCTCCCCAGATGGGGATGCTGCCGGTCAGCATCTCGTAAAGCGTCATCGCCACGGCGAAACGCTCGGCATGGAGATCCCAGCGCGGCGGTCGGCGCAGACTGAGGAACGGGTCCAGGTAGGGCCTGGTCCCGGCCCGAATGTTGTCCAGCGACCCCCGCGACAGGGAAAAGTCGAACAGTACCAGATGAAGGGTGCTCTTGCGGTTCGAGCGGATGCCGATGTTGTCGGGCTTGATGTCGCGGTGGGCGATTCCCTGTTCGTCGAGATAGTCGATGGCGGAGATCAGATCCTCGCCCCAACGACGGGCAAGGTCGAGCGAGGGGCGCTCGCCGCGGCGAAGCCTGGCCGCCAGCGTCTCGTCCCCAGCCTGTTCCATCAGCAACGCCGTCCGGCCCGAAACCGTCAAGGTCTGGCGGTGGCGCACGATGTTCTGGTGCCCCAGACGGGCGATGACCTCTCCTTCGGCCGCCAGCCGTTCGCTGTGGGCGGAATCGATCGCCACTTTCAGGACGAATTGTTCCTCCGAATCGTCGCGCTGGACCAGCAGGGCGTCGGCCGAGCTGCCGCGCCCCAGACGGCGAATGACGGTGAAGCCACCATCCAACCGGTCACCGGCTTTGGCGACACCCGGATCGACGACCTGATCCTCGGTCTGTCCCGTGGCGTCCTCGACCTTGGCCAGCAGAGCCAGGAATTCATCGGTGGAATCGAGGCGGCGGCTGACATCGGGATGGGTGGCCTGACGGATCAAATTCACCAGATCCGCCGACGCGCCGTCCATGACATCGACGACCATCAACCCCTGGCCGTGGCGCAGCTTCTCGACCAGTTCTACCGTGGATGTGGCTGGGGGCTGACCAGAAAAGACATGGTAGGCGATCGCGCCCAGCGAAAAGATGTCGGCGAGCACCGGCGGGCCGGCGTGTTGCAGCGCTTCCGGCGCCATGTAAACCTTGGCCGGATCATCGACATGGTCGTCGAGATGAATTGTTCCCAGTGTGTGCTGGAGGGTTCCGCCAGTACTGCCGGCCTCGCGCGCCGCCAACTGCCAGTTCATCACCTGCAGCCGTGGCAATCGCTCGCCAATGTCACGGACGAGGACATTTTGTGGCACCAGGGCGCGGTGAGTCAGCCTCTTCTCGTGGGCATACCGAATCGTCTCCGCCAGTTGGCGGACCAGGTGAAGGCGCTGATCGACGCCCAGGCGATCGACGAGCGCCTTTTCCTTTAGAATGAAATCCAGTCGAACGGCCTTGGGATCGAATTCAAAGACAAGAGCAGGACCTCGTTCGGTATCTTTGAAGTCGCTTGCGCGCAGGATCCCAGGGTGGTTAACACCCTCCAGGATTTGGAACTCGCGCGCCACCGCCTTGAAGACGTCTTCGCGCGCCCGCCCTGGTGGCGTCTGGAAGATGCGAATGCGACGGCGAACGCCCGCCGCGACATGCAGGCCCTGATAGTCCTGGTAATCGCCGCCTTCCTCAATCAGCTTCTCCAGCTCGTAATCGCCGACACGACGATGACTGAGCGAACGGCGAATTCCGGCCGTCTCCATGGCCGACTTCATCGCCCGCCGGATGGTTGGATCGCCATTGGGCGTGCGGTCCCGCCCCGGGCCGACCACGCCGCTCAAGGCCGCGATGATGCCCTCATCTCTCGGCGTTCCGGGGCGTCCCCGGTTGAAGGCGTTGGCCGCAACAGATGGCGGCAAGGCAGACAGGTCATTGGTGGGTGATGACAAGAATACGGCGGCGGTCACGAACGGCACCGAAATCCGGGCGCGGCGGAATGCCTCCTGCCGCTGAAGCAGGCTTTTCAGCCGTTTGGCCTTGCGATTGGCTAGCAGGTAGGGATTGTCATAGGTGCTGGCCCGTCCTTCATGGAGCCAGGTCCAACTATGGGCGTCGCCCTCCACACGACCGGGCCGACTCTTGATTTCGACGAGGAACAGCCCTCTCGGGGAGAGGACCAAGGCATCGACCTCGTTGACCCGCCCCTGGTCGTCGATGAACTCGAAATTCGACCAGACATGCCAAGGGTCGACATCGGGCAGATGGTTGCGGAGGAATCCAAGCGCCTCGCGTTCCCAGTCGAATTCCGACTCGGCAATGGCCGACCAGCGTTGCGCCGACATAACCATTCAGTTGAACGCTCCAATTAACCTCACGCGGCAGGGCAGTAGCGTAACCCACCGGCAGCCCGCGGGCAACGCGGGTCACACCTTCACTTCCTATCTCCTCGCAGCCGTCATGACCACTTGGAATACTTCGTCGGAATGTCGCATCAGCGCGACCAGATGAATGCCACTGGGAACGGCCCTGCCCATCAGCCAGTTCTTGATGGCGCGTTCACTTGCCCCCGTCCAGCGGCCAATGATCTTGGCCTTGGCACGGCGCCCTTTCAGTTCGAGCCGCAATGCCGCGGCAATCGCCATTGCCAAGCCAGGCTGGCAGCCATTGTCAACTCCTGAATCGGGCACAATTGTGCCCTTTTCCAGCAAAGACATCCGAGTTCTCCGTCCGTATGGTTGATGGCAGTGGCCGCAGAAGGCCAGCGGGGCATCGACGGATGGATGGAGAAGACGGGGTTGGGCGGAGGAAAATATCCCGAAGGAGGCGAAGTATCGGACGGTCGGGAACAGATCCGTGCCGCCGAATATGTGCGGATGTCCACCGAACACCAGCAGTATTCGACCGAGAACCAGTCCGACGCCATCCGCCAGTACGCCGCCCGCCGTGGATTCGAGATCGTGCGTACCTATGCCGATGCCGGCAAGAGCGGCCTCAATATCGGTGGCCGGGATGGCTTGAAACTACTGATCGACGATGTCCAGAACGGCCGGGCCGATTTCGCGGTGGTGCTGGCCTACGACATCAGCCGGTGGGGGCGGTTTCAGGATGCCGACGAGAGCGCCTACTACGAATACCTGTGCAAGAAGGCCGGCATCCGCGTCGAATACTGCGCCGAGCAGTTCGAGAACGACGGCAGCATGGGATCGGACATCATCAAGATGATGAAGCGGAAGATGGCCGGCGAGTACAGCCGCGAGCTGTCGACCAAGGTGTTCGCCGGCCAGTGCCGTCTCATCGAACTCGGCTTTCGCCAGGGCGGACCGGCCGGCTATGGCCTGCGCCGCCAGATGGTCGACCAGAATCTACAGCCCAAAAGCATCCTGGTGCGCGGCGAGCGCAAGAGCCTGCAGACCGACCGCGTCATCCTCGTCCCCGGTCCCGATGAGGAAATCGAGACGGTGCGCGGGATGTATCAGGCATTCGTCGAGGATGGCAGGACCGAGAGCCAGATCGCCGCGACGCTCAATGGCATGGGCATCGTTACCGATCTCGGCCACCCCTGGACGCGGGCCACCGTGCATCAGGTGCTGACCAACGAGAAGTATGTCGGCACCAACGTCTACAACCGCGTCTCCTGCAAGCTGAAGGGCAAAAGGGTGGTCAACCGCCCCGACATCTGGATCAGGGCCGAGGGTGCCTTCATCCCCATCGTCGAGCCGGAGCTGTTCCGGGCTGCCCAGGCACTAATCGCCGCCCGCAGCTTCCGCCTTTCCAATCTGGAGATGCTGGAGCGGCTGAAGGCATTGCTGGCACGCCAGGGGCATCTTTCCGGGCTGGTCATCGACGAGTGTGAGGACATGCCGTCCAGCAGCGCCTTCCGCCACCGCTTCGGCAGTCTGGTCCGCGCCTACTCGCTGATCGGCTACCGGCCGGGGCGGGACTACCGCTACATCGACATCAATCGGCATCTCCGCGAGCTGCACCCTACAATCATCGCCGACACGCTGGCTCGCATCCGGGCAGTAGGCGGCCGGGTCGAGATCGACCCTCGCACCGACATTTTGTCCGTCAACGAGGAATTCACCGTCTCGCTGGTCCTGAGCCGCTGCCAGGAGAGTCAAGGCGGGGCGCGCCGCTGGGTGATCCGGCTCGATTCCGGGTTGGTGCCCGATATCACCGTCGCGGTGCGCATGGCTCCTGGCAATGACGAGGTCCACGACTACTACCTGCTCCCCTCCATCGACATGACGGCGCCCAGGCTGCGCTTGGCCGAGGAGAACGGCGCAGGCCTCGACACCTATCGTTTCGACGGTCTGGAAGCTCTCGTGGGCATGGCCCGGCGCGTCGCCATCAGGGAGATTCGGTTATGAGACAAGCAGCCGCTCACCATGTCAGCGGTCCGGGCGAGATCCGCGCGATCCGCATCGACCGCATCAAGGTGATCAATCCACGGAGCCGGTCGCGGAAGATCTTCGCAGCCCTGGTGGAAAGCATTGCCACCGTCGGCCTCAAGCGACCGATCGAAGTGGCCGAGGTCATCGGTGACGATGGCCCTGGCTATCATCTGGTCTGCGGGCAGGGTCGGTTGGAGGCGTTCCAGGCGCTGGGGGAAAAGGAGATCCCGGCCATCGTCGTCGAGGCGTCCGAAGCGAACCTCTATCTGATCAGCCTGATCGAGAACCTCGCCCGGCGGCAGCACTCCAACCGCGACCTGCTGACCGCCGTGCGGGTCCTGGAAGAGCGAGGCTATTCGAGTGTCGCCATCGCCGAAAAGACCGGGCTCGATGTCAGCTACATCCACGGCATCCTGATCCTGCTGAGGGCCGGCGAGGAGCGGCTGATCGCCGCCGTCGAGAAAGGCTGGCTGCCGATGACCATTGCCACCGAGATCGCCAAGAATGATGACGCCGATGTTCAGGTGGCCCTGATGGGGGCCTATGAAAGCGGCCTGCTGCGCGGCGACCAGTTCAAGAAGGTACGCCAGTTGATCGACCGGCGGCGCTTCACCGGCAAAGGCTACGGCCGCTGGAAAGAGAAGGTCGACAAGACGATGACGCCGCGCCGGCTGCTGCAGACGTACCAGACCGAGGTGCGACGCCAACAGGTGCTGGTCAAGAAAGCTGAGATCAACGACCAGCGGCTGCTGTTCGTGGTGACCGCGCTGCGCAAACTGCTGACCGATGAGCATTTCCGGACGCTGCTGCGGGCAGAGGGCGTCGCCGACATGCCGAAGGTGCTGGCCGACAGGCTGCCGCCGCCGGAGAGCCGGCCATGACCCGCGCCGGGCATCCGGCCATGACCCATGTCCACCGCAGCTTCGACGGCCGTACCGTCAGCATCCCCCTGGCCCGCGTCCTGCCGACCCGGCAGGTGCCCAAGGGCATCCGCCAATCGCCCAAGTACTTGACCATTCTCGCATCCATTCGCGAGGTGGGGATCATCGAGCCGCTGGCGGTTCACCCCGAGAAGGGCCGAGATGGTTTCTACATCCTGCTCGATGGCCATCTGCGCCTCGAGGCGCTGAAGGAACTTGGCGCGGCGGAAGCTGTCTGCCTCGTCTCCACCGACGACGAAGGGTTCACTTATAACAAACGGATCAATCGCCTCTCGTCCGTCCAGGAACACAAGATGATCCTGAAGGCGATCGAAAAAGGCGTGCCGCCCGAGCGCATCGCCCAGTCCCTAAACGTCAATGTCGAGCGGATCCGTGAGCGGCAGCGCCTGCTCGACGGTATCATCCCCGAGGTGGTGGAGATCCTGAAGGACCGCCATGTCAGCCAGGGGGCTTTCGCGGCATTACGCAAGATGAAGGCGGTCCGGCAACTCGCCGCCGCTGAAATGATGGTTTCGGCCAATCGCTACACCACGAATTACGCCAGGATGATCCTGGCTACCACTCGGCCCGAGTTGCTGGTCGATGGGGTCAAGGCCAAGCCGGCTGCCGGCGTCACGCCGGAGCAGATCGCCCGCATGGAGCGGGAAATGGAGAAGCTGCAGCAGGATTACCGGTCGGTCGAGGATACCCTGGGCGAAACCATGCTGGTGCTGGTGGTCGCCAAGGGCTTCGTCAACAGGCTGCTGGGCAATACCACGGTGGCCGCCTATCTCGGGAAGCACCATGCCGAGCTGGCAGAGGAGTTGGGGCGCGTGATGGAGGGCATAGCCATCGACGCGCGCACCACCGAGCGGGAATAGAACCCGTTCACGGGGACCCGGACCCGAAAGCGCGGGGACCGCGGGAGACGCCGTCGCGTGGGACGGATCGAGTGCGGCGGTGGGAATGGCGGCGACCCCGCTCGGAGCCCACCCGACCGGCACTATGCCGGTCGAACGGATGGAGGTGGCCGGTCGGTTGCGGGTGCCGATTGACCACCTCCTGCCCACCGGGCGGCGCAATGCGTCCAAGACTGTCACAGCAATACGGCATGCTTCCAACCGATCCACCGATGAGGCCTGCCATGCGCAAGCTGCTTACATTGCTCGTTCTGGCTGCCCTGGCCGCCCCGATCCCCGCCCAGGCCGGCGCCCTGTCCAAACTGCTTCAGGCTATCTTCCGCAGTGGCGATGAAACGGCGGCCCGAGCGATACGTCCAGCCCCCCACGCCATCGACGACGCGGCCCAGGCCGCCGGACAATCGGCGAAAACAACCGAAGCGACAGGCCCGTCCCATATCCTTCCCCAAGCCGGGGCACGCGCCTTGGCGCGCTGTCCTGAGCCCACCACGGACGAGGACGCTCGCCGGCAATGCGCCCAGGTTCGCGATTCCATTCCGCCTCGGCCGTGAGTGAACAAGAATGAAGTTGGCAAAGATCCTGTTCATCGTGTCGGCCACCGGCATTGCCATCTACTATTGGCAGTGGGTGCTGCTTGCCGCCGCTCTGGCGTTCATGGCCATCTTCGCCTTGGCGCTGCTGTCGAGCGCAAGCGACCTTGTGCGCTCCTCACCGGGACTGGCGGCCATCTTGCTGCTGCTGTGGCTTGGTCATGATTCATGCGGAAAGGATGAATAGCCGTCGGACCCCAGCCCCTCACGGCAATGCCGGCCACGCGGTCCTTTGCCCGTGGACCATCTCGGCCAGCCGGGACGGTTCCAGCACCTCGACCTTGTCGCCCCAGGTGTAGAGATGCCAGGCCATTTCCAGGTCGCTGCCGGCCTTGAAGCGGACGATCAATCCCCCATCGGCCTGCCGCTCCATGCTTTGGCTGGGATGGAAGACGAAGTCGGCGGCGTCCTCGGCCGCTTCCGGGGCAAAGCGCCAGACCACGTCGTAGGGTTCCTCCTGGAACAGGCCGAACGAGCGGGCGGCGAAGGCGGCCAGGTCGAAACCAGGGTCACGAACGAAGGTGTCGGCGAGGATCTCGACAACCTCGATATTGGGCAGGCTGAACAGCGCGACGTTG
>JBFMHS010000277.1:0-5379 GCA_040751765.1 Pseudomonadota bacterium | reverse complement strand
CGTGTCCTCGGTGGCCTCGGCGGCGGCCATGCGCGGCGCGTCGTCGATCAGCGCCAGTTCGCCGAACACCTGGAACGGCTTGCAGTGGCCAATGGTGATGCGCTTGCCCGAGACGGTCTTGAAGATGCGCACCGTCCCCTGCTGGACCAAATAGGCCTCGGCCCCCTTGTCGCCCTCGCGGAAGATCACCGTTCCCTTGGCGAAGTTCCGCCGCTCCGGCGCGCCGCTCAGAATGCTCATCTCGACCCCCCGACAGTCGTGGAGACTCAAGGATATACCGCGCTGTGCGCTTGTCCACATATTGACGACGTGCATGCAATCGCGCAGTCTTCGCTCAATGGACGAGGCAACCCGCACCCTGTCGGCCGCCGAACGTCTGGACTGGCTGCGGCTGATCCGGAGCGAGAACGTCGGTCCGCGCACCTTCTTCCGGCTGCTGGAACGCTACGGCACGGCGGCGGCGGCGCTTGCGGCACTGCCCGAGCTGGCCAAGCGCGGTGGCCGGGCGCGCCCCATCGTCGTCTGCCCCAAGGGCGCGGCGGAGCGGGAGTTGGAGGCGGCCGAGCGCCTCGGCGCCGTCGCCCTGGCCACGATCGAGCCCGGCTATCCCCGCTGGCTGGCGGCCATCGACGACGCCCCGCCCATCCTCTACGTGCGCGGCAACCCGTCGCTGCTGGCCCGGCCCATGGTGGGCATGGTCGGCGCCCGCAACGCCTCCATCAACGGGCGCAACCTGGCCCGGCGCATCGCCGCCGACCTGGGCAAGGCGGGGATGGTGGTGGCCTCGGGCTTGGCGCGCGGCATCGACACCGCCGCCCACGAAGGCTCGCTGGCCTCGGGCACGGTGGCGGTGCTGGCCGGCGGCGTGGACGTGGTCTATCCGCCCGAGAACGAGCGGCTGTACGGCGAGGTGGTGGCGGCCGGCGCGGCGGTCTCAGAGATGCCGCCGGGAACCCAGCCCCAGGCCAGCCACTTCCCGCGCCGCAACCGCATCATCTCGGGGATGGGGCTGGGCGTGGTGGTGGTCGAGGCCAGCTTCAAGTCAGGCTCGCTGATTACCGCCCGTATGGCCGCCGACCAGGGCCGCGAGGTGTTCGCCGTGCCCGGCTCGCCGCTGGACCCGCGCGCCCAGGGGCCCAACGACCTGATCCGCCACGGCGCCGTGCTGACCGAGTCCGCCGACGACGTCCTGAAGGTGTTGTCCGACCTGCTGCGCCGGCCCCTGGCTGAAGGAAAACGGGCGGATTTCGAAGGGCGCGCGGCGGCCCCGCCCGGCGAGCGGGAACTTGCCGGAGCGCGTGCGACCATCGTCGCATGCCTGGGTCCGACGCCTGTGACGGTTGACTTGATCATCCGTGAATGCCAATTGTCTCCCCCTGTGGTGTCCATGGTTCTGCTCGAGCTCGAGCTGGCCGGTCGCCTGGAGCGCCACCCGGGGAACCAGGTCTCGCTGCTGGCGGGCGGATCGGCCGGGGAGGCGGCGCCGGAACTTTTCTCATCGTGATCGGATCCGGATGAAGGTCGTCGTCGTCGAGTCCCCCGCCAAGGCCAAGACCATCAACAAGTACCTGGGATCGGATTTCCAGGTGCTGGCGTCCTATGGCCATATCCGCGACCTGCCGGCCAAGGACGGCTCGGTGCGGCCCGACGAGGGCTTTGCCATGGACTGGGAGAGCGATCCCAAGTCCGAGCGCCACGTCAAGGAAATCGCCCAGGCGCTGAAGTCCGCCGACAAGCTGTTCCTCGCCACCGACCCCGACCGCGAGGGCGAGGCGATCAGCTGGCATGTCAAGCGCGCCCTCGAGGAGCGCGGCGCACTCAAGAAGGTCGACGTCAAGCGGGTGGTGTTCAACGAGATCACCAAGACCGCCGTCCTCGACGCCATGCGCAACCCGCGCGACATCCACCAGGAACTGGTCGACGCCTACCTGGCCCGGCGCGCGCTGGACTATCTGGTCGGGTTCACCCTGTCGCCGGTGCTGTGGCGCAAGCTGCCCGGCGCCCGCTCTGCCGGCCGGGTGCAATCGGTGGCGCTGCGGCTGATCTGCGAGCGCGAATCCGAGATCGAGAGCTTCAAGGCCCGTGAATACTGGACCCTGGCCGCCGACTTCCTGACCTCGAAGGGGGCGCTGATCACCGCCGGCCTGACCCATCTCGACGGCGCCAAGCTGGACAAGTTCGCCCTTGGCGACGAGGCCGCCGCCCTGGCCGCCAAGGCGCGGATCGAGGCCGCCCGGTTCACGGTGGCCTCGGTGGAGCGCAAGAAGGCCAAGCGCAATCCCTTCGCGCCGTTCACCACCTCGACCCTGCAGCAGGAGGCCAGCCGCAAGCTGTACTTCGCCGCCGCCAAGACCATGCAACTGGCCCAGCGCCTGTACGAGGGCGTGGACATCGGCGGCGAGACGGTGGGCCTGATCACGTATATGCGTACCGACGGCGTCACCATGGCCGCCGAGGCCATCGCCGCCGCCCGCGACCTGATCGGCCGTGACTTCGGCAAGACCTACCTGCCCGAGGCGCCCCGGCTCTACAAGACCAAGGCCAAGAACGCGCAGGAAGCGCACGAGTGCATCCGCCCCACCGACGTCACCCGCACGCCCGAGCGCATGGCCCGCTATCTCGACAAGGACCAGCTGCGCCTGTACGAGCTGATCTGGAAGCGCACCGTGGCCAGCCAGATGGCCGCCGCCGAGTTGGACCAGGTGGCGGTCGACGTCGCCAGCGCCGACAAGGCGGTGGTGATGCGTGCCACCGGCAGCGTGGTCACCTTCGACGGCTTCATGAAGGTCTATCGCGAGGACCGCGACGAGCCGTCGGCCGACGACGACGAGGCCGAGCGCCTGCTGCCCGACGTTCACGAGGGCGAGGCCATGGCCCGCCAGGCGGTGCGCGCCGACCAGCACTTCACCCAGCCGCCGCCGCGCTATTCCGAGGCCAGCCTGGTCAAGAAGCTGGAGGAGCTGGGCATCGGCCGGCCGTCAACCTATGCCTCGATCCTGTCGGTGCTGCAGGACCGCAACTACGTGCGCCTGGACCAGCGCCGCTTCGTGCCCGAGGATCGCGGCCGCATCGTCACCGCCTTCCTGGAGAGCTTCTTCAAGCGCTACGTGGAGTACAACTTCACCGCCGACCTGGAAAACCAGCTGGACGACATCTCCGGCGGCCGCGAGGACTGGCGCCGCGTGCTTGAGGCATTCTGGCGCGACTTCTCGGCCGCCGTGGACGAGACCAAGGAGCTGCGGATCTCCGACGTCATCGAGGCGTTGGACGCCGATCTCGGCCCGCATTTCTTCCCTCCCTCGGCCGACGGACACGATCCCCGCCACTGTCCCGGCTGCAACGCCGGCCGGCTGTCGCTGAAGCTGGGCAAGTTCGGCGCCTTCATCGGCTGCTCCAACTATCCCGAATGCCGCTATACCCGCCCGCTGGCGGTGGCCGGCGAGAACGGCGAGGCGCAGGCCGACGGTGCCGAGGGGCCCAAGGAATTGGGCGTCGATCCCGCCACCTCCGAGCCGGTGACCCTGCGCAAGGGACCCTATGGCTGGTATGTCCAACTGGGCGAGGGCAAGAAGCCCAAGCGGGTGTCGCTGTACAAGGGGTTGGAGCCCGCCGATGTCGGACTCGACATCGCGTTGAAGCTGCTGGCCCTGCCGCGCGAGGTAGGGGTGCACCCCGAAACCCGCAAGCCGATCTCGGCCGGGGTGGGGCGTTTCGGTCCCTACCTGCTGCACGACGGCGTCTACAAGTCGCTGGGCAAGGACGACGATGTGCTGACGGTGGGCATGAACCGCGCCGTCGAGCTGCTGGCGCAGGGCAAGGGGCGCGGCAAGGGCGCCGGCCCGCTCAAGACTCTGGGCGAGCACGACGGCAAGCCGGTCACCGTGCACGAGGGCCGCTTCGGCCCCTATGTGTCGTCGAACGGCGTCCACGCCACCCTGCCCAAGGGCAGCGACCCCAACACGGTGTCGCTGGAGGACGCGGTGCGGCTGATCCAGGCCAAGGCGGCCAAGGCCCCGGCCAAGAAGGCCCCCGTCCGCAAGGCACCCGCCAAGAAGCCCGAGGCCGCCGACAAGCCGGCCGCCAAGAAGGCGCCGGCGAAGAAAGCCCCCGCCAAGAAGGCGCCGGCCAAGAAGCCGGCGGCCAAGAAGGTCAAGGAAACCGCAGAGTAGGCCTATCCGATCCGGCCCAGCGGCTGGCCGCCTCCGGCTCCTGGCGGTGGCGCGTGGACGCCGGCGGCAGCGGTCTGCTTCATCAGCTTCTCGATCTCTTCGCGGGCCTTGCCGGCCGCCTCGACGATGGGTGCGAAGCCGTTGGGATTGCCGATGGTTTCCAGCAGCGCCTTGGTATGGGCCAGCAGCACCAGCGCCTCGTCCTTGCGCTCGGGCAGCATGGGCTGAACCTGCTTGCGCAGGCGGTTGGGGATGCGGCGTACCAAACCCATGCGGCGGTTGGACAGCACCTTGAAGTTCATCACTGCCGCCAGCAGGTCCAGGTGGCCGCCGGGGGGCAGGGCCTCGAACAGGTACTCGATCAGCTCGATCTCGCCGAATTCCAGGATCAGGAAAGTCTTCTGCTCGCGCTGCCAGCCGACGATGAAGTCGGCGATGGCCGCCAGCCGCGCCGCCAGTTCGTCTTCGAACAGCACGGGATCGAGCATGCGCCAGGCCTTGGACATGGCCATCGGCAGCCGGTGGGGCAGTCCCAAGGTGGAGGCCAGGTTGGTCGCCACCGCCAGGAGTGCGCGGCTGTCGCTACGCTGCGTGGTCTTGGGCCAGCAGGCATAGAGCAGGTCGAGGGCTGCGAAGTCGCCAGCCGGCGGTACCTCGGCCAGCAGCGCGGCCAGGGCCTCCAGGTTGGCGGGCAGTTCCTGCGAGCCGACGATGTCCGCGCCGGCCAGACTGTCCCCCCCCAGAACGTCGTCCGAGAAAGCCTCGAGGATCTCCTCGACCCGTGCCGCCATCACGGCGGGGTCGATGCCTGGTGTGGACGCGGGCTCAGGTTCCGGCTCCGGCTCCGGCTCCGGCTCTGGTTCCGGCTCCGGCTCCGGTTCAGGGGCCGGCTCGGACTCGGCTGCCGACGCGGTGCCGTCCTCGGCAACCAGCGGGTCCAGCCCGTGCTCGGGGGGCGGCTCATAGGGCGGCAGGCCGGCCAGGAACGCCGGATCGGGCTCCTCGGCTGCCGGCACTTCCAGCGCTGCGTCGAGGAGCAGCGGTTCCGGCTCCTCGGGCGCGGGTTCGGCGGGCGGCGGCGGCTCGGCCGGCACTTCCAGCGCTGCGTCGAGGAGCAGCGGTTCCGGCTCCTCGGGCGCGGGTTCGGCGGGCGGCGGCGGCTCGGCCGGCACTTCCAGCGTTGCGTCGAGGAGCAGCGGTTCCGGCTCCT
>JBFMHS010000276.1:0-3771 GCA_040751765.1 Pseudomonadota bacterium | reverse complement strand
GCCGGCCTTGGTCCATCAACGACCGGTGATCTCCGTGTTCGGCCACCCGCCCGCGGTCGAAAACCAGGATGGCGGGGGTGTCCCGCACCGTCTCAAGGCGGTGGGCCACCACCAAAATGGTGCGGCCTTGCGACAAAGCGCGCACGGCTGCCGAGATCCGCTGCTCGCTGGCCCGGTCAAGGCTGGCGGTCGGCTCGTCGAGGATCAGGAGCGGCGTGTTCCGCAGAGCCGCGCGGGTGAGTGCCAGCAGGCGCACCTGCCCGCCCGACAGACCAATCCCGCGCTCGCCGATGGCGTGGTCGTAGCGGTCGGGAAGGTTCTCGATGAAGCTCGCTGCTCCCGTGAGGTCGGCGGCCCTGGCCAGTGCCTCGTCATCCGCCTCGGGGGCGCCCAGGCGCAGGTTGTCGGCGATGGTGCCGCGGAACAGGTAGGGGCGTTGGGGAACCCAGGTGACGGCCTCGCGCCAAGCAAGGAGATCCAACTCACCGAGATCATGGCCATTGACCAGGATTCTGCCGGTTGTGGGCCGCACGAAGCCCAGCAACAGGCTGACGACGGAACTCTTGCCCGCCCCGCTGGGGCCCACCAGGGCGGTGACGGTGTTGGGCTCCAGCCGGAAGTCGGCACCATCGAGGCCCATGCGGCCGTCGCCATAGATCAAACCGACCGCCTCGAAACGGACCGCTACCGGCGCTTTTGGATGCGGCAAACGGTTTCCCGGGGGCGGCACTGGCCGGTCCATCAGTTCGACGATGCGGGTGGCGGCACCGATGGCCTCCATGCGGGCGTGGTAGTGGGCGCCGAGCGAACGCAGCGGCAGATAGAACTCAGGGGCCAGCAGCAGCACGAAGAAGCTTCGATGGAAATCCATGTCGCCGGCCAGCAGGCGGAAGCCGATGAACACCGCCACCAGCGCGATGCTGACGGTGGCGAAGAATTCCAGGGCCAGGGCCGACAGGAAGGCCACCCGCAGCACCGACATGGTCGCCAGCCGGTAGTCCTCGGACACCTTGGCGATCACCTCGGCCTCGCGGCGACTGGCGTTGAACAGCTTGAGCGTGGTGAGGTTCTGCAGCACCTCGAGGAAATGGGCGCTCATGCGGGCAAGCCGCGCCCACTGACGCTGGTTCAACCGCTCCGCCCCTTTGCCGATCAGCACCATGAACAACGGGATCATGGGAGCGGTGACGGCAAGGATCAGACCGGACAGCCAGTCGGCAGGAGCCACCACCACCAGGATCGCCGATGGCACCAGCGCCGCCAGGATCATGGCGGGCAGGAAGCGGGCGTAATAGGGTTCCAGCGCCTCGACGCCATCCACCAGGGTGGCGGCGAGTTCGCCCGTCTGTCGATCTGCCAGACGCACCGGTCCCAGCGCCAGGATGCGGTCGAGAACCGCCTGCCGCACCGCCAGCTTGACGCGGGCGGCGGCCGAAGCGGCAGCGGCCTCGGTGCCCCAGACGACAACGGCGCGGATGAACACGATGGCGAGGATGGGCCACAGACGGGGCCAGGCATCGTCGAGCCCGGCACCGGCGAACACCACGTCACCGACGACCGAGGCCAGCAGCCAGTATTGGAGGATCAGCAGGATGCCGTTGACCAGGCTGCATCCGGCCGCCAGCCCCAGCGGCATCCGGGACGATCGGACCTGGGACTTCAGGAACGACGAGGACGAGGTCATGGCAATCCGCCGTAAAGGGAAATCCCCCGGCCGTGGCCGGCCGGGGGTGTTCGGGAAGGTCAATCCCAGTTGGAACGGTCGAACGAGCGTTCGGCTTCGTACCACATGGCGTTGATGACGCCGATGGACAGTGCGGCGGTGAGGCCGAGGATCCAGACGAAATACCACATGGCGGTTCTCCTAATAGGCCGAGTGGCTACGGGCGTGGATCTCCTCCTCGGTCACCTTGCCCCACATCCGTGAGTAGCACCACACGGTGTAGGACAGGACGATCGGCAGGAAGATCACCACCGCCCAGAACATCACGGTCAGCGTCAGATGGCTGGACGGGGCATCCCACACGGTCAGGCTGGAGTTGGGGTTGGTGCTGGACGGCATGATGAACGGGAACATGGACAGGCCCGCCGTGGCGACGATTCCGGTCATGCCCACCGCGCTGGTCACGAAGCCCCAGCCCGGCCGGTCCATCCTGGACAGCAGCACGGTCAGCAGGATTCCCGCGAAACCGGCCACCGGCGCCAGGATGGCGATCGGCACCTCGAAGTAGATCGCTAGCCACGCGCCCGACTCCACCACCACCTTCTTGGCGAGTGGATTGGGCAGGGCGTCCAGCGCCGGCTGGGCCACCACCCGGTAGCCGTCGATGCCATAGGCCACCCACACGCCACCCAGCGCGAAGCCAAGAGCGGCTACCAGCCCCATGATCGTGATGGCCCCCTTGACCCGCTCGGCGATGGGGGCGTTGGTGCGCAACTGCAGCCACACACCGCCATGCATGGTCAGCATGGCGAAGCTGATCACGCCGGCCAGCAGGGCGAAGGGATTGAGCAGCGGCAGCAGCGCCCACAGCAGCGAGCCCTCGTAGTGGGAACGCAGGAACTCGTCGAGGTGGAAGGGCACACCCTGCAGCAGGTTGCCGAACGCCACGCCGAAAATCAGCGACGGGATGGCGCCGCCGGCGAACAGCCCCCAGTCCCAGGCCCGCCGCCAGCGCGGATCGGCGATCTTGGAACGGTAGTCGAAGCCGACCGGGCGGAAGAACAGGGCAAACAGCACCAGCAGCATCGCCATGTAGAAGCCGGAGAAGGCCGCCGCATAGACCGCCGGCCAGGCGGCGAAGATGGCGCCACCGGCCGTGATCAGCCACACCTGGTTGCCGTCCCAGTGGGGGCCGACGGTGTTGATGATGACCCGGCGCTCGTCGTCGGTCTTGCCGATAAAGGGCAGCAGGTTGCCGACGCCCATGTCCATGCCGTCGGTAATGGCGAAACCGATCAGCAGCGCGCCGACCAGAACCCACCAGATGAACTTCAGAATTTCGTAGTCGAGGATCATGGTGGCCTCCGTCACTCGGCCGGAATCAAAGGAGCACCGGCGTCGGTGTCGTGCCGCTTGGGCGCCTTCACGGCCGGCGTCTCGCCGAAATACCTGCCGGTACCCAGCGAGGCCGGACCCAGGCGGGCATACTTGACCATCAAGTAGATCTCGATGGTCAGCAGGAAGGTGTAGAAACCGATGAAGCCGGCAAGGCTGAAGATCAGGTCGCCCGAGGTCAGGCTGGAGGTCGCCAGGAAGGTCGGCAGCACCTCGCCGATGGCCCAGGGCTGGCGGCCGAACTCGGCCACGAACCACCCCATCTCACAGGCGATCCACGGCACCGGCAGGCTCCACAGCAGCGCCCGAAGCAGCCAGTGCTGTTTCTCGACAGTGCGGCGGACGGTGAACCAGAAGGCCGCGCCGATCAGGAACAGCATCCAGAAGCCCATGGCGACCATGATGCGGAACGTCCAGAACAGCGGCGCCACCGGGGGAACCGTGTCCTTGACCGCCAGAGCGATCTGCTCGGGCGTCGCGTCGACCACGTTGGGGGTATACTGCTTGAGCAGCAGGCCGTAGCCGAGATCGACCTTGTGCTTCTCGAACGCGGCTCGCACCTCCGGATCGGTGTTGCCCTGCCGCAGTTTCTGCAGGCTGTCGTAGGCAACCATGCCCGAGCGGATGCGCCGCTCGTGCTCGACCATCAAGTCCTTGAGGCCGGTGACCTCCTCATCGGTCGACCGGGTGGCGATCCGCCCCAGGGCCCACGG
>JBFMHS010000275.1:7118-12859 GCA_040751765.1 Pseudomonadota bacterium | reverse complement strand
CACCACGCGGATCGTGCCGCCACCGCCGACACGGAAGCTCCGGCTTTGGCTGCCTTCGGAGCCCGCCGACCGGGTGGCGGCCGCGCGGGAAGACGCGCCTCCAAGGCCGGCGTCGCCATCCTTGCCGGCGTCCTTGCCGTGGCCGCCCACCTTCTGCGCCACGATCTGGACCTGCTCGGCTCCGGGGGCGACGGCGGCCGCCACCACGTCGCCGCCGCCGCGATCCGGCTCGAAGATGTCGCCCAGCAGCTTGCCGAGGTCACCCGACCGGCCGTGCTGCACACGATACACGAACAGCCGCTGAACCTCGCTCTCCCCCGCGCGGTCGAGCTGGCTGATCCACTCCCGCGCCTGCTGAAGCCGTTGCGGACGCGAGGCGATGACCATGACCGAGGCTAGGCGGCGGAGGGGCACGAAACGGACCATGCCCTTCAGCGGGCCGTCCTCGCCGCCGAAGACTTCCTCCAGTTCGGCGACCATGGTTTCGGCGTCCACCGCCCCGACGGGCACGATGCCGAATGACATCCCTTGCAGCCAGTCGACGTCGAAGACGTCGATGATATCGACCAGATTGTCCAGTTCGGCGGGGGTGCCCGACAGCAACAGGATGTTCCGGTTGTCGTCGAGGGAGACGATCTGCTCGGCGGGGATCATCGGCTCCAGCACCTTGGCCATCTCGCGCGCCGGGATGTGGTTCAAGGGCACGATGCGCATACCGTAGCCGACGATGTTCACTCCGCGGCGCCCGGACACCGGGGGGGCGCTCTTCCCCTTGGCCTCGGCCAGCGGCACGACGCGGTAGAGGCCGCCTCTCTCGACGAGTGCCGCGTTGCTCATGCGCAGGACTTCGTCGAGGAGCACGGCCAGGTCCTTCTTCGGGACCGGCCGAGCCGTCTGGAGGGTGATCTTGCCCTTGACCTCCGGGTCGATGGCAAAGGATTGCCCCAGGAAATCCCCCAGCACGGCTTGAACCACCTCGCGGATGTCGGCATCGGTGAAGGTGACGGTGACGTTCTCGTCATCCCCCGCGATGCCGGCGGACCGGGGCGGCAGCGCCTGGGGGGCGTTGACGAATTGACCCGTCCCCGGAAGGAGAACGGCGGCGGTGGGCGTCGGCTGAGGCGGCGGCTCGGGGGTGATGACCGCGGCGGTCGGCGGCGTGGAGGAAGGGGCGGCCACCTCGGCCTGCTGCGGTAGCGGCGGCGGCGGACCCGCGCACCCCAACAGAAACATCACCGAGCCCGACAACAGGGCTCCCTTGCTGGGTTTCATCCGGGTATCCGTTCGTGTGGGGGCCACCACGAAAGCTACCCGTTCGCAATCCTCCGGCGAAGGCGGACATCGGACCTAGAGACGAAAGGCGCGCAGGGAAAGTCGAATTGAAGCCGCCCTTCTCATCGGGATGATCGCCGCCCTACTCCTGTCGTAGCCTCGCCTCCTTCGCCCGGCTTGAGCAGGCCGAGGGCATGCCGGAGTTCCTGGCGGCTGAGGATCACCCTGTCGACCCCGATGGTCGCCACCGTCCACCCGCCAAAGGCCTGCCCCTCCCGCAGTCGTATGACCGTCCTGGCCGACGGGTCCTCGATCAGGGCGACTTTCGCCCCCTCGCTGAAGACAACACCGACCAATCGTCCGTCGGGGGCCTTGACCACCGGTTGGACCTGGGGCTCCTTGGCGGGGGGGCTTCGGGACGGAGAAAACACGGGCCGGGCGATGATCTGTGGAAAGGCATCGATCCCCGGCGCCTGCCAGGTGGGCGGCGGCGGAAGCGGAGCGACTTGGAGAGGCCGCCCCGCCACCACCGGACCTTCTTCCTGAAACATCGCCACAGCCGCGCAAAGCGCGGATACCGCGACAAACGCGGGGATCGCCGCCTTGCCCTTCATTCGCCCCCCAACAACCCGACCAGATCGATGCGCACATCCAGGACAGGGGCCGTCACCGCGTCCTGTGGGCCGCTGGCGCGGGCACGGATATCCAGGTCTTCCACGAACAGGATGGGGGCGCCCCCCTCGACCGCGTGGAGAAAGGCGCGGAGACCATCCATATCCGTTGATAGATGGGCGCGGACGGCCATGCGGCGCATCCCCGCTTCCCCGGTGGCCGGCAAGGACTGGGTGGTGCGCAATTCCCCTCCGGCGCGCGCGACCGCGGTCTTCACCATATTCTGGAGAGTGGCGGCGGCCAGGGCCTCGCTCCCCGCGGCGAGCAACAAGCCGCTCTTTTTTCGTCGGGCTTCCAACTCCGCTTTCTGGCGGGTCAATTCGTCGCGCGCGGCGGCGAGCTGGCGCACCGTCGAAAGCTGGTCGCGAAGCGCCGCGATCCGGGCGTGCCTGGAGCGCAGCCCGTCCATGAGCGGCACCAAGACCCCAAACACCAAGGTCGCGAGCAGGAGAGCAAGGATGCCCACGGCCACCAAGCGAGACAGATGGCGCTGCCTGCTCAGTTCGACGAATGCTGCCATTTCGCCCCCAATGAGAAGCGTTCCCGATTGGTCTTTGGATCTTGCGCCACCGGGGCACGGAACATGCCGCCCTCGAAGACCGGTGAATCCTCCACCGCCCTCAAAAGCTGGGACGACGCGCCCGCGACGCCCTGAAGCTCCACGCCCTCCGCCGTCATCCGGAACTGCTGCAACCAACTGTCATCCGCGGTTAGGCGGGTGACCTCTTCCAGGGCGGTCAGCGCCATGGGCCGGGCGAGGCGGCGCTCGACAATCAAGCGCTCGGCGGCCAATGAGGTGTCGATGGATGCCCTGAGGCGCTGCGCCTCCTGGGCATCCGTGCGGAGGCTGGCCAGCTCGGCTTCGAGAGCGTCGATCGTGGCGTTCAGGCGATGAAACGGCGCCCCCACGGCCACGAGCAACAACAGCACTCCCACCCCAAGCATCGCCCAATCGACAGGCCGCAGCGTCCGCCGCCCCACCTGCGGCGGACGGAGATCGAAGCGGGGATCGAGACCGGAAACCCCCACGCCGGTGATATTGCCTGCCTCCTTCACCAGCGCATCGACGACATCCCGGCGGGCGGCGGCGATTTCAACCAGGACCCGTCCGTGCTCCGCGTCCCGTTGAATTACGATGTAATCGAAATAGACTTCCTCGGCCTGGAACGGCAGAACCCGGTCCATTTCGAAGGCGATAACCTCGCGCAGGTTCTCCTCGGCCGCCAATGGCAACGAGGTCCGGCGGACCAGGACCCGTTCGGCCGCCAATTCCAGCCGCCGCTTGTGCTTCGACAGGGCCGCACGTAGCGGCTGCGGCAACAGAGCGTTCAGTTCCCCGAGCCACCAGCGCAGGCCGTTTCTCAGAACGGGGGTTAGGAGAGACCACGCGAGCATATTCCGTCAGCTCCCTGCTCGCCGTGATGCTAGGCGGAGCAAAAGGCGGCGGACAAGGTGACGGACGTCAGGGCTGGCCTCCGGCCTCAAGAACAGGCCAATCGACCACCGGGGCAACCACCAGATCGGGCAACGCCTCGCCGCCTACCGTCAGGCGCAGGCGCACGAGCCTGGGCAAGGAGGGGCCAATCCAGTCCGGCTGCCAGACGAGCGATGGTCCGGCATAGCCGAGTTCCAGCCGCTCCACGCCGCCTACCAACCGCCGCCGCTCTTGCGGCCGGTCGGTCCCAACCGGAGCCCACACGTACCAGCGCCCTCCCTCCCGCAATTCGATCCGTTGGCGATAGAGCCGCGCGGGCACAACAGCCGCCGGCGCTCCACCGAAGAACTCCAATTGGTCGGAGTGCCCGTTCAGGCCGGCGGCATCCGGCGCCAGCGGAAGGGCTCCGGAAATCTGGCGCCGCAGGAACGCCATGGCCACCGCGGGATCGCCGCCCTTTTCGACGGCGACCACCCGCCATGCCCTGCCGGCGACGCCAACCGCCTGGCTGATGCCGAGTGTGAGCAGGGCCACCAGCGCCATGGCCACCAGGACCTCCAGCAGGGTGAAGCCGCCCTGCCGGGTCATCGGCGGCCCGCCAGGGGCCGAAGCGTGGTCAGCCGGACGGACGAGCGGCGGCCCGTGACCATGACCGTCACCTGCGCCATTCCGTCGGCCACCGCCGAGATTTCCATCTCCCATCGGCGGTCGTCGCTGCCCCCGACCTGCCGGCCCACGCCCACGGGCTTGTCGACGGCAAGCATTGCGAGCCGTGACTGTGCCTCCTGGGTGCCGCGAACCATGTCGGCGGCGCGCGCCGAGGCGTCTAGGGCGCCGGCAATCGATTGCAGGACGGCCGTCAGGCCAAAGGCCATGATCGCCATGGCCACCAGCACCTCGATGAGCGTGAAGCCCGCTTCATCATTGGCGATGCACATCCACGCCTCCGGTCAGCCAGTCGACCCCGACGGTGACGGCAGCGCGGCCATCGTCGAAGGTGATGCGTCCACCGCTGGAGCTGCCGTCGGGATAGAAACGAATGCCGCCCACGGCCTCGCCCTCCACCTCGGATACCGCGACGTCCAGCACGACCTTGAGCCCGTTCTCGGCCCGGGCGCGGGCATCGACCAGAGTGCGGGTCTCTGTGTTGCCCGCCACCGCCCGCGAGCGGGACCGTTCCAACGCCGCCGCCAAGCTACGGGCGCTGCTGTCGGCGGAGATTTCCGGATGCTTGCGCATCGCTGGTGCGAACACCGCGACGGCAAGGCCCAGCACGGCCAGCACCACCAGCATTTCGATCAGCGTGAAGCCGTTGCGGTCCATGGTCACAGTGGCAGGTCGTAGACGGTCAGCATGGCCGACAGGATGGCTGCGATCAGCCCACCGACACCGCACCCCAGGACCACGGTCATCACCGGCGTCAACAGGCCGACGAGGCGCTCCGACTTGGCCTGAACCTCCTGCTCCAACAGATCCGCGGCCTTGCCGAGCATGGTGTCCAATTGGCCGGTTTCCTCGCCAAGGCGTACCAGTTGGAGCGCCAACGGCGGCAGCGACCCAATGCGATCCAGCGGACCGGCGATCCCCTGGCCTTCCTTCATCCCGGCGCTGACCTCGGAAATCGCCGACCGCAAGACGGCGTTCGACAAAACGTCGGCGACGATCGTGAGCGCCGAAAGATGGCCGACACCGTTCGCCAGAAGGGCGGACAAGGTGCGGCAAAAGCGAGCGGCGTCCACCTCGCGCACCAGGGCGCCGACCACAGGCAGGCGCAGGACCAGCCCGTCCCACTGGCGCCGCCACCGTGGCACTGCCAACGCCCGCGCCACCATCCAAACCATTATCGGCACCAGGAGCGCAGCCTGCCAGCCATGGCTGCGTATGGCCCGAGCGGCGTCGATCACTAATCGGGTGCCGGCGGGAAGGCGGTCGCCGGCCTCGGCGAAAATCGGCTCGAACTGCGGCAAGACCACGGTGACCATCAGTGCCAGGATGGCGATGGCGGTGACCATCAGCACGATCGGGTAGACCATGGCGGTGCGCACCTGTTCGCGCATAGCCTCGGTACGCTCGAGGAAGACCGCCATCCGAGCCATTACCGGGCCCAGTGCGCCCCCAGCTTCGCCGGCGCGTATGGTGGCGACATAGAATTGAGGGAAGCGCCCGCTGTCAGCGGCCATGGCATCGGCTAAGCCGGCCCCCGAGGTAAGACGCTCACGCACCCGCGCCAGCGCCGCCGCAACCGCCGGTGCGGTCAGCGACCTGCCCGCGAAGTCCAACGCCCGGTCCAGCGGCATACCGGCCTCTACCAGGGTCGCCAACTGACGGGTGACCAGGGCCAAATCGCGCGATCGCAGGCCCG
>JBFMHS010000275.1:0-7108 GCA_040751765.1 Pseudomonadota bacterium | reverse complement strand
CCAGACTGCGAAAGTGGGCCACCAGCGCGATCTTACTGGCGGCGTCGGCTTGGCCCTCGACCACCTCGCCGCTTTCGGTCACCACTTTGAAGATGAAGGCCGGCACCGTCAGTTCTCCCGCGTGACACGCAGGACTTCGTCGAGGGACGTCAGTCCGGACAGGACTTTGGCAAGGCCATCCTCGTACATGGTGCGCATTCCCGCCGCCACAGCGGCTGTCTGGATCTCAGCCGCCTCGGCATGGCGCAAGATCAGGCGGCGAACCTCTTCGCCCAACACCAGCACCTCGAACAGGGTGGTGCGTCCCAAATAGCCCGAGCCGCCACACGAGGCGCACCCCACCGCACGATACAAGCGCGGTCGCTCGTCCAGACGATCCAGCCCCGTCTGGCGGACCAGCTCGGCCATGGGCTCGTAGGATTGCCGGCAATTCGGACAAAGGCGCCTCACCAGCCGCTGCGCCACCACTCCCGCCAGGGTGGAGGTAATGAGGTAGTCGGCCACCCCCATGTCCAGCAGGCGTGTGATGGTGGCGGCGGCCGAGTTGGTATGCAGGGTGGATAGCACCAAATGGCCGGTCAGCGCGGCCTGGACCGCGATTTCAGCGGTTTCGACATCCCGGATCTCGCCCACCATGATGACGTCAGGGTCGTGCCGCAGGATCGAACGCAGGATCTGGCCGAAGCTCAGACCAATCTGCGACTGCACCATTATCTGGGTCACCCCGGGAACCTGATATTCGACCGGGTCCTCCACGGTGATGATCTTGTTTTCTCGCGAGGCAATATGGCGCAACGCGGCGTAAAGGGTGGTGGTCTTGCCGCTGCCGGTCGGGCCTGTCACCAGCAACACGCTGTTCGGCCGAGCCAGCAACGCATGGAAGTCGTCCAGGGGTTTTCCCGAAAAGCCAAGCGCCTCCAACTCCAACGGCAAAGCGCCCTTGTCGAGAATGCGCATGACGACGCTCTCGCCATGGATGGACGGTAGCGTCGATATGCGCAAGTCGACGTCCTTGCCGCGCACCGACAGCTTGATCCGGCCGTCCTGCGGCAACCGGCGTTCGGCGATGTTGAGCCGTGCCATGATCTTGATGCGCGAGATGATGGCGGATTGCAGCCGGCGCGGCGGCGAGTCCACGTCGCGAAGAACCCCGTCGATGCGGTAGCGCACCGCCAATTGACCCTCGGCGGGCTCGATATGGATGTCGCTGGCCCGCGCATCGACCGCCCGCGCGATCAAGGCATTGACCAGCCGGATCACCGGCGCCTCGGCGGCAAGGTCGCGCAGGCGAGCGACATCCTCCTCGTCGGCGACGGCACTGTCGGCAGCGACGTCCTCCACCGGCTTCCCGCCCTTGCCGCCATAGAGGCGGTCGATGGCAGCCTCGATATCGGACGCCGTCGCCAACACCGCCCGCACCGGGCGCTCCAATGCATGATTGAGCGCATCCAGGGGGAACGGGTCGGTGGGATCAGCGACGGCAACCACAACCACCTCGCCGTCCTCCGCCACGGGAACGACCAGCGCGCTCTTCAGAAACTTCAGACTGGCAGGACAGACCGCTTCGTCGGGAAAGCCGTCCCACAGCGGAACCCCGGTCGCCTCGGCCACCACCTGCATGCCGTCGCGCTCGCTCACCAGCCCCAGGCGCGACAGAACGAGATGCAACGCCTCCCCATTTGCTTGGCTCAATCGCCGCGCACGATCAAGGCCGTCCACGCTCACGAGACCGCGCTCGACCATCAGCGATTGGATCCGGGAGAGGGTTGCAGCGGACATAAGGATGACGCCTTCGGAATTGACGCTGGGATGTTAATGGAGGATGTCGATGATACTGGTGCGGCATACGGGGAAGCGCCGCGATCTTTCGAGGTCTGCCGCCACCCGATCCGGCTAGCTTCCATCTCCGACGATGGGGGCGATAACCAATGACAAACTGCCGTCCACAATCGGTCAGCAAGAGATTGATTTCATTGGGCCGGGTTGGCACGTTTTCACACCCATCGGCGCCCCCAGCGTCCGTCCCAAGGCTTTGGGGCGGTGGGTAAATCCGGCGAAAAGCCGCGCCTCCATGGCGTGCAGGGTGCATTGAAAAATTCGTGTGTGGTTTCGCGGACTTAGGGGGCGTGTCCCAATGTCGGGATTCCCCCTTCGGATTGCATTGGAACATCGCCAGCTATCTCCCGTGGCTGCCACTATTGGCAATAAGAGATCGGTTATGGGACGCTCCGTATATGATCCGAACCCGAAAGAATGGAAGAAAGGGCCGGAACGCCTTGGCTCCGGCCCTTGAAACTCAGTCCTTTCTAAAGGTCGTCACCCTCTTCCTCGGCGGCAGGCTTCTTCGGTTTCAGCAGCGATTTCGCATTGGCCTGCAGGTACTGTCGCACCAGGGTCAGTTCATCGCCCATCAGCCCGCCGTAGGAGGCCATGGTGTCGAGTTCACCGGGCCACTGGTTGATCGTATAGGTCGCCGGCGCGTGGGCGGCATGGCAGCTGCCGCAGCGTGACTGGTAGATCCTGTCGGCCAGGTCCCAGACCGGCTTGACGCCTTGGGCTAGAGCGGACTTCTCCGCGAAGCCCCGCAACGTCACCTTTTCCCAGCCCTCTCCATAGAGGTCCGAGGCTTCCTCCACGATCCGGCGCCGGTCTCGGCCCGCATCGCCGAGTTGCGCGTAGGACAGGCGTTCGCCCAGGGCGCTGGTGATGATGACCTGGTAGCTCTTCGGCGCCCAGCCGGTGATTTCCACCTGCGCCAGATCCCCGGTACTGTCGACGACCGTGAGCGGGGCACCCGGCAGCAGCCTGCCGAGATCGCCACCCTCGGCGTCGGTGAGCGACACACCGCGCGGCCCTGCGGCGATGTGCTGGCCAGCGCTGACGCCGACGCCGGCGAGACTGCCTTTGAACGACAGCATGAGGTCCGGGAGCTTGTGGGCGATGCCGCGATGGCATTCGATGCAGGTTCGGCCTTCATCAAGCGCCTTGCGCATCACCTTGGTGGCGTTCTTATGCTGCTTCTCGAACGCCATCGCCTCATAGCTGTGGCAGTTGCGGCATTCGCGGGAATTGTTCTCCTTCATCGACGCCCATACCCGCTCGGCCATCGTCAGGCGGTGGGCCTCGAACTTCTCGGGCGTGTCCACGGTCCCCAGCGCCCAGTGGTAGAGCTCCTTGCTGGCCTGGATCTTGCGGACCAGCTTCGCCGTCCAGTCCTTGGGGACGTGGCAGTCGGAGCAGATGGCGCGGACGCCGGATGGGTTGGAGTAGTGGGGGGAAGTCTTGTATTCCGCGTAGACGGTGCTCTCCATCTCGTGGCAGCCGACACAGAATTCAAGCGTGTTCGTGTACTCCATGAAGGTGTTGAAGCCACCCCAGAAGATCACGCCGATAACCGCTCCGACGGCGACCATGGAGGCGATGGAATAGGCTGCCGGGCGACGCCACAGCCATTTCCAAGCGCGTTTCATCATTTGTGTCCGCCTTTCAACCTGAGGCGTCTAAAGAGCGGGGAAGCCCGTCCGTGCCGGGCGGGCTTCCCTGGCGACCAATTAGCGGACGATCCTTGGCGGGTCGAACGCCGTCACCGTCATGCCCGGACCGGTGTACTTCTCCACCTCGGCCAGGGTTGTCTTGACCGACGATCCCTGTCCGATGCTGGAGGTGCCCCGGTCCATGGACAGCACGTTGTTGCAGCCGTACTTGCACAGCGACCCCGGCTTTCCGGGTTCGGCCGGATCGTACCAGGCGCCTTCGTCCATTCGAATGACGCCGGGGCGGACGCGGTCGGTCACCTTGGCACCGGCCAGGACCTGGCCGCGCTTGTTGAAGACCCGCACCAGGTCGCCGTCCTTGATCCCGCGCTTCTCGGCGTCGGCCGGGCTCATCCAGACCGGCTCGCGGCCCTGCACGGTGTACTTCTCGCGCAGTTTGGTCTGGTTGAGCTGGGAGTGCAGGCGGTTGGCCGGGTGCGACGACAGCAGGTGCAAGGACTTGGCGGTCGCCTCGTCGTCCCCCAGCCACTCATACGGCTCGATCCACTGCGGGAAGGGCGGCGAGTCGGCGTAGCCGAACTGGGCGATGACCGGAGAGAAGATCTCGATCTTGCCTGACGGCGTGCCGAGGGGGTTGGCGTTCGGGTCCTTGCGGAAGCTGCCATACAGGATGTTGTCGACGTTCTCTTCGGGGAATTCGACGAAACCCTTTTCCCAGAAGGCGTCGAAGTCGGGCATCGGCAGGTTCTTCTTCTGGGCCTGCTCCTGGGCGCCGGCATACATGTGCCGCAGCCAGTCCATCTCGCTCCGGCCCTCGGTGAACTGATCCCGGAAGCCAAGCCGCTCGGCAAGGTCGGCCAGGATGTCATAGTCGTTGCGGGCCTGCCCGACCGGCGGGATCGCCTGCTGCATGGTCATGATGTAGTTGTCGGCGCCGGTGCGGCGGGCGATGTCGTTGCGCTCCAGCGGGCTGGTCGCCGGCAGCACGATGTCGGAGAACTTGGCCGAGGGCGTCCACCACGGCTCGTGATAGATGATGGTTTCCGGCCGCTGCCAAGCCTGCAGCATGTTGTTGATGTCCTGGTGGTGCACGATCGCGTTGCCGCCGGCCCAGTACACCAGCTTGATGTCCGGGTAGGTGACCTTCTTGCCGTTCCAGTCGATGGTCTTGCCGGGATTGAGCAGCATGTCCGCGACCTTGGCGGTCGGAATCTTCACCTTCACCGGGTTCTTGCCGGTTCCCGTGCCGGGCACCGCGACACCGCTGATCGGCTGGCCGAAGCCGGCATAGTAGCCGTAGCCGTAGCCGAAGCCGCCGCCGGGCAGGCCGATCTGGCCGAGCATCGCCGACAGGACGATCTGCATCCAGTAGACGTAGCCGCCATGATCGGAGCGCTGCATGGCCGGCCCCATCATGATGAAGCTGCGGGTCTTGGCCATGCGCCGCGCGAGGTCGCGGATGGCCTGGGCGTCGACGTCGCAGAGTCCCGCGGCCCAGTCTGCGGACTTGGGCTGGCCGTCGGTCTTGCCGAGCAGGTACTCCTCGAACTTGGCGAAGCCGACGGTGTAGTTGGCCAGGAAGTCCTTGTCGTACAGCCCCTCGGTATGCAGCGTGTGCATCATGCCGAGCATCATGGCCGTGTCGGTGTTGGGGCGCGGCTTGATCCACTGGGCCTTGAAGAAGTCGACTTCCTCGTCGGCGACCGGGTTGATGACCACGACCTCGACCCCGGCCTTGCGGATGGAATCCATGTATCCGCGGGTGGTGTGTGCCCCGCCGCCGTTGCGCATGATCTGGCCGTTCTTCAGCGGCGTCGTGCCCCAAAGAACCAGCAGCTTGGTGTTTTCAGCGATGCTCTTGTAGGTGGTAAGCTTGCCGACGCGGGCATTCTGGTCGCCCAGGATATGCGGCAGGATGGCTTTCGACGCACCCCAGCTGTAACCGCCGTTGTCGCCGGTGTAGCCGCCGAAGCCGGCCAGGAAGCGCTTGAGCAGGACCTGCGGGTCGTGGAGCATGCCGGCTTGGCGCCAGCCGTTGGGGCCGCCGAAGATGGCCTGGTTGCCGTGACTTTCCTTGACGCGTTTCAGTTCGCTGGCCACCAGGTCCAGCGCCTTGTCCCAGCTGACCTCCACGAACGGCTCGGCTCCGCGCCGCGAACGGTCGCTCTTGTGACCGTTCTCCAGGAAGCCCTTGCGGACAGACGGCGCATGGACGCGGGACTTCGAATAGACCCAGTCGTTGAGCACCTCGATCATCGGGGTGGGGTCGGGATCCTTGCTGAAAGGAGTGACGCTGACGAACTTTCCGCCCTTCACGTGGGCGGTGAACGAGCCGAAGTGGCTCGACGTCATGCGTGAATAATCTCCTTGGCCAAGCACGGTCGCCATCGCGGTCATGGGCCGGAGCGCCAGGAGCGAGGCGCCTGCCGCAATCCCCTGCAGGAACCGCCGCCGGCCAACCTGCGGGCCGGAGCAAGGCACCTGGATGTCGTCGTCTTTGCTGGTCATGGCTTTTCACCCTCCACTACTACAATTCGGTCGGGCAGGCGGCTTCGGCGACCGGAGTGGTCGGAGGTAAGGCGTGCCTCGACAGTGGATTGCTGTTGGCGGCAACCGCGCGCCGCCCCGCGGTTGGGACGGCGCAGGAAGACGAGCGACCGCCGGTATGGGAGAGAAGGCGCCGTGTCGGGCCGGAGCTCCGCAGCAATCAAACACGACTTGAGGGTGGGCTACCCTTTGGTATTAAGTCAACCGTGATAGAAGATCTGCCACAATAAAAACACCGGATGATCCGAAATATATTGGCGCATCAGCGCATGACATACCCCTACAGTTGAATTGTATATTAGCAATACGGCAAATATCAGCCCGAAACACAAAGGAAATAAATAAAATTATTACAGTTTGGATGCATGTCGAGGCGCGTTTTTCTCTACGCAGTTCTACGAATAGCGTCAACCTGCGGGGACCTCGCTCAAATTGCTTGAGGCGGGATCATCGGGCGTGTGTCCGGGTTTGTGCAGGAGATTGAACAGCAAGACGGGTGGATCATGAAAAAGCCCCTCCCCCACGGAGCGCAGACATTGGCGGACAGGCACGCGGATCTGTGGCGTGCCTACACCGATCTGGGAGCTGCGGCAGCCGATGCGGGGCCGCTTGACGCTCGTACACGCCGCCTCGTCAAGCTGGCCCTGTCGATTGCGGTCGGGTCGGAAGGGAGCACGCACTCCCACGTCCGGCGAGCCCGTGACGAGGGGCTGTCGGCCGATGAGATCCGCCATGTGGCCCTGCTGGCCGTTCCCACGTTGGGGCTTCCCGCGGCGGTCAAGGGCATGACGTGGATCGACGACATCATCGAGGATTGAACCACTGCGGATGTCGGGTGGATCGACGCCGGGCAGTGAGGAACAGGTTGGTCAGCGCGTCCCCATGGAGGAGCGGTGGTCTCCATTCCCGGATACGGCGATGAAAGGCTCGAACACGCCCCAGCCGCTACTGTCCGTTCAAGTGGTTGGGGGTTCCGGTGACAGGGGGGCGATGACAGTGCATTTATCCCAAAGTCCACTTTGCCGCCCGCATCGCCCAAACCCGCCCGGCCGCTCTCGCCCATCGGG
>JBFMHS010000274.1:0-2203 GCA_040751765.1 Pseudomonadota bacterium | reverse complement strand
TGCGCACCTTGTCGATGGCGTTCCGCTTGAACACCTGCACCGCCTGCGCCATCAGCCCGATCTCGTCGGCGCGGTCCAGCGCCGGGATGTCCACGTCCAGCTTGCCGCCGGCAAGGTCGCCCATGGCCGAGGTCATGGAATTGACCGGCACCAGGATGGCGCGGGCGATCAGGAAGGCGAAGGCCAAGCCGGCGGCGATGGCGATCACCGAAACCACCGAGCCGGTCGTCTGCTGGGCGCTGACGGCGCCGCGGGTGTCGGTCTCGATCTCGGCCATCAGGTCGGATTGAGCCTTGCTGGCCTTCTCGGCCAGGGCGGCGAACTCCTCGGCTTCCTTGGCCATGACCACGTTGGCGAGATTGTTGCGCTCCAGGATGGCTGCGGCGGTTTCCTCGAAGGCCTTCTCGTACTCGGCAACCGAGGCCACGGCCACCTCGATCGCCTTGCGGGTTTGCGCGTCGCGGGCCAGGGCAAGGTCGCCGCGCGACTCGGCCGCCACCTGCTCGCCGAGCTTGGCGACCTCGTCCACCAGCGCCTTGTCGGGGGTGCTGAGGAAGCGGACCGCGGTCAGGCGCATCAGCAACAGCTTTTCCTGGGTCTTGCCGACCGAAGCCGCCAGCTCGAACTCACGAGCGGCGGTGGCGGCGTCGATGACGTCGGACAGTTGCTGGCGCGCCTTCAGGCCCAGCGGGTTCATGCGCTCGCTGACCAACTGGTCGCGCTTTTCGCGCAGGTCGACGACCTTGGCGAAGTTGGCCGAATAGGATTCGAACAGCGCCTGCATGCGTTGCAGGTTGGCCTTGGTCTCGGGGTTCTGGACGGCCGCCACCGACGCGGCCAGCGACTTGCGCAGGCGCTCCTGCAGCGTCTTGACCGCCGCCGCCTGGGCGTCGTTGCCGGTATAGACGTAGCCGATGACGTTGCGGCGCATCTGCCCCACATCGGCGTCGATCGACTGGATGGTCATGGTGTTGTTCACCACGCGCGCGAAATCGTCGACGCTGTCGCTGACCGTGGACGCCCCCCACATGCCGACGCCAGCGACGATCACCAGGAAGGTGATGATGGACAGGAAGCCGCCCCAGATGCGGCCCTTCACTGTGAGACCGGATGTCTTGCTCATGGGAATTCCCCTTGGGATCACGCGGCGGTGGCGGCAGCGGTCAGGTGGTGGGAGTCGAAGACGTTCTCGAGGTCGAGCAGGGCGACCATGCGGCCCTCGACGGTGACCAGGCCGGTCAGGAACCTGGCCGAATGGTCGTCGTGCTCGATGCTGGGGACGGCCTGGATGTCGGAATCCGACACGGCGAGGATGTCGGCGACCGCGTCCACCAGCAGGCCCGCCCATTGCTCACCCACCGCCACGACGATGATGACGTGGCGGGCGGTCGCCTCGGCGCGGCCGCGATTGAAGCGGGCCGAAAGGTCGAGGATGGGGACGATGGTGCCGCGCAAGTCGATGACTCCGCGCATGTAGGGCGGCGCGTTGGGCAGTTCGGTGGTTGCCGTCCAGCCCTTGATCTCGCGGATCGCCATGATGTCGACGCCGTATTCCTCGCCGCCGATGGTGAAGGAGATGAACTGCTTCTGGCTCATCGCGCGCCCTTTCCGTTGCTGGCAAAGCTTATGCCGAAAGAATGGGGCAATCAATCAAAAGGCGGGTCGGCACTGCATTGTAATAGTATTTACCGTTTTGTCCTGAGATCGTCACGTGCGCGAACGCAAGGGTGGGCGGCGTGCGTAGGGTGTTTACCTGAGGAAGGATGGGGGCGCGGCAAGCAAAACCCCCCGAAGCAGGCCTCGGGGGGGGTGCGACCTCGGTGAGGAGGCATTCTATCCGAACAACTTGTCAATCTCGTCCTGGCTGATGCCCTGGTTCTCGAGCGCCGGGCCGTTGAGGAGCTTCTGGTCCTCGTCGATGGGGTGCTCTTCCTTCTTGGGCAGGATGTCGGCGATGTTGTCGGGGCCCCAGATGTCGATCATGGCGTTGACCCGGGCCTCGATGTATTTCAGCGTCTTGACCACCTTGGTGATGCGCTGGCCGGTGATGTCCTGGAAATTGCAGGCCTCGAACAGGTTGATGACCGTCTCGTTGATGTCCTCGCAGACGCGGGCGACATAGGCGTCGACGCCGTGGGACTGGATTTCGCGGGTCTGGCTCTCGATCTTCTCGGCGGCTTCCAGGATCTGCTGGGTGGCGCCT
>JBFMHS010000273.1:0-2434 GCA_040751765.1 Pseudomonadota bacterium | reverse complement strand
CACCCTGGCCCGGCTGGTGCGCATGGAGCGCCCGGCCATCAAGGTGATCCTGATCTCCGGCTATTCCGAGGACGTCGCGAGGAACGGCATCGACGCCTCGGAAGGCATCCACTTCCTGCCCAAGCCGTTTTCCCTCAAGCAGCTGGCCGGGGCGGTCAAGCAGGTGATGGAGAACGCCTGATCGCGAACCCCACGCGAACAAATCGGAACATTCGCGAACATTCCTGTTGCGTTCCGGAACGGATGATGTACCCTGTTGCCTCGTAATCCGCGTTGCATCACCCGCCGCGATCGGGATACTCAGGGGGACTGCACAATGTCGCAGGCAGCATTGCGTCTCGTGGACAAGGACACCATGGATAGACAGAAGGCACTGGAAGCCGCCGTCAGCCAGATCGAACGGGCGTTCGGCAAGGGCTCGATCATGAAGCTGGGCAGCCGCGAGACCGTGGAGACCGAGGTGGTCTCCACCGGGTCGCTGGGCCTGGACATCGCCTTGGGCATCGGCGGCGTGCCGCGCGGCCGCATCATCGAGATCTACGGCCCCGAAAGCTCGGGCAAGACCACCTTGGCGCTGCACACCATCGCCGAGGCGCAGAAGCGCGGCGGCACCTGCGCCTTCGTCGATGCCGAGCACGCGCTCGACCCGGTCTACGCCCGCAAGCTGGGCGTCAACATCGACGAGCTGCTGATCAGCCAGCCCGATGCCGGCGAGCAGGCCCTGGAGATCGCCGACACCCTGGTGCGGTCGGGCGCCGTCGACGTCCTGGTGGTCGACTCGGTGGCGGCGCTGGTGCCGCGCGCCGAGCTGGAGGGCGAGATGGGCGACAGCCATGTCGGCCTGCACGCCCGCCTGATGAGCCAGGCGCTGCGCAAGCTGACCGGCTCGGTCTCCAAGTCCAAGTGCATCGTCATCTTCATCAACCAGATCCGCATGAAGATCGGCGTGATGTTCGGCAATCCCGAGACCACCACCGGCGGCAACGCGCTGAAGTTCTATGCCTCGGTCCGCCTCGAGATTCGGCGCGTCGGCTCGATCAAGGACCGCGACGAGGTGGTCGGCAACCAGACCCGCGTCAAGGTGGTCAAGAACAAGCTGGCGCCGCCGTTCAAGGTGGTCGACTTCGACGTCATGTACGGCGAGGGGGTGTCCAAGACCGGCGAGCTGATCGACCTCGGCCTCAAGGCGGGCATCATCGAGAAGTCGGGGGCGTGGTTCTCCTACAACTCGACCCGCGTCGGCCAGGGCCGCGAGAACGCCAAGAACTTCCTGCGCGAAAACCCCGCCGTGGCGGCCGAGATCGAAGCCACCATCCGCCAGAACGCCGGCCTGATCTCCGATGCTCTGGCCGGCGGCCCCGGCGACCTCGACGGCAACACCGTCGAGGAGTGAGCGGGCCATCCAAGGACCACGAAGGCCGCCGGTTCACCCCGGCGGCCTTTCGCATTCACACCCCCGCTCCGGCGTCAATGCCGCAGCGCGGCATCGGCCAGCTCCACCTCCCGGCGGGCCTCGTCCAGCAGTCCCCGGCAGGTGACTACCGCCGCCTCGGACGGCCACGCCATCTCGGCGCACCGGTCCAGCAGCGCATGGGCGCGGGCGATTCGGCGTCCGCAGTCGATGATCCGTTCGGCGTCCATGGTCAGACCCTCCCCTGGCGGGCATGGCCGTCGGCGCGGCGGGGCCGCCGCGGCGCATGCTTGTCCTTGCGAAATCCCGCCTTGTGCAACGCCTTCTTGAGGTCATCCCAGGCGGCCAGGATCTCGGCCGCCGCCCCGCCGTCCTCGCCCCCATCCCCGCCGTCACCGGCGTCGCGGAAATAGGCCTCGGCCAGCCGCATGTGTCCTGCCAGCGACAGGGCCGCCTCGCGGGTCGCCTCGCGCGAGAGCAATTCGCTACGCCGAGCCAGGAAGTCCTCGATCTCGACCAGCTCCTCGGCGGAACAAGCCGCCCGCAGAGCCCCGTCCACCGCCGGCCGCGTCTTGTCGATCCGGCCCACCAGCTCCGCCCTGCCGCGTTTGATGGAGGGATCGTAGATGGTGCGAATCACTTGGATCACGCGGCGACGCTCCCGGAACTGCATGGCGCCCTCCTGTCCGTATGCGGACAAACAATGGGCATCATACTACGCCCCATCCCGCTCAATATCAAGCCCGTTTGCGGTCCGCCTACGGCCCGGTCATTGTCCGCCAAGGCGCCGAATCATGCACCGGACGGGAAAGAATCCTCCTGCCTTTCGACTTTGGTATGTGCTAGCCTCCCCAAGGGGAAGGACAGGGAGTCGTCCCGAATGGACGCGGACCAGGAGAAGCAGCAGGAAGGGACGCCAGCGCAGCCGGAACCCGGCCGCCGCTGCCGCGACATGGTCGGCGTCGCCATGCGCGCCTATATGGAACTGCTCCAGCGCGCTGCGGTCGACGGCAAGGTCCCGGT
>JBFMHS010000272.1:0-4395 GCA_040751765.1 Pseudomonadota bacterium | reverse complement strand
TGTAGAGCGTGTAGGGCGAGCCGTGGCGGCCGTCGAGCACCGGCACGCCGTTCAACATGGTGGCCTTGCCGGCTTTCACCGCCTCCAACAGCCCCCACGGCTGCAACATGGCCCCCGACGGCATCCACCTCGCCATCAATGGCAAGCTGTCGCCGACGGTGTCGCTGATCGACGTCACCAAGCTGGACGCCATCTTCGCGGGCAAGGCCGAGCCGCGCTCGGCGGTGGTGGCCGAACCCGAACTGGGCCTCGGCCCGCTGCACACCGCCTTCGACGGCCGCGGCAACGCCTACACGACCCTGTTCATCGACAGCCAGGTGGCCATGTGGAACATCGAGAAAGCCCGCCAAGCCTTCCAGGGCAAGAAGGTGGACCCGATCGTCCAGAAGATCGACGTCCAGTATCAGCCCGGCCACAACCATACCTCCATGGGCGAGACCAAGGAGGCGGACGGCCAGTGGCTGATCTCGCTCAACAAGTTCTCCAAGGACCGCTTCCTCAATGTCGGCCCGCTCAAGCCCGAGAACGACCAGTTGATCGCCATCGGTGACGGCAAGATGCGCATCGTCCACGACGGGCCAAGCTTCGCCGAGCCCCACGACTGCATCATCGTGCGGCGCGACATCGTCAAGCCGGTGCATGTCTGGGACCGCAAGGACGCCGCGTGGGAGCAGGCGCGCCAATGGGCCAAGGAGGACGGCATCGACCTCGAGGCCGACAGCAAGGTGGTGCGCAAGGCGGACAACAAGGTCCGCGTCTACATGACCTCGGTGGCACCGACCTTCGGGCTGGAGAAGTTCTCGGTCAAGCAGGGCGACGAGGTGTCGGTGATCGTCACCAACATCGACAGCGTCGAGGACCTGACCCACGGCTTCACGCTGTCGAACTACGGCGTCCAGTTCGAGATCGCCCCCCAGGCCACCGCCTCGGTCACCTTCACCGCCGACCGCCCCGGCGTCCACTGGTTCTATTGCGTGTGGTTCTGCCACGCCATGCACATGGAGATGCGCGGCCGCATGCTGGTGGAGCCGAGGGCGGTGTGATGGAAAGCCCCCTGTCATCCCGAGCCAAGCGACAACTGAGACTCGGGGTGACAGTCGCGCTCGCCCTCGCCCCTGCCTTCCCCGCCCATGCCGCCACCATCGAGGTTGCGCCGGGCGGACTGGCGGCGGCGTTGGCGGCGGCGGCGCCTGGCGACACGCTGGCGCTCAAGCCGGGGACCTACCATGGCGGCATCGTCATCGACATGCCGATGACCGTGGACGGCGGCGGCGCGGCGGTGGTGGACGCGGGCGGCCGGGGCAGCGTGGTCAGGGTGACGGCCGCCGACGTCATTTTGCGCGGCCTGGTGGTCAGGGGGTCGGGAAGCGACCTCCATGCCATGGACTCGGGCGTCTTCCTGGATCGCGGCGCCGACCGCGCCGTGGTCGAGGGCAACCGCATCGAGGGCAACCTGTTCGGCGTCCAGGTTCACGGGCCCAAGGACGCGGTGGTGCGCGGCAACACCATCCTCGGCCGCCGCGACGCCCGCATGAGCGAGCGCGGCAACGGCGTTTCGCTTTGGAACTCGCCCGGCTCGCGGGTGGAGGACAACCTCATCCGCTGGGGCCGCGATGGCATCTTCACCAACGCCAGCCGGAACAACGTCTTCGCCGGCAATCACTTCCGCGACCTGCGCTTCGCGGTCCACTACATGTGGACCAACGACAGCCGGGTCGCCGACAACGTCTCCGAGGGCAACCATGTCGGCTATGCGCTGATGTATTCGCGCCGCATCGAGGCCACCGGCAACCTGTCGCGCGGCGACCGCGACCACGGTTTATTGATGAACTACACCTTCAACTCCACGGTCACCGGCAACGCCGTCGCCGATGGCGGCGGGAAATGCGCATTCCTCTACAACGCCAACGACAACCGCTTCTCCGGCAACTGGTTCCAGAGCTGCGACATCGGCATCCATTTCACCGCCGGCTCCGAGGGCAACGCCATCACCGGCAACGCCTTCGTGGCCAACCGCACCCAGGTCAAGTACGTGGGCAGCCGGCACCTCGACTGGGCCGACGAGGGCGTCGGCAACTACTGGAGCGACAACGCCGCCTTCGACCTCGACGGCGACGGCCTGGCCGATGCCGCCTATCGCCCCAACGACCTGATGGACCGGGTGGTGTGGCGCCACCCGCTGGCCAAGCTTCTGCTCGCCAGCCCGGCGGTGGGGCTGGTCCGCTGGGCTCAGGACAGTTTCCCGGCGGTGCTGCCCGGCGGCGTGGTCGACACCGCGCCGCTGATGGCGCCGCCCCGCGTCGGGGCACTGGCGCGATGAACACCGCCCTCGCCTTAACCGATGTCCGCAAATACTTCGGGCGCCGCGCGGCGGTGGACGGCGTCACCCTGTCGGTGGCGGCCGGCGAGCGGGTGGCGCTGCTGGGGCACAATGGCGCCGGCAAGAGCACTCTGATGAAGCTGGCGCTGGGCATCTTGCGCCCCGATCGGGGCGCGGTGGCGTCCATCGGCGGCCAGGTGGGCTTCCTGCCCGAGAACGTCTCGTTCCATCCCGCCATGACCGGCCGTGAGATCCTGGCCTTCTACGCCGCGCTGAAGCGCCGGCCGGCGGCCGAGGTGGCGGACCTGTTGGAGGGCGTCGGACTGACCGAGGCCGCCGGGCGCTTCGTCGCCACCTATTCCAAGGGCATGCGCCAGCGCCTGGGCCTGGCGCAGGCTTTGCTGGGGCGGCCGCGCCTGCTGCTGCTGGACGAGCCCACCACCGGCCTCGATCCATTGTTACGGCGCCGCTTCCACGACATCGTGCGCGACCTGGCGATGGGCGGCGCCGGGGTGCTGCTGTCGTCCCACCTGTTGACCGACCTGGAAGCCCGTACCGACCGCGTCGCCATCATGGCGCGAGGCCGTCTCGTGGCGCTGGGGACGCTGGACCAACTGCGCCGCGAGACCGCCTTGCCCGTCCGCATCCGCGTCATCGCCGCCGATGGCCGCGCCGCCGAGGTGGCCGGGCGCCTGGGCGGCCTCGACCTCGCCGTTCCGCCGGCCGAGAAGATGGCGGCGCTGCGCCGGGTGCTGGCGCTGGGGCCGCTGGTCGCCGATGTCGAGGTCGAGCCGCCCGGTCTCGACGCCATCTACGCCCGCTACGCCGGAACGGAGGCCGAGGCATGAACGCCGTCGCCGTCATCGCCTCCCGCGAGTTGCGGGAAGGCATCCGCAACAAGTGGGTCCTGGCCGCCACCGCCGTGATGGCGGCGCTGGCTGTGGCGCTGGCCTTCCTGGGCACGGCGCCGGTGGGCACCGTCGAGGCGGCGCCGCTGGAGGTGCTGGTGGTCAGCCTCGCCAGCCTGGCCATCTTCCTGGTGCCGCTGATCGCCCTGCTGCTGGCCTTCGACGGCATCGTCGGCGAGGCCGAGCGCGGCACGCTGCTGCTACTGCTGGCCTATCCGGTGGCGCGTTGGCAGGTGGTGGCCGGCAAGTTCCTGGGCCAGTTGTCCATCCTGGCCTTCGCCATCGGGGTCGGCTTCGGGCTGGCCGGCCTGGCGGCACGGGGCGACGAGCCCGCCTGGGCGCCGTTCCTGGCGCTGATCGGATCGTCGGTGCTGCTGGGCGCGGTGTTCCTGGCCCTGGGCCTGCTGTTGAGCACCGCCGTCCGCCAGCGCGCCACCGCCGCCGGCGCCGCCGTGGCGCTGTGGCTGCTGATGGTGGTGGTGTTCGACCTGGCGCTGCTCGCGGTGCTGGTGGCGGCGGATCTGCCGCCGGGCCTGTTCCGGGGCCTGCTGGCCGCCAGCCCCGCCGACGCCTTCCGCTTGCTGAACCTCACCGGGTTCGAAGGCGTGCGCGCGTTCTCTGGCTTGGCCGGTGCCGCAGACGAGGCGGTGCTGCCGCCCGCGCTGCTGGTGGGCGTCCTGGCCGCCTGGGTGGCGGTGCCGTTGGCCGCCGCCGCGATCCTCTTCACCCGGAGACAGCCATGAAACGGATGGTGCTGGCGCTGCTGCTGCTCACCGGGTGCGAGGATGACGAAGCGATCTCGCCGCCGCCGCCGCAAGCCCTGACCCGTGATGCGATGGGCCATTTCTGCGGCATGATCGTCGCGGACCATGCCGGCCCCAAGGCCCAGGTGTTCGTCGCCGGCGAGGCCCTGCCCTACTGGTTCACCTCGGTGCGCGACGCCAAGGCCTTCACCATCCTGCCCGACGAGCCCAGGGAGGTGCTGGCCGTCTACGTCACCGACATGGCGCGCGCCGGGAGCTGGGAGAGCCCGGACACCGCCTGGATGGCGGCCGAAGAGGGTCACTACGTCATCAAGTCCGCGCGGCTGGGCGGCATGGGCCAGCCCGAGGCGGTGCCCTTCTCCACCGCCGAGGCCGCCCGGGCCTTCGCTTCCGAACATGGTGG
>JBFMHS010000271.1:0-7503 GCA_040751765.1 Pseudomonadota bacterium | reverse complement strand
ACGGCAGATCCTCGGCGTAGGCCTCGACCAGGGTGACGCCGTTGGCCTCGGCGCGCCGCGCCATCATCCGCACCGACGATCGCAGCAGGGCCGAGACGTCGACCAGCGTCTCCATCAGGTCGGTCATGCCCGCCTCGGCCTTGGACATGTCCAGGATGTCGTTGATCAGCTCGAGCAGGTGCATGCCGCTCTCGTGGATGTCGCTGACGTAGTTGCGGTAGGCCTCGGGCTCCAGCGGGCCGAAGATCTCGTGCTTCATCAGCTCCGAGAAGCCGATGATGGCGTTGAGCGGGGTGCGCAGTTCGTGGCTGATGTTGGCCAGGAAGGTGGCCTTGGCGCGGTTGCCCCGCTCGGCCTGTTCCTTGGCCTCGCGCAGGGTGTCCTCGAACCGCTTGCGCTCGGTGATGTCGGTCAGGGTCAGGATCAGGCCGCCGCCGGGCATGGCGTTCGAGCGCACTTCCAGGACCATGCCGTTCGGGCGGGGATGCTCGAAGACGGCGCTCGGCGTCCGCCACAGCCGGGCCAGCCGGCGGCGGGCGCCCTCGATGGCGGTGCCGGCGCCCAATTCGCCGTTGGTCGCCAGGTGCACCAGCATGCCATCGAACGACGTCTCGCCGGGGGCGATCTCGCCCTCGGCCAAATCGAGCAGGCGGCGGGCATGCTGGTTCAGCGCAACCAGCGTGCGGGTGGGGCCGAACACCGCCACGCCTTGGGCCATGTTGTCGATGATGGCCTGGCGCAGCGCCGCCTGGGCGGCAAGGTCCTGCTCGTGGCGCTTGAGCGGGGTGATGTCGGTGGCGGTGCCGCGATAGCCGGTGAAGGCGTCGTCCAGGCCGAAGGAGGGGCGGCCGGCCATCTCCACGTACTTGACCACCCCGGCCGGGGTGCGGTGCAGGAACACGAAGCCGCGGAAGGGATTGCGCAGCAGCATGGTGGCGCGCTGGTCCTCCCATGCCTTGGGGCTCTCGGCGGCATCGGCCAGCTTGGCGAAGTTGGTGCCCAGGAAATGGCCCGGCCCGACCCCCAGCACTTGGCGGACGCGGCCGGACACGAAGGTGAACTCCAGGTTCTCGTCGACTTCCCAGAACCAGTCCGACGCCGACTCCGCCAGGTCGCGGAAGCGCTGCTCGCTCTCCAGCAGCGCGTCCTCGACCCGCTTGCGGTCGGTGATGTCGCGCACCACGCCGATGAAGGTGACCATGTCGCCCCGGCTCATCTCGGTGATGGAGAGCTCCATGGGGAAAACGTCGCCGCCCTTGCGCAGTCCCCGGGCCTCGCTGCCGATGCAGATCACCCGCTCGGCGCCGGGAGTGTCGGGGCGGCGCAGGTGGTAGTCGAATTCCGCCCGGTGCGACGGCGGCACCAGCATGCGGGCGTCGCGGCCGACCACCTCCTCGGGCGCGTAGCCGAAGATTCGCGCGGCGGCGGGATTGAAGGACAGGATGGTGCCGCCGTCGTCCAGGGTCATGATGCCGTCGACAACGGTGTCCATGACGCCGCGCAGCCAGGCGACGCTTTCCTCCAGCGCCGCCTCGGCCTGCTTGCGGTTGGTGACGTCGCGCAGGATGCGCAGATGGCCGCCGTCGGCGGTGCGGTAGACGCTGGTCGCCACCCAGCGGCCGTCATGCAGTTGCATCTCGCGGATGGCGTTCTTGTTGGCCGCGTGGTCGGCCATCATGTCGAACACCCAGTCGGCCTCGCGCCCCTTGGCCTCGACCACCACGCCGCGATCGGCCTCGGCGCGAATGATGTCCTCGAACGGGCGTCCGGGCACGACCAGATCGGCGATGGGCGCCAGGAAGTCGCGGTAGCGGGCGTTGCAAGTGACCAGGCGGTCGTTCTGATCGAACAACGACACGCCGTCCTGAACGCTGCCCAGGGCGTCAACCAGGCGGCTTTGCAGCAGGTTGGCGCGCTGGCCCTCGCTTTCCGCCAGCGCCTGCTGGCGGCGGACCACCACCAGCAGCAGCGCCACCGTCATCACCATCGACAGCGCCTGCGACACCACGAAGGACAGGGTGGCGAAAGCGGAATCCAGGTGCAGGACGGGCGCCGCCAGGTGGTGCAGGCCGGCGGCGCCGAAGGACAGGGCGGCCAATTTGTGGGCGTCGGCGGCGCTACCCCGCCGCCAGGTGGCCCAGCCGGCATAGAGCAGCGGCAGGCCGCCGATGCCGAACAGCGGTAGCGAGATCTGCCCGAGATGGAGGCGCAGTTCCTCGGCGGCGAAGCTCCAGGCGCCGGTGGCGACCAGGCCGCTGACCATCAGCCCGGCGGTCACCCGGTGGCCGGACAGGGTCCAGGCGCCGCAGAACACCAGGCCGGCGGACAGGCCGTGCAGGAGGTCGGAGAGTTCGATGGCGACGGGCGAGATGCCGCCCAGCAGCACTCCCTTGCTCGCCGCCTCCAGGATGAACGCGGCGGCCCACCAGCCGAACCCCTTGGGCGCGGCCGGCAGGGTCCAGCCGTAGGTGGTCGACACGGCGAGGATCGCCGAGCCCATCACCGCTCCCAGAAGCGCCGCTTGCAGCGCGAAATCCATCGCCAGTCCGCCCGGTCCGAGGTTCTCCCCCACAAAGCCGTCGCCGCCCGATCCCCGGCAGGCGGTTTCAGCCTAGTCGTCGTAGGCGACCAGGCTGGTGAACGGAACGTTCAGTTGCCGCAGCCGCTCGCGGCCCGGCAGGAAGGTCAGCTCGATGATGGCCGCCGCGCCGGTGACCTCGGCGCCGATGCCGCGCAGCAGCTCGATGCCGGCCCCCATGGTGCCGCCGGTCGCCAGCAGGTCGTCGACGATGACCACACGCTGTCCCTTGGCGATGGCGTCGGCCTGGATCTCGATGGTGTCGGTGCCGTATTCAAGCGCGTATTCATGCTTGATGGTCGCACCGGGCAGCTTGCCCTTCTTGCGCAGCATCACGAAGCCGCAGCCCAATTTGAGCGCCAGCGGCGCCGCCACCAGGAAGCCGCGCGATTCGATGCCGGCCAGCACGTCGGGCTGGAAGTCGCGCACCGCGCGGGCGAGGCGGCCCATGGCCACCTGCCAGGCATCGGCATGGGCCAGCAGGGTGGAGATGTCGTAGAACAGGATGCCCGGCTTGGGAAAGTCGGGAATGCCGCGAATGTGGTCCTTGATGTCCATGAAAATCCCAGCCCCTGGCTAGATAATTCCGTCTAGGCCGAACGCCATGGTAGCGGCGCTCCCGGCCCCGGTCAAAGGAAGACGCCCTACTCGCCGCGCAGGGCGGTCACGAAATCATGCATGCCGACCTGGCGCTCGCGCTTCAGCCTCTCGGCCTCCAGGATGGCCTGGACCTGGGCGATGGAGCGTTCGATGTCGGTGTTGACGATGATGTAGTCATATTCCGGCCAGTGGCTCATCTCGTCGCCGGCCTTGGCCATGCGCTTCCTGACCACCTCGTCGCTGTCCTGGGCGCGGTTGCGCAGGCGGCGCTCCAGCTCGTCGACCGAGGGGGGCAGGATGAACACCGCCACCAGGTCGTCGCGGGCGTTCTGGCGCACCTGCTGGGTGCCCTGCCAGTCGATGTCGAACAGCACGTCGCGGCCCGAGGCCAGCACCGCCTCCACCGGCGCGCGGGGCGTGCCGTAGTAGTTGTCGAACACCTTGGCATGTTCCAGGAAGCCCTTTTCCTCGACCATGCGGTGGAAGGTCTCCACCGAGACGAAGTGGTAGTCCTTGCCATCCACCTCGCCGGGGCGCGGCGGGCGGGTGGTGCACGAGACGCTCATGGCGATATGGGGGTCGCGTTCGAGCAGCGCCCGCGAGATGGTTGTCTTGCCTGCGCCTGACGGCGACGACATCACCAGCATCAGGCCGCGGCGGGCCACGGTGGGCAGGTTGGCGGGCAGAGTGGTCATGGTCCCCCCTTCTATTCGATGTTCTGGACCTGCTCGCGGAACTGGTCGATGACCGCCTTGAGGTCCAGGCCGACCCGCGTCAGCTCGACGTCCGAGGATTTCGAGCACAGGGTGTTGGCCTCGCGGTTGAACTCCTGGGCCAGGAAGTCGAGCTTGCGGCCGACGGCGCCGCCGGCCTCGATCAGCTCGCGGGCGGCGGCAACATGGGCGCGCAGGCGGTCCAGTTCCTCGCGCACGTCGGCCTTGACGGCGATCAATGCCACTTCCTGGGCCACGCGCTCCTCGGACAGTGTGGGGGCGGCCTCCAGCACGGCGGCCACCTGTTGGCGCAACCGCTCCTTGACCGCCTCGGGCCGCAGCGAGGCGCAGGCACCGGCGCGGTCGGCGAGGGTGGAGATCTCCGCCAACTGGTCCATCAATACCGCCTTGATGCGGCCGCCTTCCGACAGCCGCATGGCGGCCAGGGCGTCCAGCGCCTGCTCCAGGGTGGCCTTCATGGCCTCCTCGCGCGCCTTCCTCACCGCTTCGGCGTCGGCCTCCTCGGCCTCCATGGGCTCCAGCACGCCCTTGACCGCCAGCAGCCCGTCCCAGCGGGCGGGGGCAATGCCGGGATGCTGGGGGGCCAGCTGGTTGACCAGCTTCAGCATCTGCTCCAGCAGGTCCGTGTTGACGCGCATGGGCGGCGCCTCGGCGACGCGGGTGACGTTCAGCGACAGCTGGACGTTGCCGCGCTTCAAGCGTTTGCCGGCCGCCTCGCGCACCGCCGGCTCCAGGGCGTCGTGGCCGTGGGGCAGGCGCGAGCGCAGTTCGAGGCCGCGGCCGTTGACGCTCTTGGCCTCCCACACCCAGGTCACCTGGGCGTCGCGCCCCTCGGCGCGGGCATAGCCGGTCATGCTGGCGACGGACACTGGACCCTCCATGAACTTCTGGTGGCGTGATTTATAGCCGCCCCGTCCCGGGGCAACAACCGTCCTTCCTAAGCCGGGGGCGGACGGATATCCTATCCCCATGAAGGAAAGACGCCGGCCCCTTCGTGGGCGTCCCAACGTGGTCGAGGTGACGGTGCGGGTTCCCGCCGACAAGGTGGATGCCGTCCGCTCCTACGCCCAGCGCATCGCCCGGCGCCGCCCGCCGGCCCTGCGCGAGGAGGTCCTGGAGCGGCTGCGTGCCCATCGCGACCTGTTCGAACGCTTCGGGGTACGCTCGGCCTCGCTGTTCGGCTCGGTTGTCCGTGACGAGGCCAAGCCCATGTCGGACATCGACCTGATGATCGAGTTCCTGCCCGGCCATCCCGGCGGGCTGTTCCGCTACGTCGAACTGAAGCACGCGTTGGAGGGCCTGCTGGGCCGGCCGGTGGACCTGATCACCAAGAACAACATTCGGCCGCGTCTGAAGGCGCGCATCCTCAAGGAGTGCCTGCCGGTGTTCGGAGAGGAGGCCTGCGAGCCGTGACCAACAAGGACTGGCGGGTGCGTGTCGAGGACATGCTGGAAGCCATCGAGCGCATCACGCGGTATGTGGATGGGATGACCGCCTCCGATTTCGTCGGCAGCGAGATCACCCAGGACGCGGTGCTGAGGAACCTGGAGGTGCTGGGCGAGGCGTCGAAGCGGGTGCCCAATTTCATCACCGCCGCCCATCCCGAAATTCCATGGTCGCGCATCGGCGACATGCGCAACATCCTGGTCCACGAATACCATTCGGTGGACCCCGAGATCGTGCTGGACGCCGCCCGCTCCGACCTGCCGCCGCTCGTCGGGCCGCTCAAGCGGATATTGGAGGAGGGGGGGTGACCGCCATCCTCATCACCGGCGCGTCCTCCGGTCTTGGCGAGGCGCTGGCGCGGGAATACGCCGCGCCCGGTGCCACCCTGTTCCTGTCGGGGCGTGACGCGGCGCGGCTGGAGGCGGTGGCCGGGGCCTGCCGGGCCAGGGGCGCCACCGTGCACGACCGTCCTCTGTGCGTCACCGACCGCGCCGCCATGGCCCAGTGGATTGCTGAATGCGACGAGCTGCGGCCGCTGGACCTGGTGGTCGCCAATGCCGGGGTCTCGGCCGGCACCGGCGGCCAGGACGAGCCGGCCGAGCAGGCCCGGTGGATCTTCGCCGTCAATGTCGAGGGCGTGATGAACACCGTGCTGCCGGCCGCCGACCGCATGCGGGCGCGCGGCCGGGGCCAGATCGCCATCATGAGTTCGCTGGCTTCGTTCCGGGGCTTTGCCGGGGCGCCGGCCTATTGCGCGTCCAAGGCGGCGGTGCGGGTGTGGGGCGAGGGGCTGCGCGGCTGGCTGGGCGGCCATGGCGTCAGGGTGTCGGTGGTCTGTCCCGGCTTCGTGCGCACGCGGATGACGGCGGTGAACACCTTTCCGATGCCGTTCCTGATGGATGCCGGCCCGGCCGCGCGGCTGATCCGCCGGGGGCTGGAGAAGGATCGCGGCCGGATCGCCTTCCCGTTTCCGCTCTACGCCATGGTCTGGCTGGTGGCGGCGGTGCCGGCGGCGGTGTCGGACTGGGTGTCGCGGCGCCTGCCGGCGAAGCGCTGATCCAGCCGCACCGCGCCGATCGCCGCGGTGAACAGCGCCAGCCACACCATCCGGCTCTGATAGCGGTCGTGGGGGTTGGATAGGGCGCCGCAGACGAAGGCGTTGCCCAACAGCGCCATCACCACAACCGTGGCCAGCCCCACCGTGATGCGGTCGCGCCGCCGCCAGGCGAGGAAGGCCAGGACCAGCACGGCGACCTGGGCCGCCTGCAGGATCGGCACCTGCAACCGGTTGATGCCCGAGAAGTCGATGCCTTCGCGGCGCTGCTGCTGGGCGAAGCGAAAGGCGCGGAAGTCGTCGGGATAGCGTGTGTGCTGGGTGCGCACGAAGTGCCAGCTCATGGGCACCAGGTCCTCGCCGGCGGCGATCAGGTTGAGCTGACGCAGGGTATTGTCGAGCATGGCGCGGGCGGCATCGGCGGGGAACATGGCGATGGCGCCCTTGACGATGGCTCCGGCCTCGTCGTGCATGGCCTTCCAGCCGCCCATGTCGTCGAAGGGCGATTCGCCCCACAGGAACTCGTCGGCGGTGTAGGGCAGTTCGTCCTTGTGCTCGCACATCCTGAGGGTGCCGCCGCCCGGGCAGACCTCGTCCAGGTACTTCTTGGCCAGCCCGTCCTGGACGAACAGGGCCAGTTGCAGCACCTGGCCCGAGCGGCTGAAGTAGGCCTCGCCGGTGGCGGCCCAATGCGTCGCCGGCACAGAGGCGATGCCCAGCGCCACCGCCAGTGCCGGCAGCAGCAGGCGTGGCCGCGCCATGCGGAGATGGAAGCGGGCGGCCAGCGCCGTGGCGGCCAGCACGATCATCAGGCCGGCGGCCACCGCCACATGCGACATGTGCACGCCGATCGCCAACGCCACCAGCGGCACCAGCAGCGCGCGGCGCCAGACGGGCAGGGCGTCGCCCAGGGCCAGGACGGCGATGCCCAGCACCGCCATGCCGGCGAACATGTCGGCCATCACCTGCGAGGTCACCCACGGCAGCCCGGTGAAGGCGGCCAGCAGCACCGCCAGCCAGACATAGACGTGGCAGCGCCAGCGGCCGACGAAGGCCCATACCGCCTCGCGCAGCACCCAGGCCATCATCAG
>JBFMHS010000270.1:0-13990 GCA_040751765.1 Pseudomonadota bacterium | reverse complement strand
TCGATGCGCGGTCCCGGGTCTGCCGCCGACGTGGCCGGCCCCACGAGCGCCCCCAGCACCAGCGGCACCGCCACCCAAGCCCGACCCGCCATGACCATCCCCTTGCAGATGCAACTCTCGGTCAAACCTTACCGCCGGCCCCGGATGGCGGCAAGCGTGCGCGCGCCCACCGCTTCTGCTAGGGTCCGGTTGTCACAACCGGAGCGGATGCCCGCCTTGAACCTGGTCTTCTTCCTGCTCGCGCTTTCCGCCTTCCTGGTTGCCGCCGTGGCCGAAGCCACCGGCGCCACGGGCGCCATGGAAGCCTTGTCGAAGGCCACCCTTGCCGCCGCCGAGGGCGCGGTTCCGCTGGCGCTGGGGCTGGTGGGGGTGATGGCGCTGTTCCTGGGCCTGATGAAGGTGGCCGAGGCCGGCGGACTGCTGGCCGCTACGGCACGGCTGCTGGCGCCGCTGCTGCACCGCCTGTTTCCCGAGGTTCCCGCCGGCCACCCGGCCATGGGCGCGATGGTGATGAACGTTGCAGCCAACGTGCTGGGCCTGGGCAACGCCGCCACCCCCTTCGGCATCCGCGCCATGGAGCAGCTGGAGACGCTCAATCCTCATCGCGGCACCGCCAGCAATGCCCAGGTGCTGTTCCTGGCCATCAACACCGCGGGGGTCACCGTCCTGCCGACCAGCGTCATCGCGCTCCGTGCCTCGGCCGGCGCGACCGATCCGGCGGCGGTGCTGGCCCCCACGCTGGCCGCCACGCTGGTCTCGGCGGTGGTGGCGGTGATCGCCGCGCGCGGGCTGCAACGCGCCTTCCGGATCCCGCCCGAGGCCAAGTCCGCGCCCACACCCACACCCACACCCATGCCCGATCCCGTCCCGGCCGGGGCGGCGGTCGCCCCCTACCCCGCCTGGGCGGGACTGGCGGCGCTGGCGGCCATGCTCGCGCTGATCCCGCTGATGGCGGTGCACGGCCGCGCCGCCGGCCCGTGGATCGTGCCCGGCCTGGTCGTCGGGCTGCTGGGCTTCGGAGTGGCCCGGCGGGTCCGCGTCTACGAGGTGTTCGTCGAAGGCGCCAAGGAGGGCTTCGCCGTCGGCGTGCGCATCATCCCCTATCTGGTCGCCATCCTGGTGGCGGTGGGCATGGTGCGGGCCAGCGGCGCGCTGGACATGGTGCTGGCGCCGCTCGGCGCCCTGACCGCGCCCCTGGGCGTGCCGGCCGAGGCCTTGACCATGGCGGCGATGCGGACGCTGTCCGGGTCGGGGTCGTTCGGGCTGCTCGCATCCTACATGCAAAGCCCCGGAATCGGCCCCGACGGCTATGCCGGCGTCCTGCTGGGCACCATCTACGGGTCCAGCGAAACCACCTTCTACGTCATCGCGGTCTATTTCGGCGCCGTCGGCATTCGCCGCGTCCGGCACGCCCTGGCGGCGGGGCTGATCGCCGATGCCGCCGGCCTGATCGCCGCCGTGGTCGCCTGCCGGCTGCTGATCGGCTAGCCCTTGGGCGGGCGGCGGCCGCGCGACACGGTGTCGCGGAGTTCGTCGATCGCCTTGCGTCCGCGCCCACCCCTTCAGCAGGGCCTCGCGCACCGGAACCGGTCCGGCCAGGAACGGCTTGGCCCGCGCCTCGAGGGTCGCCAGCAGCTCGGCCAGCACCGGGTTGCGCACGGCGCGGGGAACCACGCTCAAGGCGGCATCCTCACCGTCCTCGGCCTCGGCGCGCATCTCCGGATCCATGCGCATGGCGCCAAGCTCGACGCAGGCGGCCAGCACCACGGCATAGGTCTCCAGCACGTGAGCCGCCTGGACGCCGATCACCTTGGCGCCCCGGTGCGGCTGGCATTCCACCAGCCCCATGGCCTCGAGCTGCTTGATCGCCTCACGGATCGGGGTGCGGGAAATGCCGAAGCGCTCCGCAAGGTGTTCCTCGGCCAGCTTGCTACCGGGCGACAGCTTGCCGGCGAGGATTTCGTCCGCCAACGTTGCGCGCACGCTTTCCGCCTTGGTCTTCCCTGACACACCCATCCCCATGTCGAACATATCCCGCGACCCCTTGCGATCTTCGGCGCAGTTCTAACACATAATCTCCCTCAAGAGTAGCATAGAAAACGGCACTGCCGGTTCACGACGGAATTCCTTTATGTCAGCAACCTGCTGGGCTTGCATTGCTCCGCAACCGCCTCTGCCACGTCCCGGGATCAGCCTCGAAATCTCCCCTTAACGTTCAGCCAACCTGATACCTGGCCCGACCCTCCCGCGCGCCAAGGTCGAACAGGATGCTGCCAATCGTTCATTGCTGGATTTTGACTTCGGAAGGGGATTATAAGACTATCGGCGTATGGGGAGGCCCGGTTGGTCGGGGCTGCTAATCTTGGTCAGGGGAAAGTCATTGGCTGGTATCCATCGCTCGTTGACATCCGCGGCCGCTGCGGCCTTGGTCGCCTTCCTTCCCTCCGTGGCTCCGGCCCAGACTCTCGCCGAAGATCTTTCGGCCCTGGTGGCCACCCACCCGCAAATCCAGGCCAAGCAGAAGGCGACCCTGTCGGCCGCCGAGGCCATCCGCGCCGCCCGGGCGGGCTACCTGCCCACAGTCAAGGCGGCCGGCGACACCGGTCCGGAATGGATCGACAACAAGACCCGCCGCGATGCCGGTAACGACGCTTTCTACGAGGGTCGCGAAACCGTCGGCCTGACCGTGACGCAGAAGCTTTTTGACGGCTTCGCCACCGACTCCGCCGTCGAAGCCGCCAAGGTCAGCCAGACCATTGCGCATGCCGAACTGCGGGCCACCCGCCAGACCACCATGCTGGAAGGCACGCTGGCCTATGTGAACGTGCTGCGCTACACCAAGCTGATCCAGTTGGCCCGCGACAACGAGCGCAAGGTCCAGGAACAGTTGCACCTCGAGGACGAACGGGTGCAGAAGGGCGCCGGCATCGCCTCCGACGTGCTGGATGCCAAGCAGCGCCTGCAGATCTCCAAGGAAAAGCGGGTCGCCTACGAGGGCAGCTTCCAGGACGCGGTCGCCACCTATACCCAGGTTTACGGCCGCGCCCCCGACGTGGCGGGCCTGATCGATCCGGTCATCCCTGCCGACCTGATCCCCGGCTCTCTGGACGACGCGCTGCAGGCCGCCGAGAAAGACAACCCGACCCTGGAAAGCGCCTCGCGCGCCATCGAGTTGTCGAGCGAGCGCAAGCGCACGGCCGAGGCCGGCTACTATCCCACCCTCGACCTCATCGGCAAGACCAACTACGAGAACGACAAGAACGCCACCCTGGACACCCGGCGCGACTGGTCGCTGCTGCTGACCGCCAACTGGGAACTGTTCTCGGGCTTCAAGACCGACGCCCAGGTGGCCCAGGCCACCTATGACCACGCCGCCAGCAAGGACAACCAGCTGCACACCGGCCGCAAGGTCGCCGAGGCGGTGCGGAAGGCCTGGCACAAGCTGAAGGTCGCCCGCGAGCGCGCCGGCCTGCTGGAGAACGCCGCCGTCCTGGCCGAGGAGGTGTGGGAGGCCCGCAAGAAGCAGCGCGACGCCGGCAAGGCCACCGTCACCGAGGTGCTTGACCAGGAAACCCGCGTCGATGACGCCCGAATCAACTACACCATGGCCTATTACGACACCATCGTCGCCAGCTACGAGCTGCTGACCGCCATGGGCAGGTTCGAGGTCGACGCGCTGGCACCCCAGCCGATGCCGGCGCTCCAGCCGGCGGTGGCGCCCGAACCCAGCCCGAAGTCGAAGCGGGAGACCCGCGCCGCCGCGCCCGCCGCGACCACCACCACCACCGCCGTCCGCGAGGACCTGACCATGCCCCTGGGCCGCGCCGTGGTGGACGATGCCGAGATGCGCGCCCATGTCGAGCGGCTGGTCGAGGAATCGGCCGCCAGCGTCGTCCGGCCGGGTCTGGTTTACCGCCGCTAGTCCCGCCGCGGAATACCTTCAGTCGCTCCCGCAAGCGGGAAATCGTGCGCCGCCCCGACATGCCCCCCCGCATCCGCGGGGGTGACGCGGCTCGCGGGCCGGAGACTTCCGCCTACTTCGAGGTGGCGGTGAACACGCCGTCCCAATCGGCGCCGGGCGGGCTGGCCTCGAACTGGGCGATGCGTTCCTCCATCAGTGCGTAGAAGCCCTCGACGTGAAGGTCGTGGCGCAGCTCCATGCACCGGGCGATGTGGGCGCGGGCATCGGCCCAACGCTGCTGGCGATAGGCCTCGAGCATGGCGACGTGCTCGGCCTCTAGCGCCCTGAACCAGTCCGACCGGGCCATGTCGGGCCGGCCGAGCAAGGTCCAGATGCGCACCGCCTCGGTCTTGCCCTTCACCTTGATGAGGTCGAGTTCCAGGGCGGCGTAGTCGGGCGCGCGCTTCCTCGTTTCGTCACCGATGACGATGTAGACTCCATACGGCTTGCTCTGGCCCTCCAGGCGTGAGGCCAGGTTGACGGTGTCGCCCAGCACCGAGTAGTCGAAGCGTTGGTCCGAGCCCATGTTGCCGACGCAGACCGGCCCCGAATTGAGGCCGATGCCGATCTTGATGGGCACGTGCTTGCGCTTCTCGACCACCGATTCCTGTTCCAGCTGGTCGTTGAGCGGCCCCAGGCGCTCCATCATGGTCAGCGCCGATTCGCAGGCGTGGGCGGCGTGCTCGCCGTCGTCCAGTGGCGCGTTCCAGAATGCCATGATGCAGTCGCCCATGTATTTGTCGATGGTGCCGAACCGCTCCAGGATGACGTTGGTCATCGGCGTCAGGAAGCGGTTGATCAGCCGGGTCAGACCCTGGGCGTCGAACTGCTCCGAGATGGTGGTGAAGCCGCGCACGTCGCAAAACAGCAGCGTCATGTCGCGCATCTCTCCGCCCAGGGCCAGCTTGGAGGGGTCCTGGGCCAGTTTCTCGACCAGGGCCGGCGACAGGTAGCGGCCGAAGGCGGTGCGCACCTGCCGGCGCTGGGCCTCCTCGCTGGCATAGCCGGAATAGGTCAGCTGCATGAACAGGATCAGCGCCAGCACCGCCGGAAAAACCGGATCGTAGAGGGTGCGGTGCTCGGCGAAGGACCACCACGACCACCCGACCATGCCGCCGGCCACCAGCGCGAATGCCAGCAACGTCCAGCGGGCGCCGATGGCCGGCACCAGGATGATCATCAGCAGGCCGGCGACGACGGTAGCGGTCCACTCGGTGATGGCCGCATCCGGCGGGATCTCCAGTTGCATGCCGGTCAGTACCGTCTCGATGATCTGGGCGTGGACGTCGACGCCGGGAATGTTGCGATCCACCGCCGTGGTCCGGATATCCAGCAGTCCCGCCGCCGAGGTGCCCAGCACCACCAGCTTGCCCTGCACCATGGCCGGATCGAAGGTGTTCTCCAGCACCGACTTGGCTGAAATGTAGTTCTTGCGGTCGTAATGGGCCGAATAGAGATAAATGCGCCCGTGCGGATCCGTCTCGACCACGCTGGGACGGATGACGATGTCGCGCACGCCCTGGACGAAGGCGTCTGGATGGGTCAGGCGGACCAGGATCGACGGCTGGCCGGTGGCCACGCGCAGCATCTCCACCGCCAGGGTGGGATGGTAGATGTCCTCCACCTTGACCAGCGCCGGGATGCGGCGGACCACGCCGTCGCGTTCGGGCGTCACGTTGAAGATGCCGCGCCCGGCCGCCGCGTGGTCGATGACCGGGATGTTGCGCAGCATGGCGCGGTGGTTCTCGACATACAGCGACGGATCGCCGTTGAGCACCGCGATCGAGGTCTGCGGCACCTCGTCGACATCGCGGCCTTTCAGCAGCTCGGGCACCACCGTCTGGCCCAGCACCACGCGGCCGGCCTGGGTGATGACGTCGGCCAGGATGGCGTCGTTGCTGGGCAACTGCTTGAGACGCCCGCGGGAATCCTGGTCGAGGTTGTCGAGGGTGTCGGCGATGTTGCCCGGCGACAGCCGGTCGGGCTCGGCGAACACGATATCGAACGCCACCACCACCGCGCCCGAATTGAACAGGTTGACCAGCATCTGGGCGATCTTCATGCGCGACCACGGCCACTGGCCCACCGAGGCCAGCGAATCCTCGTCGATGTCGACCACCGTCACCGGGCGCGGGTCAGGCCGTTCGCGCGGCTTCAGTTCCTGGTAGAAGTCGAAGACCTTGGCACGGCCGATTTCGAGGAAGTCGCCGGGGTCGGCGCCCCGCCACGACAGCGCCGCGATCAGCAGCAGGATGGCTGCCGGCCGGCCGCCGCTCATCATCCAACGGCGAAGCGAGAACCGCCGGATGCCGGCCCAGATGCCCTTGCCCGATTTCACCTTGGCCATGCCGGCCCCCTCCCCCTGTTCCACGGAAAGGCTACCCCACCGCCGTGGCGACGGCAAGTTGACCGCCTCGGAAGTTTTCATTTGCCTTACCGCGCTTGGGCGCGAGAAAACATCCTCATGAGCGCGGACAAGAGAAACTGGCTGATCCCGATCATCGAGCCCCTGCGGCCGGTGGTGCGTGAAACCCTGGCCGCGTCGATGTTCATCAACGTCCTGGCACTGGGCGTGCCGGTCTTCGTGATGCAGGTCTACGACCGCGTCATCGCCCATTCCGGCACCGCCACCCTGACCGGCCTGGTGGTCGGCATCTCGCTGGTGCTTGCTTTCGACTACATTCTGCGCCAGTCCCGCGGCCGCATCATGCAGACGGTTGCGCTGCGCCTCGACGTGGCGGTGGGCGAGAAGCTGTTCGACAAGCTGATCCACCTGCCGCTGCGCACGCTGGAAAGCCGGCCATCCTCCTATTGGCAACAGCTTTTCCGCGATGTCGATGCCATCCGCAACACCTTGTCGGGGGCGGCGGCCATCCTGCTGGCCGACCTGCCCTTCGTGCTGATCTTCCTGGCGGTGGTCTTCGTCATCGGCCGGCCGCTGGCGCTGGTGTTCATCGGCACCTTCGCCATTTTCCTGTTCCTGGCCTGGCGGTCGGGGCGGGCGCTGTCGGACACCAGCGCCAAGGAAAAGAACGTGGTGGCCTCGCGCGATGCCCTGGTCGCCGAGATCATCGCCGGGCGCGGCACGGTCAAGGCGGTGGGTCTGGACCGCGCGCTACGGCCGATCTGGGAGGAGCGCCAGGCCGGCGCCATCGAGCACGCCATCCAGCGCGGCGCGGTGGCCGACGGCTACGTCAACCTGGGCATGGAGCTGACGCTGCTGGCCAGCGTGCTGCTGACCACGGTCGGCGCCATCCACATCATGGCCCACGAACTGACCATGGGCGCCCTGGTGGCCTGCAACATGCTGTCGTCGCGGCTGTACGGGCCGATCAACCAGCTTGTCGGCGCCTGGCGCACCTTCGGCTCGTTCCGCCAGTCGGTGGAGCGTCTGGGTGAGATGCTGGCCGAGGCCGAGGACCGGCGTGAGAGCGGCATCGCCCGCGAGCGCCCCGAGGGCCGCCTCGCCGTCGAGAACGCGGTGTTCCACTACGATCCCAAGCAGGCCCCCACCCTGTCCATCGAGCGCCTGGAGTTCCGCCCCGGCGGCATCACCGCCATCCTGGGCCGCAACGGCAGCGGCAAGACCACCCTGCTGAAGATGCTGATGGGCCTGTATTCGCCCGGCGAGGGGCGGGTGCTGCTGGACGGCGCCGACATGGCCCAGTTTACGCGCGCCGAACTGGCCGGCTGGATCGGATACGTCCCCCAGGAGACGGTGCTGTTCAACGGCTCCGTCCGCGACAACATCGCCTTCGGGGCCCCCGGCGCCTCGGACGACCTGGTGCTGGCGGCGTCGCGCGCCGCCGGCGTCCACGCCGCCATCGTCGACATGCCCGACGGCTACGCCACCCAGATCGGCGAGGCCGGCTCGCGGCTATCGGCCGGCCAGCGCCAGCGCATCGCCATCGCCCGGGCGCTGATCGGCAATCCGTCGGCGCTGCTGCTGGACGAGCCCACCGCCAGCCTGGACCGCCAGGCCGAGGAGGACCTGAAGCACACCCTGTTCGAGCTCGCCCGCGACCGCGCCGTGATCATGGTCACCCATTCGCCGGTGCTGCTGCCGGCCTGCCGCGACGTGGTGGTGGTCGAGAAGGGCCGCGTCGCCGCCGCCGGCCCCGCCGCCGAGGTGCTGCCCCGCCTGTTCGGGGTGCGAATGCCGCCACAGCCGCAGGCGGCACCGCCCGCAGCCGCCCCGGCCGCCGCTCCCGTTCCGGTGCACGCGCCATGACCGATCAGGCTCCTCCCGCCCCGCCGCCATCCGCTCCGGCCAGGGCCTTCCCGGTGATGGCCGTCCTGCGCTGGCTGGGGCCGCAGGGTCCGCTGTCGGTGCGCGACCTCGTCAAGGCCCTGCTGCCGGGAGGCGGTTTCGGGCCCCAGGGCGAACGGCCGCCCGGCGGCCGTCTGGCCGCCTTGGCCGATCACTATCCCTTGCCGACCTGGCGCCCGCTGGCCCGGCTGGTGATGCTGCTGGTGCTGTTGTTCCTGGCTTGGGCGGTCTTCGCCCATCTGGACGAATTCGCCATGGCCGAGGGCGAAGTGGTGCCCGAGGGCAAGGTCAAGCTGGTGCAGCACCTGGAGGGCGGCATCATCCGCGAAATCTATGTCCAGGACGGGTCGGTGGTGAAGGAGGGCGAGCCGCTGGTCCAACTGGACCTGCCGGTGGGCACGCTCAACCGCGAGGAGTTACAGGTCCGCCTCGATGGCCTGGTGTTGCAGCGGGCGCGGCTGGAGGCCGAACTGGCCGGCACCCGCATCGACTTCCCGCCAGAGGAGGCCAAGCGCCAGCCGACCCTGGTCGAGGCCGAGATCCGCAACCACCAGACCCGTGCCGAGGCGCTGGCCGCCACCCTGAGCGTGATCCACGACCAAACCCGCCAGCGCGAGGCCGAGGTGCGCGAGTTGGATGCCAGGATGCGTTCCACCGCCAACAACCTGCGCCTGACCCGCGAACGCCTGAAGATGTCGCAGGACCTGATGAAGTCGGGACTGACCCCGCGCATGGAGCATGTCGCCCTGGAAGCGCAGGTCGGCGAACTGGAAGGCTTGCTGGAGACGCTGCGCGCCTCGATCCCACGCGCCCAGGCGGCCATGGCCGAAGCCAAGAGCCGTGCCGACGAGGAGAAGGCCCGCTTCGTCCGCAACGCCCAGACCGAGCTCTCCGAGGTCGAGCTGACCATCCAGCGCACCCGCGAGCTGCTCAGCCAGGCCTCGGACCAGCAGCGCCGCACCCAGATCACCAGCCCCATCGACGGCATCGTCAAGAGCCTGCGCTACAACACCATCGGCGGCGTGGTGAAGCCCGGCGACCCGATCATGGAGATCGTGCCGCTGAACGAGCGGCTGCAGGTCGACGTCAAGCTGTCGCCGTCGGACCGCGGCTACGTGCAGGTGGGCCAGAAGGCGACGGTGAAGATCTCGGCGTACGACTACACAACCTATGGCGGCCTGGACGGCGAGGTGGTGCTGGTTGCCCCCGACACCACCCTGACCCCCGAAAACCAGCCCTATTACCGCGTGGTGGTGCAGACCGACCGCGCGTGGCTGGGCGACGAACGCGGCCGCTATCCCATCACCGCCGGCATGCAGGCCTCTGTCGAAATCCATACCGGTACCCGAACGGTCATGGAATACCTGGTCAAACCGGTCATCAAGCTGCGCCATGAGGCGTTCCGCGAGCGCTAGGAACGCCGCCCTACCCGCACGCGCATGATTCCAACCGATTTTCGCGCATGCGGAAGGGGTTTGTTCCTGTGCACACTGGTTCCCCCCCGGTGTTATGTTGATGAAAAAAGCATAATAGAAAATCAGGGAGGAACCATGTCGTACATCGATCCCCAGGAGGGGCTGCCCCCGCTCGCCCCCACGTTGGACAACGTGGCGGGAACCCTTGCCGACGCCATCGCCGCCCACGAAAAGATCGCCTCGGCCGCGACCCTGGCCCGCCAGGTCGCCGAGATGGCCAGCGAACAGATTCACGATTCGTCGGGGTCGCTGTCGGCGCTCGACGATATCCGGCTGCTGGTCGACGAGGTCTCGGAAATCGAGGACCGCCTGACCGACCTGGGCTCCTGCCTGGTCGACGTCAGCAAGGTGGCCGAGAAGATCGAGATGATCGCGCGCCAGACCCGGCTGCTGGCGCTGAACGCCACCATCGAGGCGGCGCGCGCCGGCGACGCCGGCAAGGGCTTCGCGGTGGTCGCCAGCGAGGTCAAGACCCTGGCCCTGGCCACCAGCGACGCCACCACCCAGATCGCTGGCACGGTGCGGCAACTGACCGAGCGGATCGACCATCTGGTCGAACGCGGCCAGAAGACCATGCAGACCGCCCACAAGGTCCGCGACGCCAGCGGCGGCATCGCCGATGCCTTCGACGACTTCGAGACGGTGGTGTCGCTGATCGAGCACCATGTGGACGAAATCGTCGAGAACAGCGAACGCGGCGTCGAACGCTGCCGCGAGGCGGCCGGCGGGCTGGGGGCGCTGTCGGGATAGCGGGACGGCCGAGCCATACCCCCTCCCCCACGCGGTGCGGAGGGGGAGGGAAGCCCGGAGAAATCAGGTGATGCCGAACCGGGCGAAGGTCTCGGCCAGGTCGTCGCCGAACTTGGAGCCCTTGCGGATCAGCGCCGCACGCGGCGGCAGGCCGCGCAGCTTTGCGTGGCCGTAGTCGTAGCTGGTCAGCACGGCGAACGGAATGGCCTGGGTGGCCGGCATGGCGGCCAGCGCGCAGCCCATGTCGACACCGGTGAGCACGCCCAGTTCCATGGAGGCGACCACCATGTCGGGCTTGGTTCGGACGGCGGTCTCGATGGCCTCGAACGGGTTGCGCACCACCGACGTGCGGTAGCCGCAGCCGGCCAGTTCCCGCTCGACGATGCGCGACATCGCCTTCTCGGGCACCACCAGCAGAACCTCGACGTTCTTGGGCTCCAGGTTGCCGAAATCCACGTCGGCCGGGCGCTTTGCCGGCAGGGCGCGCACCACCGCCGGCACCTCGGCCTCGGTGACGTCCTCACCCTCGGCCAGCTTCTCGATCCGGTCGATGAAGACCTGGATCTCGTCGACCTGGGCCGGCGCCAGCGTCTGCAACTCGCCGACATATTCCTCGAGCCGGTGGGTGACCAGCTTGATCAGCGGCAGGCCCAGCGCCTGGGCCTGCGAGCGCAGGTTGCTGGAATCGCGCCGCAGGATGTCGAGGCCTTCCGCCGCCGCGACCGCGCCGGAGCGCAGATTGCCCAGCAGCACCTGAAGGGCGCTGGCGGCATCGCGGAGTTCCTCCATGAATTCGCCGACGACGCGGCGTTCGTTCTCGTTGTCAGCGGCCTCGATGGACATCGCTCCCCCCGATGGTTTGTCCGTGCCGCGACTATAGCCGTGCCCGCGCCGGTTGGAAACCGGTCACGCGGCGCAGGCGGCCTGGCGCTCCATGGCGATCATGTCGGCCAGGGTATAGCGGTCCAGCGAGGTGAAGAACACGTCCAGTGCCTCGGTCAGGGCCTTGCGGGCCAGGCAGTTGGGGCCGATGCGGCAGGCGCCGGAATCCTCGCACTTCATGCAGCGGGCCAGGGCGAAATCGTCCTCGACGCGGCGGATGAAGTCGCCCAGCCTGACCTGGGTGGCGTCGACCAGCAGTCGCACGCCGCCGTACTTGCCGCGCACCGTCTCCAGGTAACCGGTGCGGCCCAGCTGGTGGACGACCTTGGTCAGGTGATTCTTCGAGATGCCGTAGCAGTCGGCGATCTCGTTGATGGTGACCAGCTCGCCGCTCTTGAGGCCGACATGGACCAGGACGCGGAGAGCGTAGTCCGTATGCAGAGTCAGGCGCATTTTCCCCCTGCGCTTTCATCCCTATGTATAAAACCCGTGCATCTTCCGTTGGTTGCACCGAGGGGGTCAACGGCAGTGGACACATGGCTCCCATGCAGTCTTCCCCCTACCAGTTTCCAGCTTTGCCTTTCCCCGCGATTAATGGATAACATGGGGCCATCGGCAAACAGGCCGCCGTCCCGAAGAATTCGGATTGGGGGGGATTGGTGGAACCGGCCAGAATGGTGTTCGCAGCCCTGTTGATCGCCGCCGCCTTGCTGGTGGGCGGCGACGCGTCCGCGCGCGAGCTGCGCGCGGCCGACATCCATCCCGCCGACTACCCCACCGTCCAGGCGCTGGCCCACATGGGCGCGCTGATCGCCGAGCGCTCGAACGGGCGCTACACGCTCAAGGTCTTCCATTCCCGGCAGCTGGGCGAGGAGACCGAGACCATCGACCAGGCCCGGGCCGGGGTGGTGGACCTGATCCGGGTCAACCTGACCCCGTTCAACGCCCTGGTCCCCGAAACCACGGTCACGTCGCTGCCGTTTTTGTTCCGCTCGGTCGAGCACATGCACAAGGTCATGGACGGCCCCATCGGCGACGAGATCCTCAAGTCCTTCGAGCGCCACGGCTTCGTCGGCCTGGCCTACTACGACTCGGGGGCGCGGTCGTTCTACACCTCGCGCCGCCCGGTCACCACCCCGGCCGACCTGCGCGGACTGCGCATCCGCGTGCAGGACTCGCCGCTGGCCACCGCCATGGTCGAGGCGGTCGGCGCCCAGCCGGTGCCCCTTCCCTACGGCCAGGTGGCGGTCGGGTTGCGCACCGGGGTCATCGACGGGGCCGAGAACAACTGGCCGTCCTATCACGACAGCGGCCATTACCAGGGCGCCGCCTACTACAGCCTGACCCAGCACAGCATGGCCCCCGAGGTGGTGGCGATGTCGAAGAAGGTCTGGGACGGCCTGCCCGCGGCCGACCAGAGACTGATCCGCCAGGCCGCCCGGGATTCGGTGGCGGTGATGCGCCGTCTGTGGCAGGAGCGCGAGCGGCGGGCCGAGGACACGGCGCGCCAGGCCGGCGTGACCGTGATCCAACCGGACAAGAACGCCTTCGCCGAGGCCATGCGGCCGGTCCACGACCGCCTGGTCACCGAGCCCCGGCTCAAGGACCTGCTACGCCGCATCCAGGGCACCCATTGACATGTCCGCGCCGAGGGCCGCCGCCAGGATCGACCGCGCCAGCCGCTGGATTCGCTACATCCCCATCGGGTGGCGCATTCCGCTGGTTGTGGCCCTCAACACCCTGGTCGCCCTGTCGGTGGGGCTGGTCGGCTGGCAGGGAGCCGCCGTGGTGCGCGACGGCCTCGACGAGCTGCGCGAGGTGCAGCAGCGGGGGCGGATGCTATCGACCATCGACATCCAGGCCAGCCGGCTGCAAAGCCTGATCCGCCAGTATCTCGGCACCCCCACCGAGGAACGGCTGAAGGAAGTCATCCACCGCTCCGAGGAGCTGTTCGCCACCCTCGCCACCACCCCCGACGACCCCGATGTCGCCACCGAACTGGCGCAGGTCAACGACGCCGCGCGGCGTTTCGTCGCCGGGTTCCAGCGCATCCGCGCCATCAACACCGAGATCGCCCGCGTCTACGAGGTCCAGATCGTCCAGACCACGCGCGAGATGTCGGGCCTCTACGCCATCCTGAATTCCACCGCCCGCGCCCGATCGGGGGCGCTGCTGGCGCCGACGCTGGTCAAGTCGCACGAGAATTTCGTCGAGGCGCTGATCGCGGTGAACAGCTTCTACTTCAGCGCCAGCCCGTCACGCGCCCAGGCCGCCCGCGCAAGCCTGGCCCGCATGGCCGACACCGTGCCGGTGATGGTGGACCTGGCCGACAGCGACCTGCAGCGCGACGCGCTCAAGGTGGTGGGCCAACGGGCCGCTGCCCTGGCGGAGGGCATCGACGGCCTGCAGGCAGCCTTCGAGGACCGCGCCCGCATCCTCGCCAACGAGGTCGACGCCAACCAGGCCATCATGGCGGTGGCCATCGACCGCCTGCTCGACCGGGGCCACGACCGCGAGGAGGCCTTGCAGCGGCAGTCGGCGGACCTGCTGATGCGGGTGGCCTCCACCGGCGCCCTGGTCGCCATGCTGCTGCTGGCCCTGGGGGCGGTGGCCAGCTGGACCATCGGCCAGTCGATCCGCGTGCCCATCCGC
>JBFMHS010000027.1:0-5997 GCA_040751765.1 Pseudomonadota bacterium | reverse complement strand
CCAGCAGGCTTTCAGCGGCGAATTCGAGGCGGCCCGCAAGGACCTGCAGAAGCAGGAAATGGAACTGTCGAAGCAGAAGGCGGTGCTGGGTCAGCAGGCATTCGAGGAGCGGGTGCGGGGCTTCAACGAGGAGGTGGCAGCCTTCCAGCGCCGCTACCAGACCGCGCTGCGCGCGCTGGAGAAGTCCACCGCTGCCGCCCACAACCAGTTGCAGAAGGCCACCATCGAGGCCACCAGCGAAGTCGCCAGTGAGATGGGCGCCGGCCTGGTCCTCCACAAGCAGAACGTCTTTCTCCACGACGAGCGCATGGATGTCACCGACGCGGTGATCGAGCGGGTGAACAAGCGCCTGCCGTCCGTCGCCTTCCCGCCGCCCGAGGTGGAAGGCCTCGGCAAGCCGTCCCCCTCCAAGCCGAGCAAGAAATAGCGCCATGGCCGATCCCAGGTTCTTCACCGTCGCCGGCCCGTTCTCCCTCGCGCGGCTGGCCGAGATCGCCTCGGCCGAGATCGCGCCCGGCGCCGACCCCACCACCGAATTCTCCGACGTCGCGCCGCTGGAGGTGGCCGGCCCGGGGATGGTTTCCTTCCTCGACAACCGGAAATACGCGGCGCAGTTCGCCGACAGCAAGGCCGGCGCCTGCGTGGTTCATCCCGACATGGCCGACAAGGCCCCCGCAGGCATGGCCCTGCTGCTGTCGGCCGACCCCTACCGCGCCTATGCGCGCATCGCCCAGGCCTTCTATCCGGCCAGGCCGCCCGAGGCCTGGGTCGCCCCCACCGCCTGGGTGGACCCCGCCGCCAAGGTGGGAGAGGGCTGTCGTATCGAGCCGGGCGCCTGCATCGGTGCCGGCGCCGAAATTGGCCAGCGGTGCCGCATCGGCGCCAACGCGGTGATCGGCGACGGCGTGGTCATCGGCGACGACTGCATCATCGGGTCCAATGCCACCGTGCAGTTCGCGATGATCGGCAACCGGGTCAACATCTATCCCGGTGCCCGCATCGGCCAGGACGGCTTCGGTTTCGCCATGGGGCCGCAGGGGCACCTCAAGGTGCCGCAGCTGGGCCGGGTGGTCATCGGCGACGATGTCGAGGTCGGCGCCAACACCACCATCGACCGCGGCGCCGGGCCGGATACCGTCATCGGCGCCGGCAGCATGATAGACAACCTCGTCCAGATTGGGCACAACGTGCAACTGGGCCGGGGCTGTGTGATCGTGGCCCAGGTTGGCATCTCGGGGTCCACGCGGCTGGGCGACTTCGTCGCCGCCGGGGGGCAGGCCGGGATCACCGGCCATCTGAAGATCGGGCCGGGCGCCCGCATCGCCGCCCAGAGCGGCGTCATGCGTGATATCGGACCCGGCGAGACCGTCGGCGGCGCTCCCGCCGTTCCGATGACCGAATGGCTGCGCCAATGCGCGGCGCTCGGCAAGCTGGCGCGCAAGAAGAGCTAGCCGCCGAGGCAGAGAGGGCTGGAGCCGAATGATGGAGGCGAGGGTGAGCGAAGTCGAACGCTCGAAGGTTATCGATATCAACCGGATCATGCAGATGATCCCGCACCGCTATCCGTTCCTGATGGTCGACAAGGTCATCGACGTGATGCCGAACGAGAGCGCGGTCGGCGTCAAGAACGTCACCATCAACGAGCCGTTCTTCCAGGGCCACTTCCCGGCGCGTCCGGTGATGCCGGGCGTGCTGATCATCGAAGCCATGGCCCAGACCGCGGCCGTGCTGGTGGTCGAGACGCTGGGGCCGTCCGCAGAGGGCAAGCTGGTCTATTTCATGAGCGTGGACAGCGCCCGCTTCCGCAAGCCCGTCGGCCCGGGCGACACGCTGATGATTCACGTCAAGAAGGAGCGTTCGCGCGGCAACGTGTGGAAGTTCCAGGCCGAGGCCAAGGTGGGCGACACCTTGATGGCCGAAGCCACCTACGCCGCCATGATCATGGACAACTGATGCCCAACATTCATCCTTCCGCCGTCGTCGACCCCGCCGCGCGCATCGCCGATACCGCCGTCATCGGCCCGTTCTGCGTAGTCGGCCCCGAGGTGGTCCTGGGCGAGCACGTCGAGTTGATCTCGCATGTGGTTGTCACCGGCCGCACCACGGTGGGCTCCGGCACCCGAATCTTTCCGTTCGCCTCCATCGGCCACCAGCCCCAGGACCTGAAATACCACGGCGAGCCCTCCACCCTGGAGATCGGCGCCAACAACCAGATCCGCGAATATGTCACCATGCAGCCCGGCACCGAGGGCGGCGGCATGCTGACCAAGGTGGGTAACAACTGCCTGTTCATGGCCAGCGCCCATGTCGCCCACGACTGCATCCTGGGCGACAACGTCATCATGGCCAACAACGCCACGCTGGCCGGCCACGTCATGGTGGGCGACTTCGCCTTCCTGGGCGGGCTGTCGGCGGTGCACCAGTTCGTGCGCATCGGCCGCCACGCCATGATCGGCGGCATGTCGGGCGTCGAGGCCGACGTCATTCCCTATGGCATGGTCATCGGCAACCGTGCCCATCTCAACGGGCTGAACATCGTCGGCATGAAGCGGCGCGGCTTCTCGCGCGAGGACATCCACACGCTGCGCAACGCCTACCGCTTGCTGTTCGCCCCCGAGGGCACCCTGCAGGAGCGGGTGGCCGACGTGGAGGAGCAGTACCAGGGCAACGCCGCCGTCATGGAGGTGGTCGAGTTCATCCGCGCCGAGACCTCACGGTCGCTGTGCACGCCCGGCTTCGAGGATGGCCGCTAAACTGGGCATCATCGCGGGCGGCGGCGAGTTTCCCGGACTCGTCATCGCCGCCTGCCGTGCCCAGGGGCGCCCGTTCCACGTCATCGCCCTCGATGGCCACGCCGATCCCAAGGTGATCGGCGACGCCCCAGCCGATTGGATCCGCTTGGGCCAGGCGGGCAGGGGAGTCGAGGCCCTGCGCACCGCCGGCGTGACCGAACTGCTGATGATCGGCCCGGTCCGCCGTCCCAGTTTCCGCGAGTTGACCCCCGACCTGTGGTCGGCCAGGTTCATCGCCAAGGTCGGTCTCAAGGCCCTTGGCGACGACGGCCTGTTGCGCGCCTTGGCCGGGGCGCTGGAGGGCGAGGGGTTCCGCATCGTCGGCGTCGACGAGGTGCTGTCCGACTGCCTGGCCGTTTCCGGCCCCTACGGCGGCCTGAGGCCCGACGACCAAGCCCGTGCCGACATCACCCACGGCATCGAGGTGGCCAAGGCGCTGGGGGCGATGGACGTCGGCCAGGCGGTGGTGGTGCAGCAGGGCCTGGTCCTTGGTGTCGAGGCCATCGAGGGCACCGACCGCCTGATCGCGCGCTGTGGCGAGTTGCGCCGCGACGGGCCCGGTGGCGTGCTGGTCAAGGTGAGGAAACCTCGGCAGGACCGCCGTCTCGATCTGCCGACCATCGGCGTCGCCACCGTCCGCGCCGCCGCCGCCGCCGGCCTGCGCGGCGTCGCGGTGGAAGCGGGGGGAGCCCTGGTGCTCGGCCGTGACGCCGTGGCCGCCGAGGCAGATGCCCTGGGGCTGTTCGTGGTGGGGGTCGAGTGTCCGGGCCCCTGATCTACATCATCGCCGGCGAGCCATCGGGCGACTTGCTGGGCGGCCGGCTGATGGCGGCGCTCAGGGAGCGCGGCGGCTGCCGCTTCGCCGGCATCGGCGGCGAGGCCATGCGCGCCCAGGGGCTGGACAGCCTGTTTCCCATGGCCGAACTGTCGGTGATGGGCCTGGTCGAAGTGCTGCCCCGCATCCCGCTCATCCTCAAGCGCCTCGGGCAGACCATGGCCGATATCGGCGAGCGGCGGCCAGACGCCATCATCACCATCGATTCCTGGGGCTTCACCGGCCGGGTTCAGAAGCGGGCCCAGGCACTGTTCCCCGACATTCCCCGCATCCATTACGTGGCGCCCATGGTGTGGGCGTGGAAACCCAATCGCACCAAGAAGTTGGCGGCCGTCCTTGACATGCTGATGACGCTGCTGCCGTTCGAGCCGGCGTGGTTCGAGAAGGACGGGTTGCGCTCGGTCCATGTCGGTCACCCGGTCGTCGAGGGCGGCGCCGACAAAGGGGACGGCGCCGGTTTCCGCGCCCGCCACGGCATTCCGCCCGAGGCGCCGCTGCTGGTGGCGTTGCCGGGCAGCCGCCATTCCGAGACCGCGCGCCTGCTTCCGGTGTTCGAGACCGCGCTGGAAAGGTTGGAACACAGCCATCCCGGCCTGCGGGTGGTGGTGCCCACCGTGGAGACGGTGGCAGCCGAGGTGCGCACCGCCGTCGCCGGCTGGCCGCTGCCGGTGCTGGTGGTGGAAGGGCGCGAGAAGTTCGACGCCTTCGCCGCAGGAACCGCCGGCCTGGCCGCCTCGGGGACGGTGGCGCTGGAACTGGCCTTGGCGGGGCTACCCACCGTCATCACCTACAGGGTCTCGCCCGTCTCGGCCTTCGTCGCCACCCGATTCCTGGGCCTGGGCAAGTCGTTGAAGTGGGTGACGCTGGTCAACATCCTGATGGATGCCGAGGTCATGCCCGAGTTGCTGCAGGCCGCCTGCACCCCCGAGCGGATTGCGGCGGAGGTCGCCCGCCTGCTCGACCAGCCCGCCGCCCGCGACGCCATGCGGGCGGGAATGGCCGAGGCGGTGGCCCGGCTGGGCCAGGGCGGCGACAACCCCAGCGCCCGCGCGGCCGATGCCGTGCTGGACTTCATCAAGGAAAGGAGACGCGCATGAGCTGGCGGATGCTCCACACCATGATCCGGGTCGGCGCCTTGGACCGCAGCATCGACTTTTATACCCGCCTGCTGGGCATGAAGCTGCTGCGGCGGCAGGATTACCCGGACGGAAAGTTCACTTTGGCCTTCGTGGGCTACGGCGACGAGGTCGACCACACCGTGATCGAGCTGACCCACAACTGGGACACCGCGGCCTATGACCTCGGCACCGGCTTCGGCCATATCGCCTTGGGCGTACCCGACATCTATGCCGCCTGTGACGCGCTGGCGGCGGCAGGGGCCAGGATCACGCGTCCGCCGGGCCCCATGAAGCACGGCAGCACCGTGATCGCCTTCGTCGAGGACCCCGACGGCTACAAGATAGAACTGATCGAGAAGACGTGAGCCTGGAAGTCGTCCATCTGGGCGAGCCGTCCGACCGGCCGCCGCTGCTGTTCGTCCACGGCTCCTTCGCCGGTGCCTGGATCTGGCGCCAGCATTTCATGCCGTACTTCGTCGAGGCGGGGTGGGAGTGCCTGGCACTGTCCCTTCGCGGCCATGGCGGCAGCCCGGGGCGCGATCGTCTCGACCATTTCGGCCTGGGCCATTACGTCGAGGACGTGGCGGCGGTGGCCCGCACCCTGGCCCGGCCGCCGGTGGTGATCGGCCATTCCCTCGGCGGCGTGGTGGCGCAACGTTTCTGCACCGGCCACCCGGCCGCCGGCCAAGTGCTGGTCGCCTCGGTGCCGCCGGGCGGCTTCGCCTCCTCGGCGTGGTGGATGGCGCTGCACCATCCACTGTTCGCCTGGCAGATCGGCGTGCTGGAAACCCTCGGCAAGAACCATGTCGACGCCGAGGCGCTGGCGCGCGGCCTGTTCAGCCCCGACTTCCCCCGCGAGTCGGCACGCCATTACCTGCCGCTGCTCCAGCGCGAGTCCGCCCGCGCCATCGCCGAGGTGATGCTGCCGCAGCGGGTGTGGCGGCCGCGCCCGGATTTTCCGACCCTGGTCATCGGTGGCGATTCCGACGCCTTCATCCCCCAGGCGGCACTGCACGCCACCGCCGCCCACTGGCAGGCGCGGCTGGTGGTCCAGCCAGGCGTTCCCCACGGCATGATGCTGGACCCGTGCTGGCGGCGTACCGCCGAGGCAATCAACGACTGGCTGGGCGTCACCTTGGTGTAATACCTCGGGCGGTTTCTTGCCCGGAAGGCGGGGGCGGCCGTCATATACGGCGTAGTTAATACACCCTGTTCGGGACCGCCGCCATGACCTGCCAGCTGACCACCAAGC
>JBFMHS010000269.1:0-4097 GCA_040751765.1 Pseudomonadota bacterium | reverse complement strand
CTATCCCCTGAAAGCCTTCACCCGCTCCGCCAGCCGCGCCACGTTCTCGGGCGGGGTCGGCGGGATGATGCCATGGCCCAGGTTGAAGATGAACGGCCCCTTGCCGAGCGTCTTCAACACGCGATCGATGCCGGCGTCCAGCGCCTCGCCACCGGCCACCACCAGGATCGGGTCCAGGTTGCCCTGCACGGTGCAGCGCGGCTGCAGCTTCTCCGCCGCCCAGTCCAGCGGCACGGTGGAATCCAGCGACACGCCATCGACGCCGGTGGCCTTGACATAGGTCTCGTAGAGGATGCCGGCCCCGCGCGGGAAACCGATCACCGGGACGCCGGGGCGCTCGGCGTGGATGCGCTCGACCAGCTTGCGGGCCGGCAGGATCACCCAGCGGCGGAACTCCTCTTCCGGCAGGGCCCCGGCCCAGGTGTCGAAGATCTGGATGGTCTCGGCGCCGGCGTCGATCTGGCGGATCAGGTACTGGCCGGTGGCCTCGACGAGCAGGTCCATCAGGCGCTCGAACAGCTCCGGCTGGCCCCACATCATGCGTTTGGCGTGGCTGAAGTCCTTGGAGCCGCCGCCCTCGATCATGTAGGTGGCCACCGTCCACGGCGCGCCCGAGAAGCCGATCAGGGCGGTGGTCTCGGGGATGGCCTTGGACAGGCCGGCCACCGTCCGGTAGACAGGGTCGAGGTGGTCGTGGAAGCCCGAGATGGACAGGGCATCGAGATCCCTTGCCGAGCGAATGGGCGGCAGGACCGGACCTTCGCCTTCGCGGAAGGCGACCCGTTGCCCCAGCCCGTCGGGAACAACCAGGATGTCCGAGAACAGGATCGCGGCGTCGAAGCCGTAGCGGCGCAGCGGCTGCAGCGTTACCTCGACGGCCAGGTCGGGATTGTAGCACAGGTCCAGGAAGCTACCGGCCTGAGCGCGGGTCTCGCGGTATTCCGGCAGGTAGCGCCCCGCCTGGCGCATCAGCCAGAACGGCGGTGGGGTGACGGTTTCCCCGGCGAGGGCACGGAGGAACGGCTTGGCGGGCTTGGTCACGGGCTTGGCCTTTGGCTCGGGTTCGGTGGGCAGTCATACAGGGTTTGGTTTTGAGAGAAAAGGTGGCTGAGCTTGTGGATGCCTGTGGAAGATGGGGATCGGACTCGATCCACAGGCCGTCCACAGGCCTATCCGGATCGACCGGATCCGGGGCGCCGGCCTGTGGACCGGCTGGGGATGGCACCCCGCCGGACGGCCGGGGCCCTGGCCGGACGAGGTATCCCGAAAGAGGTGGATAACGGGGAAAGCGGCTGGCGAAAACGGCGATTCACGCTATTCTCGCGCATGGTCCCGGTCGTTTTCGACAACGGGGCTGTTCGACTCATGACCGGTGCCGGAGCGGGGGGCGTTTTCCCGCTCCCTTCCCGGCACCCCCGGTTATCCCCAGGTTTGGACGCGATCCACAGGCATGCGCACCTTCCACCTCCACCTCGTCTCCGACGCCACCGGCGAGACCGTCACCTCGGTGGCGCGGGCCTGCATGGTGCAGTTCGAGGGTATGCACGCCATCCAGCACAATTGGTGGCTGGTGCGCACCCAGGGCCAGGTGGAGCGGGTGATCGCCGGGGTCGAGGAGCATCCCGGCATCGTGCTGTGCACCCTGGTGGATTCCGGCGTGCGCGCCGTGCTCGAGGAGGCCTGCCGCCAGTTGCACATTCCCTGCATCCCGGTGCTCGATCCGGTGATGGCTGCGCTGTCCTCCTATCTGGAGGCCGAGATGAGCGCGCCCATGCCCGGCCGCCAGTACCAGCTGGATGCCGAATATTTCGCGCGCATCGACGCCATGCAGTACACCCTGGCCCATGATGACGGCCAGCTGCTCGACGACCTGCACGACGCCGACATCGTGGTGATCGGGGTGTCCCGTACGTCCAAGACCCCCACCTGCATGTATCTCGCCAACCGCGGCTACAAATGCGCCAACTACCCGCTGGTGCCGGGCGTGCCGCTGCCGCAGCAGCTCGACACCCTGAAGGGGCCGCTGGTGGTGGGCCTGACCAAGGACCCCAAGAGCCTGTCCGATATCCGCCGCAACCGTCTGCGTTTCCTCAACCAGGACGAGGAATCCGAATACGCCCAGTTCGAGAAGGTGCGCGAGGAGGTTGCCTCGGCACGGCGGTTGTTCACCCGCCACGGCTGGCCGGTGGTCGATGTCACCCGCCGCTCCATCGAGGAGGCCTCGGCGACCATCATGCAACTGCACGCCCAGCATACCGCCAAGATGGAGGACGCGCCGTGACCGTCATCCTGGCCTCCGCCTCCGCGACGCGCAGGGCGATGCTGGAGCGAGCCGGCATTCCCTTCACCGTGCATACCGCCGCCGTCGACGAGACGGCGGTCAAGGCGGCGATGAAGGAGGAAACCCGCAATCCCGCCCGGGTCGCCGAAGTGCTGGCCGAGCTCAAGGCCACCCGCGTCTCCGCGCGCCATCCCGGAGCCATCGTCATCGGTGCCGACCAGATGCTGGACTGCGACGGCGCCTGGTTCGACAAGCCGGATTCGACCGAGGCCGCTGCGGCCCAGCTCAGGGCGCTACGTGGCAAGACCCACCGGCTGACCAGCGCGGTGGTGGCGGTGCGGGATTCGCGGCGGCTGTGGCACCACACCGACACCGCCAAGCTGACCATGCGCGCGTTTTCCGACTCCTTTCTGGCCGACTATCTGGCCCACATGGGCGAGATGGCTTGTGCCTCAGTGGGCGCCTACCAGATCGAGGGCCTGGGCGCGCAGCTGTTTCTGGCGGTCGAGGGCGACCACTTCACCATCCTCGGCATGCCGCTGCTGCCACTGCTGGATTTCCTGCGCGAGAACGGGGTGCTGAGGCCATGACCATCACCGGCAAGGCGAGATTGGCGGGAGTGATCGGCTGGCCAGTGGGCCATTCGCGCTCACCCCGCCTGCACGGCTTCTGGCTCGACCGCATGGGCGTCGACGGCGCCTATGTGCCGCTGGCGGTCAGGCCCGCGGATCTGGCGGCGGTGGTCGCCGCCCTGCCGCGCATGGGCTTCCGGGGCGCCAATCTGACCGTGCCCCACAAGGAGCAGGCAGTGGGCCTGGTGGATGAACTGGACCCCTTGGCCGAGCGCATCGGCGCGGTCAACACCCTGGTGTTCCGCGACGACGGGACCATCGAGGGGCGCAACACCGACGCCTTCGGCTTCCTGGAGAACCTGCGCCGGGGCGCGCCTGGCTGGCGGCCTGAGGCGGGTCCGGCGGTGGTGCTGGGGGCCGGCGGCGCCGCGCGGGCGGTGGTGGCGGCGCTGGCCGACGCCGGCGTTCCCGCGATCCGGGTGGTCAACCGGTCGGTGGAGCGGGCCGAACGCCTGGGGGCCGAGATCGGCGGCCCGGTGCGCGTGGAGCCGTGGGAGCGGCGGGCGGCGGCGCTGGACGGGGCGGCGCTGCTGGTCAACACCACCACCCTGGGCATGACCGGCCAGCCGGCGCTCGACATCGATCTGGCCGCCCTGCCCGACGGTGCCGTGGTCAACGACATCGTCTACGCTCCGCTGGAGACGGACTTGCTGAAGGCCGCCAAGGCGCGTGGCGCCGCCGCCGTCGATGGCCTGGGCATGCTGCTGTGGCAGGGCGTGCCCGGCTTCGAGGCATGGTTCGGCGTGCGGCCCGAGGTGACCGACGAGCTGCGGGCGTTCGTGCTGGAAGGTTGATCGCGTCACCGAAACACGCAGGGCACAAAGTCGGGTGAACTATTTTTCTCTGTGTTCTCGGTGTCTCCGTGGTGAATATCCCCTTATGAAGATCCTCGGTCTCACCGGCTCCATCGGCATGGGCAAGAGCACCGCCGCCGCCATGCTGCGGCGCATGGGCATTCCCGTGCACGACGCCGACGCCACCGTCCATGCCCTGCTGGGCCGGGGCGGCGAGGCGGTTGCGGCGGTCGGTGCGGCGTTTCCCGGCGTCGTCCGCGACGGTGCCGTCGACCGCGCCACGCTGGGGCGGCGGGTGTTCGGCGATAGGGCGGCGCTCAGGCGGCTCGAGGCGATCCTGCATCCGCTGGTTCGGTCCGCCGAGCGAGACTTCCTGCGCCGCCAGTGCCG
>JBFMHS010000268.1:0-18579 GCA_040751765.1 Pseudomonadota bacterium | reverse complement strand
AGCCCCATCACCGCCAGCAACACCGAAGCCAGCGCCAGCAGGAACTGGCGGCCGATATAGGCGCTCAAGGTGGGGGACAGTCGCATGGGGCCCGGGTCCAGGGGGATGACGGGGGGATTATAGAGGTTTGCGGCCGCCAGGAAAGCCCCGCTGGCCTTGGCGTTGTTATGCCCGCTTCCCACGTGGCATAACAGCGCGCGAACGGCTGAAGGAGGGAGCGGCATGGTCCGGTTGACGCGCATCTACACCCGGGGCGGCGACAAGGGCAAGACCTCGCTGGGCGACGGCGCCCGGGTCGCCAAGCACGCGCCGCGCGTCGAGGCCTATGGCACCGTCGACGAGGCCAACGCGGTGGTCGGCGTCGCCCGCCTGCACACCGAAGGCCAGGCCGACGCGATGCTGGGCCGCGTCCAGAACGACCTGTTCGACCTGGGCGCCGACCTGTGCACCCCCGAGGGCGAGGGATTGAGGATCGTCGCCGCCCAGGTCGAGCGGCTGGAAGCCGAGATCGACGCCATGAACGCCGAACTGTCCGACCTGACCTCGTTCATCCTGCCCGGCGGCTCGCCGGCCTCGGCGCAACTGCACCTGGCCCGCACCGTGGTCCGCCGCGCCGAACGCCTGGTCACCGCCCTGGCCGAGGCCGAGCCGGTCAACCCCCTGGCCATCGCCTATGTCAACCGCCTGTCCGACCACCTGTTCGTCATGGCGCGCTGGTTGAACGGCAAGGGCGCCGGCGACATCCTGTGGACGCCGGGGGCCAACCGCTGACCGCCGGGACATGGGCCCGGTGTCGTTGACAGCGGCCTTCTCCCGGCATATTGTGCAATGCAATACTGAAATCCGCCCGGCAATACCGAATTATTTCTTTCGAGCCGGATCAGAGGGATCAGGAGGACCATGAAGGTACTGGTCGCCGTCAAGCGCGTCATCGACTACAACGTCAAGATCCGGGTCAAGGCCGACAACTCGGGGGTGGAGACGGCGAACGTCAAGTTCTCCATGAACCCCTTCGACGAGATCGCGGTCGAGGAGGCCGTGCGCCTCAAGGAAGCCGGCAAGGCCGCCGAGATCGTGGTGGTGTCCATGGGACCCGCCGCCTGTCAGGAAACCATCCGCACCGCGCTGGCCATGGGCGCCGACCGCGGCATCCTGGTGCAGAGTGACGACGAGCTGCAGCCGCTGGCGGTCGCCAAGCTGCTCAGGGCCGTGGTCGAGCGCGAGCAGCCGGGCCTGGTGGTGATGGGCAAGCAGGCCATTGACGACGACTCCAACCAGACCGGCCAGATGCTGGCCGCGCTGCTGGGCTGGGGCCAGGGCACCTTCGCCTCGAAGGTCGAGCTGGGCGACGCCGCCGTGGTCACCCGCGAGGTCGACGGCGGCCTGGAGACGGTCAGCCTGAAGCTGCCGGCGGTGGTCACCACCGACCTGCGCCTCAACGAGCCGCGCTACGCCAGCCTGCCCAACATCATGAAGGCCAAGAAGAAGCCGATCGACACCCTGTCGCCGGCCGATCTCGGCGTCGACACCGCGCCGCGCCTGGTGACGCTGAAGGTCGAGGAACCCGCCAAGCGCAAGGCCGGCATCAAGGTCGACAGCGTCGCCGCGCTGGTCGACAAGCTGAAGAACGAAGCGAAGGTCATTTGAAGATGAGCGTCCTCGTCATCGCCGAGCACGAGGCCGGCCAGCTCAAGCCCGCCACGCTGCACACCGTCACCGCCGCCGCCAAGATCGGCGGCGATGTCCATGTCCTGGTCGCCGGCTCCGGCGCGCAAGGCGTCGCCGACGCCGCGGCCAAGGTCGCCGGCGTCGCCAAGGTGCTGCTGGCCGACTCGCCGGCCTACGCCCACGGCCTGGCCGAGCCGGTCGCCGCCCTGATCGTCGGCCTCGCCCAGGGCTATGGCGCCCTGCTGGCCCCCGCCACCACCTTCGGCAAGAACGTCATGCCGCGCGTCGCCGCGCTGCTCGACGTGGCCCAGTTGTCCGACGTGACCGCCGTGGTTTCCGCCGACACCTTCGTGCGGCCGATCTACGCCGGCAACGCGCTGGCCACCGTGCAGTCCAAGGACGCCGTCAAGGTGGTGACCGTGCGCGGCACCGCCTTCGAAGCCGCCGCCGCCGAGGGCGGCTCGGCCACCATCGAGACCGTGGCCGCCGCCGGCGACCCCGGCGTGTCGTCCTTCGTGTCGCAGCAGCTGTCCAAGTCCGAGCGCCCCGAGCTGACCAGCGCGCGGGTCATCGTGTCGGGCGGCCGCGGCATGCAGTCGGGCGAGAACTTCGCCCTGCTGGAGCAGGTGGCCGACAAGCTGGGCGCCGCCGTCGGCGCCTCGCGCGCGGCGGTGGACGCCGGCTTCGTGCCCAACGACTTCCAGGTCGGCCAGACCGGCAAGATCGTCGCCCCCGACCTGTACATCGCCGTCGGCATCTCGGGCGCCATCCAGCACCTGGCCGGCATGAAGGATTCCAAGGTCATCGTCGCCATCAACAAGGACGAGGAGGCGCCAATTTTCCAGGTCGCCGACTACGGCCTGGTGGCGGACCTGTTCAAGGCGCTGCCCGAGCTGGCGGCGGAACTCGACAAGAAATGACCCCGAAGGCGGGCGCGACGTCCAGGGCCCAAACCGTTTAGCCAAGGAGCTTCATCATGGCTGCTATCCAGAAGATCGGTGTCATCGGCGCGGGCCAGATGGGCAACGGCATCGCCCACGTCTGCGCCGTCGCGGGCTTCGACGTCGTCCTGCTCGACATCTCCGAGGAGCAGCTCAAGAAGGCGCTGGCGACCATCGACAAGAACCTGACCCGCCAGGTGTCGAAGGGCAAGATCGCCGAGACCGACAAGACCGCCGCCCTGGGCCGCATCAAGACCACCACCGCCTATGCCGATTTCGGCGAGTCGGACCTGGTCATCGAGGCCGCCACCGAGGACGAGCAGGTCAAGCGCAAGATTTTCGCGCAGCTGTGCCCGGCCCTGAAGCCCGAGGCCTATATTGCGTCGAACACCTCGTCCATCTCCATCACCCGCCTGGGCGCCGCCACCGACCGCCCGGCCAAGTTCATGGGCATGCACTTCATGAACCCGGTGCCGGTGATGCAGCTGGTCGAGCTGATCCGCGGCATCGCCACCGGCGAGGAGACCTTCGCCCTGGTGCGCGACATGGTGGTCAAGCTGGGCAAGAGCCCCGTCTCGGCCGAGGACTTCCCCGCCTTCATCGTCAACCGCATCCTGCTGCCGATGATCAACGAGGCGGTCTACACCCTCTACGAGGGCGTCGGCAGCGTCGACGCCATCGACACCGCCATGAAGCTGGGCGCCAACCACCCCATGGGGCCGCTGGAGCTGGCCGACTTCATCGGTCTGGATACCTGCCTGTCGATCATGCAGGTCCTGCACGACGGCCTGGCCGACACCAAGTACCGGCCCTGCCCGCTGCTGGTGAAATACGTCGAGGCCGGCTGGCTGGGCCGCAAGACGGGCCGCGGCTTCTACGACTACACCGGCGAGAAGCCGGTGCCGACGCGCTGAAGCGCGGCGCCGCCGACAAAGCGCACGAAGGGCTCCCTCGGGAGCCCTTCGGCTTTCAGGTGCTCGGGGCGGCCCCTCATCCCCGGTCCCCACCAATTCCTTGATCCCCAACCGCTTCCATGCTGTAACCGGCTGACCCTTCGCCACAGGACGCCTGGATCTTGGACAGACTGACCGAGGGCTTCCGCCCCTATCTCGTGCTCTCGCTGCTGTGCCTGGTGCTGTACCTGCCCGGGCTTGCCACGTTGCCGCCCATGGACCGCGACGAGTCGCGCTTCATGCAGGCGACCCGGCAGATGCTGGAGACCGGCGACTACGTGCGCATCCAGTTCCAGGACGATATGCGGGCCAAGAAGCCGGCCGGAGCCTATTGGCTGCAGGCGGCGGCGGTGGACTTCTTCTCCCATCCCAAGTCGGTCCAGGCCTGGCCGTACCGGCTGCCGTCGGCGCTGGCGGCGTGGGCGGCGGTGCTGATGACCTTCGCCTTCGGCAAGAGCCTGGTCGGCCACCGGCCAGCGCTGGTCGGCGCCGGCATGCTGGCCACCGCGCTGATCCTGGTCGCCGAGGCCCACCAGGCCAAGACCGACGCCATCCTGTTGGCCTGCGTGGTCGCCGCCCAGGGCGTGCTGGGACGATTCTACGCCGCCGGCCGGGTGCGCGACAACGCCGGCGGCGGCGGTTGCGGCTCGGGCACCAAGGTCGAGGGGCCGGGGCCGCTGGAGGCGCTGCTGTTCTGGGTCGCCCAGGGTGTCGGCATCCTGGTCAAGGGCCCCATCGTGCCGATGGTCAGCCTGCTGACCATCGCCACACTGGGCGTGGCCGAACGCCGCATCCGCTGGTTCGGGGCCATGAAGCCGATTCTCGGCACCCTCGTCGCCGCCGCCATCGCCGCGCCGTGGTTCGTGCTGGTGTCCCAAGCCACCGATGGCGCCTTCGTCGGCGCCGCCGTCAAGCAGGACCTGCTGCCCAAGCTGCTGGGCGCGCAGGAGTCCCACGGCGGCTTCCCCGGCATGTACCTGCTGCTGGCCTGGGTGACCTTCTGGCCGGCCTCGCTGCTCCTGTGGCCGGCGCTGGCCCGGGCATGGACGGTGCGCAAGCGCATCGCCATCGGCTTCCTGCTGGCCTGGGCGCTGCCCACCTGGCTGGTGTTCGAGCTGGTGCCGACAAAGCTGCCCCATTACGTGCTGCCGGCCTTCCCGGCTCTGGCCCTGATCACCGCCGCCATGGCCTGGGAGGGCGCCGAGGCCTTCCGCACCCGCGCCGCCAAGGTGTGGTACGTCGCCTGGACGCTGGTCGGCCTGATCTTGGCCGCGGCGGTGGTGGTGCTGCCCATGCGGCTGGGCGGCGGCTTCGACCTGGGCTCGCTGCCGGCGGCGGCTGGGATCGTGCTGGCGACCCTGCTGCCGGCCTGGCTGGCCCTGCGCGGCCGCCTGATGACCGCCGCCATGGCCCTGGCGCTGGCCGCCGGCGCCACCTATCCCACCGTCTTTCATGCCGTGCTGCCCAGCCTCGACCGCATGTTCGTCAGCCGCGAGGTGGCGCATGTGGTCGACACCCTGGCGGTGTCCGAGCCGGTTGCCGCCGCGGGCTTCCACGAGCCCAGCCTGGTGTTCCTGTTGGGCACCAGGACCCGCCTGACCGACGGCCCCGGCGCCGCCGCCCATCTGGCCGCCAATCCCAAGGCGCTGTCGGTGGTGTCCGACCGCGATGAGGAGCGCTTCCTGGCCGCCGCCCGCCAGGCCGGCCTGGAGCCGGTGCGGATGGGGCTGGTCGAGGGTCTCAACTATTCGCGCGGCAAGCCGGTGGCGCTTGGCATATGGGCCGCCAAATGAACCGGTTGGCGGAGGCCTGGGAGAGCCTGGCGTTGGCCGTCGGCGATGCCTGGCGCAAGGCGGCGCCGGCACGCGCGGCCATCGCCGCCCAGGCGGCTCGCACCCGTGCCCGCCCGCTGGCCTGGGGCACCGTCTACGTGGTGGTCTTCTGCCTGTTGTCGATCCTGGCCTTCGACCAGCCGCTGGCACTGTGGCTGAAGGCCCATGTGGGCGGCGACGTCCAGGGGTTCTTCAAGGTGGTCACCCGCCTGGGCGAGGCCGAGTTCTACCTGGTGCCGGCCGGCATCTTGTGGGTGGGCTTCATGGCCATGGGGGCGCGCGCCGCCAGCCACGAGGCGCGCCGGCACTGGCGCCGGCTGTCCTTCACGCCCGGCTTCCTGTTCCTGTCCATCGCGGTGTCGGGCCTGATCAGCAACGCGCTGAAATTCTCCCTGGGCCGCTACCGGCCGCGTTACCTGTTCGAATCCGGGCTCTACGGTTTCTCGCCGTTCAACACCGAATGGGGCATGAATTCGTTCCCCTCGGGACACAGCCAGGCCGCCTTCGCTGCCATGACGGCGCTGATGGTCATCTTCCCGCGCTACGACGTGTTCTGGATCCTGATCGCCATCCTGGTCGCCGCCAGCCGGGTGGTGACCACCGTCCATTACTTGTCCGACGCGGTGGCCGGATCCTATCTGGCGGTGGTGGTGACCATCCTGCTGGCCCGGGCGCTGAGGGCGCGCGGCATCGACCCGCGCGTCCGCCTGCCCCACGATTCGCGGCTGGCCGATTAGGCGGGACGATCCTCGCCGATGTCCCAGTCGCGGATGTCGCCGACCATGCGCACCAGGGCATGGAAGTCGTCGTCGTCAAGGTTCTCTGCATTGCGCAGGTCCTCGCACAGGCGCCGCGCGTCCTCAGGGTCGGTGGCCGACGTCGCCACGCCCCCGGCCAGCGAGGGCAGGCGCAGATCGTCGCCTTCGGGGCCGAATTCGGCGTTGTTGGCCTCGGCCGGGTTCTCGGTGTAGCCGGAATAATCGTCGTCCATCGCGCCGCCGCCGCCCATGGGAGCCTCCATCCGGATGATGGAGCCGAGGTGGGGAGGCCGGGCCAAGGGCGTCAACCCCCGCCTATTCGATCCATTCGCCCTTGTAGACGCCCCACAGTTCCTCGCGCCGCAGCCAGCCCTGGACCTGGCCGACCTCGACGCGGCAGAAATCGCGATTGCGCGGGCATTGCACCAGCCGGCCCAGCACGCCAGGCTCGACGATGGCCACGGTCTCGGCCGAATCGGCATCCGAGGAGCGCAGCGTGCGCGGCGTGCCGATGACCACCATCATGCGCCGCCCCGACAGCATGCTCTGGTGCACCCAGCCTTCGGTTCCCTGCCAATCGCGTATCTTGCGCCAGGCCTCGAATTCGGCGATCACTTCCACCGGCAGGTCCTTGCGGGCGTAGATCCAGTCGATGGGATAGCGGACGCCGGGGCCGGTGCGCAGGTTGACCTCGTCCGAGCGCAGCGACACGAAGCGGGGCAGCGGCAGGCCGGTGCTCTCGGCCGCGCGGCCGCCGCCCGGCGCCGAGGCCAGGCAGGCGAGAAAGGCCAGGATGACGGCGCGAAGGTGGTTCCCCATGTGCGCAGTATATCCGGTCGGGGGGACCGCCGGTCAAGGCGCGCACCTCTCCAATACTTTACTGGACAAGCCATCGCGGTCTTGCTAGTCCCTGAACCAATCGGGGTCCCGGGAGGAGACAACAAAATGCCGCAAAAGAAGCCCCTCGTCGTCGTCACGCGCAAGCTGCCGGACGTCATCGAAACCCGCATGATGGAGCTGTTCGACACCCGCCTCAACGTCGAGGACCGGCCGATGACCAAGGCCGACCTGATCGAGGCGGTGAAGACGGCCGACGTGCTGGTGCCCACCATCACCGACCGCATCGACGCGGCGATCCTGTCGCAGGCCGGTCCCAATCTGAAGCTGATCGCCAATTTCGGCACCGGCGTCGACCATATCGACCTCGCCACCGCCCGCCAGCGCGGCATCACGGTGACCAACACCCCCGGCGTGCTGACCGAGGACACCGCCGACATGACCATGGCCATGATCCTGGCGGTGCCGCGCCGCCTAGCCGAGGGCGAGCGGCTGATGCGCTCGGGCGAATGGACCGGCTGGTCGCCGACCTCGATGATGGGCCACCGCATCTGGGGCAAGCGGCTGGGCGTCATCGGCATGGGCCGCATCGGCCAGGCGGTGGCGCGCCGCGCCAAGGCCTTCGGCATGTCCATCCACTATCACAACCGTAAGCGCGTGCATCCCGACATCGAGGCCGAGCTGGAGGCGACCTACTGGGAGAGCCTGGACCAGATGCTGGCCCGCATGGACGTGGTCACCGTCCACTGCCCGCACACCCCGGCGACCTTCCATCTGCTGTCCGCCCGGCGGCTGGCGCTGTTGCAGAAGCACGCCTACGTCATCAACACCGCCCGCGGCGAGGTGATCGACGAGAACGCGCTGACCCGCATGCTGGCCCGCAAGGAGCTGGCCGGCGCGGCGCTGGACGTGTTCGAGCACGAGCCCGCCGTCAACCCCAAGCTGGTCGAGATGGACAACGTGCTGCTGCTTCCCCACATGGGTTCGGCCACCATCGAGGGCCGCGTCGACATGGGCGAGAAGGTCATCATCAACATCAAGACCTTCGCCGACGGCCACAACCCGCCGGACCGGGTGCTGGCCAGCATGTTCTAGGCAGCCCCTTCACTCCGTCGCCCCCGCGCAGGCGGGGGTCCATGGCGCCCCCTGGATCCCCGCCCGCGCGGGGATGACGCTTTCTGGAGCCTGCATGTCCAAGGCCTTCACCAAGGAAACCGACCACGACGACGACGACCTGCCCGCGGGTGCGCCGCGCCTGCCCAAGGGCACGCCCAACTACGTCACCCCAGCCGGCTTCCAGGCGTTGCAGGACGAACTGCGCGAGCTGACCCGCGTCGAGCGGCCCAAGGTGGTGGAGGTGGTGTCGTGGGCGGCCGGCAACGGCGACCGCTCGGAGAACGGCGACTACATCTACGGCAAGAAGCGGCTGCGCGAGATCGATCGCCGCATCCGCTTCCTGACCAAGCGCCTGGAGGCGGCCAAGGTGGTCGACCCCAAGGCCCAGCCAAACACCGATCAGGTGTTCTTCGGCGCCACCGTCACCTACGAGAACGGCCGCGGCGAGGAACGAACCATCACCATCGTCGGCATCGACGAGGCCGACCTGGATCACGGCAAGGTCAGTTGGATCTCCCCCATCGCACGGGCATTGCTCAAGGCCTACGAGGGCGATACCGTCCAGCTCAAGGCCCCGGGCGGGGTCGAAACGCTGGAGGTGGTCGAGATCCGCTATGGCGACTGAATCGATCCTGGTCTATGTGGGCGAGGACCTGCTGGGCGACGGCCTGGTCAAGATGCCCTTCATCCGGGCGCTCAGGGCCTTCTTCCCCGAGGCCCGCATCCACTGGCTGGCCGGCACCGGTCCGTCGGTGTTCTCGGGGCCGCTGGCGCCGCTGGTGGCGGGGTTGCTGGACGAGGTGATCCGGGTCGACCTCGACGCCTTCGTCGGCGCCGCCCGCCGCGCCAAGCGCCGCTTCGACCTGGTCATCGATACCCAGCGCGGCTTCGCCACCGCCTGGAAGCTGCGCCGTCTGCGCCACAAGCGGTTCATCTCGCCGTCAACCGGCTTCCTGCTGTCCGATGTCCGCCCGCGCGGCTACAAGAAGCCCAAGGCGCTGGGGCGCCAGCTGGTGGACCTGGCCGAATTGGCTGCGGGTCGGAAATGGGCCGCCGACGCGCCCTTCGCGGTTCCCGCCCAGGTGGCGGCCGAGGCCGAAGGCCTGTTGCCGCCCGGACCGGCCTATGTGGGCCTGGCGCCGGGCGCCGGCGGCCGCCACAAATGCTGGCCGCTGGACAAGTACCTCGAGCTGGGGCGGCGGCTGGTGGCCGAGGGCAAGGTTCCGGTGGTGCTGCTGGGACCGGCCGAGGGCGAGTGGGAGGCCGAGGTCCGCGCCGCCCTGCCCGAGGTGCACCTGCCCTTGCAGGAAGCTGCCGAGGTGACGCCGCTGCTGACGGTGGCGGTGGCCCGGCGGCTGGCCGGCGCCGTCGCCAACGACGCCGGCATCGGCCATCTGCTGGCCATGGCCGGCATTCCGCTGGTGTCGCTGTTCGGCCCCACCGAGGCGGTCAAGTGGGCGCCCATGACCGAGCGCCTGACGGTGATCCGCGCCCAGGACTTCGGCGGCGCCGAGATGGAGCGCATCCCGGTGGACGCGGTGGCCGCCGCGCTCAGCGCGGCGCTCTAGCGCCCGGGCCTGCCGTCTCCAGCCACCGGGCCAGGGCGGCGGCGCCCGCCTCGCCCTCGGCCGGCGCCCAGGCGGCGAAGCCCTTGTCGTCCAGCGGCGAGTAGGGGCCCGGCTTGACCTCCAGCGCCACCGTTCCCGGCTCCAGCACCGTGATGGTGTGCCACGCGGCCTCGGGGATTTCCACCGCGGCGGCGCCGTCGCCGGCCAGCTCGATGCGGTCGGAGACGGTGCCGTCCTCGCCGAACAGCAGGACGGCCAACCATCCCCGTATCAGGACGAACAATTCCCACCGGCCTCCGCCATGGCGGTGGGGGCGGACATAGGTGCCGGGCTCGAGGGCGACCAGCATCCGCTGCACCGGGTCGGCGGGATCGGGATGGATGGTGAGGTGGCTGCGCCGGCGCGGCAGGTCGCGGGCCGACGCGGCCAGGGCGTCGAGGTCGGCGGCGGTGATCGCCTTCACCTCAGCCTCCGGTAACGCTCATGTGCCGGCCCACCGACGGCGTGGCGAGGCGCTCGGCCAGGAAGTCGTGCCCCTTGGGCTTCCGCGCGATGGCGGCATCGATGGCCGCCTCCAGCGGGCCGTCGGACTCGCTGGCCCTGAGCGGCGCCCGCAGGTCGACGGCGTCGTCCTGGCCCAGGCACATGTACAGCGTGCCGGTGCAGGTGACCCGCACCCGGTTGCAGGATTCGCAGAAATTGTGGGTCATGGGGGTGATGAAACCGACCCGGCCGCCGGTCTCGGTGACGGTGGCGTAGCGAGCCGGGCCGCCGGTGCGATGGTCGCTGTCGGCCAGCCGCCAGCGCCGTTCCAGTCCCGCGCGCAGCTCCGACAGCGGCAGGTAGTGCTCGGCGCGATGATGGACCTCGCCCATGGGCATGGTCTCGATGAAGGTGAGGTCGAAGCCCTGGGCGCCGCACCATTCGACCAGCCGGTCGAACTCGTCGTCGTTGACCCCGCGCAGGGCCACGGTGTTGATCTTGATGGCCAGGCCGGCCGCCTTGGCCGCCGCGATGCCGTCAAGCACCTGCTCCAGCTTGCCCCAGCGGGTGACGGCGGCGAACTTGTCGGGGTCCAGCGTGTCCAGGGAGACATTGATCCGCCGCACCCCGGCCGCCGCCAGACCCTCGGCATGCCGGGCCAGCTGGGTGGCGTTGGTGGTCAGCGTCAGCTCGTCGAGCGCGCCCGCCGCCACCAGCCGGCCGAGATTGACGATCAGCCCCATCACGCCCCGCCGCACCAGCGGCTCGCCACCGGTCAGGCGCAGCTTGCGCACGCCCTTGCGCACGAAGGCCGAGCACAGGCGCTCCAGCTCCTCCAGCGACAGGATGTCGCTCTTGGGCAGGAAGGTCATGTCCTCGGCCATGCAATAGGTGCAGCGGAGGTCGCAGCGGTCGGTGACCGAGACGCGCAGATAGCTGACCGGGCGGCCGAACGGGTCGATCATCGGCGGGGGCTCCTTCTCGCTGCACCATATATAGGGAGCCGCGCGCTTGCGAGTCTTGCCTTCGATCAAGCTTGGGCTACTCTCGGGCGGGACAAGGAAGGGACCCCGCGATGACTCCCATGCTTCCCGCCGTGCCGGCCATCGGCGCGGTGGTCTATCCTCCCGAGCGATCCCCGGAAGCGCTGCTGGCCGGCTTCGCCGCCGAGCTCAAGCGGCGAGGTTTCCGCCTCGGCGGGCTGGTGCAGGAGACCCATGTCTCGGCCGCCGGCAAGGAGATGGTGCTGGTCGAACTGGACAGCGGCCGCCGCCTCAGTCTCAGCCAGGCGCTTGGGCCGGGGTCGCGAGCCTGCTCGCTGGACCTGGAGGCCATGGCCGAGGCCTCGGGCGCCATCCGCCGCGCCGTCGCCGGTCGCGCCGACCTGGTGCTGGTCAACAAGTTCTCCAAGGTCGAGACCACTGGGCGCGGCTTCGCCGCCGAGATGCTGTCGGCCATGGTCGAGGGGGTGCCGCTGCTGACCGCCGTGCCCGGCGCCTATGTGGAGGAATGGATCGACTTCACCGGCGGCCGCGCCGACCTGCTGATGCCCACCGAGGCCGACCTGTGGCGGTGGTGGGGTGCCCATCACCTCTATGACGACCTGGCGCTCGGGGTCGCCGACGGGCCGGTGCGCCGGGTGGTGGTGGGACTCAACTGGACGCTGGTCGAAGGCCCCCACGGCGTCGGCCTGGCCCAGACCCCCGAGCGCGGCACCGGCGGCTGCCGCTCGCTGCCCGGCGGTGGCGATCTCGCCGGCAAGTCCTTGCGCGGCCTCGCCGGCCTGGCGCGGTCGTGGGATCCGTTCGAGGTGGCGGTGGGCATCGCCGCCTGCAACGCCCACTACAACCGCTTCGATCTCGTCGCCTCCGACACCAACGGCCTCGACGCCTTTCCCGATCCCGGCCGCACGGTGGTGGTCGGCGCCTTCCCCGGCATCGCCGAGCGCCTGCCCGGCGCGCAGGTGCTGGAAAAGGATCCCGAGCCCGGCCAGTACCCCGCCGACGCCGCCGAGTGGCTGCTGCCCGCCGCCGAATCGGTGATCATGACCGCCTCGACCCTGGTCAACCGCTCGGCGCCCCGCCTGCTGGGCCTCGCCCGCAAGGCCCGCGTCGCCCTGGTGGGGCCGGGGGCACCGCTGTCCGACCGGCTGTTCCCCTATGGCGTCAGTGTGGCCGCCGGCCTGGTCGCCGCCGATCCCGACGGCCTGGCCCGCACCGTCGCCGAGGGCGGCGGCCCGCGCGACATCAAGCGCTTCTGCCGCCAGGCGGCGATCCGCCGGGCAGAGGGTTAGTCGCACCATCCCGCCTTGGTCCGCCCCTCGTAGGCGCGGCCCAGGCGGGCGTCGATGATCAGCTGGCCGAGGTCCTCGCCGGCCGGGGTCAGCACCCGGGCCAGCACGCGGCCGCCGTATTTCTCGAACTCAATGTCGCGCAACGTGACCTGGCCTTCGGCCAGCTTGGCCTCGACGAAGGCCTGGGCCTTGCGGGCCATCTCGCGCTCGCCCTCGCAGCGGCCGTTCTTCTCGGGGGTGTCGAGTCCGGCCAGGCGGACATTGGTCTCCACCTCCTGGCGCAGCCAGATGCGGGCGCGCACGGCGATGGTATCGCCGTCGATCACCCGCACCACCCGGGCCTCGATGGGACCGGGCAGGCGGTCGGCGGCGGTGCCCGCCCCCAGCAAGGCGGGGGCGAGGGTGAGGGCCACGACCTTTGAGATAGCCGGCCTGATGCACACAATCTTTCTAAGGTTGTATGCCATTGGACAGGAGCACCTTCAGGACATCAATCTGTCCCGTCGACACTACCGCATCAAAAGAAACATTGCAAGAACATTCGGTCAGCCCCACGGCCCCCGGCCGCGCGGCGCGCCCCCCGACCACGGCCCGGCGGAGGGAGCGGCAGAGGAAGCGGCGGGTGCCGCCCGGCCGGTGCCGCGCGCATCCCAGGTCATGCCCATGGAGGCGGCCATCTCACGCAGGGCGGCAACGCGGTTGCCCATGCTGGGGTGGGTCGAGAACAGGTTGTCGGCGCCCTGGCCCGACAGCGGGTTGACGATGAACAGATGGGCGGTGGCCGGATTGCGCTCCGCGCTGGGCATCATCACCCGATGCGAGGCCTGCTCCAGGCGCTCCAGCGCCGAAGCCAGCCACAGCGGGTTGCCGCAGATGCGGGCGCCCTCGGCGTCGGCGGCGTATTCGCGGGTGCGCGAGATGGCCATCTGCACCAGGGCGGCGGCCATGGGCGCCAGGATCATCACCAGGATGCCGCCGATGGCGCCCAGCGGGCTGCCGCCGCCTTCCTCCTCGTCGCGGTTGCCGCCGAACATCGACGAGAACATCAGCATGTTGGCCAGCATGCCGATGGCGCCGGCAATGGTGGCGGTGATGGTCATGATCAGGGTGTCGCGGTTGGCGACATGGGCCAGTTCGTGGGCCATCACGCCCTCGACCTCCTCGGGGCTGAGGGTGTCCAGCAGGCCGGTGGTGGCGGCGACCGAGGCATGTTCGGGGCTGCGGCCGGTGGCGAAGGCGTTGGGCTGGGGGGTGTCGATGATGAACACCTTGGGCATGGGCATGCCGGCCCGTGCCGCCAGGCGCTCGACGATGGCGACCAGGCCGGGGGCCGAGTGGCGGTCCACCTGCTGGGCGCCGTACATGGACAGCACCATCTTGTCCGAATTCCAGTAGGCGAAGGCGTTCATGCCCAGCGCCATCAGGAAGGCGATCATCATGCCGCCCTGGCCGCCGACCAGCCAGCCGATGGCGAGAAACAGGCCGGTCATGGCGGCCAACAGGATGAAGGTGCGGGTGGTGCTCATGGTCTGGAACCCTGGAAATGCGGAAGCCGGGCCAGAACTGAATAGTGCGCGGAAGGCCGCTCCGCAAGGGGCGCCCCCTTGCGCCCGGACCGGCGGGCCCGTATTGAAGTCGCCATGACCAAGGATCGCCCATGACCGACCCCGCCCGCCGCGCTGCTCTTGCCGCCCTCGATGGCGTGCTGCGCCGCCGCCGCTCCCTCGACGAGGCCGTTGATGGACCGCTCGCCGACTCCGACCGCGCTTTCGCCCGCCGCCTGGCCGCCGCCACCTTGCGCCGGCTGGGCCAGGTCGACGCTCTGGTGTCGGCCTGCCTGTCGGGCAAGCCGCCGCCAGGCGCGGTGACCGACGTGCTGCGCCTGGGCGCCGCCCAGCTGCTGTTCATGGGGGTGGCGCCCCACGCCGCCGTCGACACCTCGGTGGAGCTGGTCCGCGCCGCCGGCTTCCCCGGCCACGCCAAGCTGGTCAACGCGCTGCTGCGCCGCCTGGGCCGCGAGGGCGCCGCCATGGTCGCCGCCCAGGACGCCGCCCAGGACGCCGAGCGCCTGAACACGCCGGCCTGGCTGTGGGAATCGTGGTCGGAGGCCTATGGCGAGGAGACCGCGCGATCCATCGCCGCCGCCCATCTGGCCGAGCCGCCGCTGGACATCACCGCCAAGGACCCCGCAGCCTGGGCCGGGCCGCTGGAGGCGCGGCTGATGCCCACCGGCAGCCTGCGCCGCGCCGCCGGGGTGCAGGTCTCGGCCCTGCCCGGCCATGACGACGGCGCCTGGTGGGTGCAGGACATGGCCGCCGCCCTGCCGGCCCGCCTGCTGGGCGATGTGGCCGGCAAGCGGGTGGCCGACCTGTGCGCGGCGCCGGGCGGCAAGACCGCCCAGCTGGCCGCCGCCGGGGCGCGGGTCACCGCGCTCGACCGCTCCGAGCCCCGCACCCGCCGGCTGCGCGCCAACCTCGCCCGCCTGGGCCTGGAGACCGAGGTGGTGGTGGCCGACGCCGCACGCTGGCGGCCCGAAGCACCCTTCGATGCCATCCTACTGGACGCGCCGTGCTCGGCGACCGGCACGCTGCGGCGCCATCCCGACGCCGCCTGGCTGAAGCGGCCCGAGGACGTCATCAAGCTGGCCGGGGTCCAGGACGCGCTGCTGGACGCGGCGGCGGACATGCTGGCGCCCGGCGGGGTGCTGGTCTATTGCGTCTGCTCGCTGCAGCCGGAGGAGGGGCCGGGGCGGATCGCCGGGTTCCTGGGGCGCGCCCCCGTGTGCCTGGATCCCATCCGCCCCGCCGAGGTCGGCGGGCTGGCCGAACTGGTCACCCCCGAGGGCTTCCTGCGCACCTTGCCTTGCGCCCTGGCCGCCGACGGCGGTATGGATGGCTTCTTCGCCGCCCGCCTGATCCGGACCTGACCATGAGCCGCCGCTTCGTCCTCGTCGACCGTGACGGAACCATCAACGTCGACAAGCACTACCTGTCCGACCCCGGCGGGCTGGAGCTGATCCCAGGTGCCGCCGAGGGCCTGCGGATGCTGTCGGAACTGGGCTTCGGCATCGCCGTGGTGACCAACCAGTCGGGGATCGGCCGCGGCTATTTCGGCCCCGAGGCGCTGGAGGCCATCCACGACCGCCTGCGCGCCATGCTCGCCGCCGAGGGCGTCGCGATCGACGGCATCTACATCTGCCCGCACGGCCCCGACGAGGACTGCACCTGCCGCAAGCCGCTGCCGGGCATGGTCGAGCAGGCGGTGGCCGAGCACGGCTTCGATCCCCGCCAGGGCTTCGTGATCGGCGACAAGAAGGCCGATGTCGAGCTGGGCAAGGCAGTCGGCGCCACCGCCATCCTGGTGCGCACCGGCAAGGGCGCCGGCGAGGAGGCCAAGGGCAAGGCCAGTGCCGCCGACTACATCGTCGACGACCTGCGGGCCGCCGCCGAGCTCATCGCCCGCCTGGTCGCGGCGTGATACACTGAATCCTCCTCAACCCGTCCGGGGAAGCGCCATGATCCGTGCCGCCGTGTTCGCCGCCCTGCTGGCGGCCTGTGCCGCGCCCGCCGCTGCCGAGGAGGAGGTGCTGCGTCTGGCCTGCCAGACCACCGAGGGCGGCCAGCAGGCCTTCGCCTTCTCCATCGACTTCGCCGCCAAGGACGCGGTGGAGACGCTGTCCGGCAAACGCCTGACGGTGTCGTCCACCCTGCGCGACCACATCGTGCTGTCCGACGGCGGCACCGCCGTGTTCCGCATCGCCCGCGTCCCCGGCACCCTGGTGGTCGACCGCCAGCTGCGGCTGGAGGGCCGCTGCGAGAAAGTGGAGCGGAAGTTCTAATCCCTCACTGCCAGGCCTCGGACCCCGCCACCGTCCGCACGGTGACTTCGGCGACGCCCTGCTCGAGCAGGCCGATGCGCCGCGCCGCCGCCTCGGAGAGGTCGATGCCGCGCCCGTTGGCCGGGCCACGGTCGTTGACCCGCACCACCACCCGGCGGCCGTCCTCGGGATTGGCCACCTCGACCAGCGTGCCGAAGGGCAGGCTGGGATGGGCGGCGGTCAGCGCGGCGGGGTCGAAGGCCTCGCCGCTGGCGGTGGGCCGGCCGCGATAGCGCTTGCCGTACCACGACGCCTTCACCACCGCCCCGTCCTGGGCGTGGGTTTCGGTGGCCGGCAGTGCCTGAAGCGGAAGCGCGATGGCAACAACGGCCGATAACATCTTGATATTCATCGGAAATGTCCACCCCAATGAACAGTATCCGCAATCCCCAGGACTGGAAGTATAGTCCTTGCCGGCTTGTGCGCAACTGTTTGATTTCGTGGATATTCAACCGATTATTTGCCCCCAATTTTATCCCTTTTGAACACGGAACCCGCATCGGGCACCGGTGTTCACCGGGCAAGGCCGCGAGAACGGAGGAAGCCATGCATCGGACCGTGACGCTGGCCGTCGCCCTGGGGGTGGCGGCACCGGCCGCCGCGCAGGAGGTCGCCGAGCTCAAAGATGTCCGCATCGGACTGTCGCAAGCCATCGCGGCCGCCGAGCAGGCGGCCCGGGGCGGACGCACCGTCGATGCCGAGTTGGAGCGGGCCGACGGCAGGCCGGTCTATCACGTCACCGTGCTGAAGGCCGAGGGCGCCACCACCTTCATCGTCGATGGCACCTCCGGCCAGGTGGTCGACAGCCGCGACGAGAATGCGCTGACCGAGCTGCTGGAGTATCGGCCACCGCCGGCGGGCGGCGAGCGCGCGGTGCCGCTGGGCCTGGCGGTCGAACTGGCGGAAACGGCGGTGCAGGGCCGCGCCACCGAGGCCGAGGTCGAACGCTCGTGGCGCGGCGACCGCTACGAGGTCGAGCTGCGCCGGCCGCGCGGCGAGGTCGAGGTCGAGATCAGCGCCCTGACCGGCGAGATCATCGAAGTGGAGGACTGAGCCCGGCTCAGTACGCCGCCCTCAGGATCGCCCGCACCTGCCCGGCGTCGATGTCGCCGTGCTCGCCCAGCGGCAGGCCGCCGCGCTTGTCCAGGCGGTCGGCGACCTCGTCGGCGATGGAGGCGGGCAGGCCGAGGGCGGACAAGCTGGTCGCCACCCCCACCGACTCCCAGAACGCCCGCGTCGAGGCGACGGCGGTGTCAATGCGCTCGTCCTCGTCGCCCTTGCCCATATGCCAGACGCGCTTGGCGTATTGCAGCAGCTTGGCGCGCTTGCTTTCACGCTTGACCGCCACCACCCCCGGCCACACGGCGGCCAGGGTGCGGGCATGGTCGATGCCGGTGATGGCGGTGATCTCGTGGCCGATGAAATGGGTCGACCAGTCCTGCGGCACGCCGACGCCGATCAGGCCGTTGAGCGCCATGGTCGCCGCCCACATCATGTTGGCGCGGGCCTGGTAGGCGGGCGGCGTCGCCATGGCGTCGGGGGCCACATCGATCAGCGTCTTCATGATCGATTCGGCGAAACGGTCCTGGATCATCGCCTCGGCGGGCACGGTCAGGTACTGCTCCAGCACGTGGACATAGGCGTCGACGATGCCGTTGCCCACTTGGCGCTCGGGCAGGCTGTAGGTGGTCTCGGGGTCGAGAATGGAGAATTTCGGCGTCACCAGCGGATGGCCGAAGGCCAGCTTCTCGCGGGTTTCCTCGCGGCTGACCACCGAGAAGAAATTCATCTCCGAGCCGGTGGCCGGCAGGGTCAGCACCACCCCCAGCGGCACCGCCGCCGTCACCGTGCCCCCGCGCGAGGTCAGGATATCCCAGGGATCGGAGGCATGGGGGATGGCGGCGCAGATGAACTTGCAGCCGTCGACCACGCTGCCGCCGCCCACCGCCAGCACGAAGTCCAGCTTCTCGGCCCGCGCCAGCGCCACCGCCTTCATCAGCGTCTCGTAGCGCGGATTGGGCTCGATGCCGCCGAATTCGACGAAGGCCACCCCGGCCGCCGCCAGCGCCGCGACCACCTGCCCGTGCACCCCGTTGGCCTTGATGGACCCTCCGCCATAGGCCAGCAGCACCCGCGCCCCCTGGGGCACCGCCTTCGCCAGCGCGCCGATCTGGCCCTTGCCGAAGATCACGTTGACCGGGTTGTGGAAGGTGAAGTTGTCCATGGGGGGCCGGCTCCTCGGATGTGGGACGG
>JBFMHS010000267.1:0-3352 GCA_040751765.1 Pseudomonadota bacterium | reverse complement strand
GCCCAGGCCCTTCATGTCAATCTCGTCGGCGCCCAGCAGGATCACCACCTCGATCTCACCCTTGGCGGCGCCGTCCACGATGCCGGCCACGTCGCGGCCGCCGGCCTGCGGCACGAAGCCGAGATCGAGACCACCCACGCGGGCGGCGGCGGTGTGCAGCACGTTGAAACCGTTCCACCCATCCTTCACCACACCGGCGGCCTCGGCCAGCTTGCGGGCAAGCGCCAGAATGGCGGCCCCATCGGCGCCCACCAGGGCACCCTGGCCAAGGATGATGGCGGGGTTCTTGGCGGCCTTGAGCACTTCGAGGAACGGATGCTTCCCGGAGGCGATGTCAGCCAGCACGGTGGCGTTGTCACCCAGCCATTCATACTTGTAGGTCAAGTCCGACTTGTGGCCGATGCGGCCGACCTTGAAGCCACCCTGGAGCCAGCGCTTGCGGATGCGGGCGTTCAGCACCGGCGCCTCTTTGCGCGGATTGGAGCCCACGATCAGCAGCGCGTCGGCCTCCTCGATCCCGGCGATGCCGGAATTGAACAGGTACGAGGCACGCACAGACGCATCCAGCTTGGCGCCATCCTGGCGGCAGTCCAGGTTCGGCGAGCCCAGCGACGCCATCAGGTCCTTCAGCGCCACCATGCTCTCGCAATCGGCCTGGTCGCCGGCGATGGCGGCGATCCTGGTGCCGGCCGTGGCCTTGACCTTGGCGGCCACGGCGGCCAGGGCCTCGCCCCAGCTGGCCGGAGCCAGCTTGCCGTCGTGCCGCACGTAGCAACGGTCGAGGCGCTGGCGCTTGAGGCCGTCGCAGGCGAAGCGCGAGCGGTCGGACAGCCACTCCTCGTTGATGTCGTCGTTGACGCGCGGCAGGATACGGACCACCTCGTTGCCGCGGGCGTCGACGCGGATGGCCGAACCCAGCGCATCCATGGTGTCGATCGACTCGGTCTTCTTCAGCTCCCAGGACCGGTAGGTGTAGGAGGCCGGGCCGTTGGTCAGCGCGCCCACCGGGCACAGGTCGATCAGGTTGCCCGACAACTCGCTGCGGATGCCGCTGTCCAGATAGGTGGTGACCTCCATGTGCTCGCCGCGGCTCACCGCGCCCAGCACCGGGGTGCCGGCGACCTCGGTGATGAAGCGGATGCAGCGGGTGCACTGGATGCACCGGGTCATGAAGGTCTTGATCAGCGGCCCGAAATTCTTTTCGGTGACCGCCCGCTTCTCCTCGGTGTAGCGCGAGTGGTCGCGGCCGTAGGCCATGGCCTGGTCCTGCAGGTCGCACTCGCCGCCCTGGTCGCAGATCGGGCAATCCAGCGGGTGGTTGATGAGCAGGAACTCCATCACGCCCTGGCGCGCCTTGCGCACATTGGCGTTGTTGGTGTGCACCACCATCCCCTCGCCCACCGGCATGGCGCAGGACGCCACCGGCTTGGGCATCTTCTCGATCTCGACCAGGCACATGCGGCAGTTGCCGGCGATGGCCAGGCGCTCGTGGTAGCAGAAGCGCGGGATCTCGATTCCGAGTTGCTCGGCGGCCTGAAGCACGGTGGTGCCGGCCTCGACCTCGATCTCGCGTCCGTCGATCGTCAGCTTGGGCATAGTCTGCTCTCTCCTCAGGCCGCGCTCTTCGAGCGGGCCAGGATCCGGCGCTCGATCTCGGGCCGGAAGTTCTTGATCAGGCCCTGGATCGGCCACGCGGCGGCGTCGCCCAGCGCGCAGATGGTGTGGCCCTCGACCTGCTTGGTCACGTTGAACAGCAGGTCGATCTCCTCGATGGTGGCGTCGCCGGTGACCATGCGGTTCATCATGCGCATCATCCAGCCGGTGCCCTCGCGGCACGGCGTGCACTGGCCGCAGGATTCATGCATGTAGAACTTGGACAGCCGGGCGATGGCGCGGACGATGTCGGTGGACTTGTCCATGACGATCACCGCCGCCGTGCCCAGGCCCGAGCCGACCTCGCGCAAGCTGTCGAAGTCCATCAGCACGGTGTCGCAGACCTCCTTGGTCAGCACCGGCACCGAGCAGCCACCGGGAATGACTCCCAGCAGGTTGTCCCAGCCGCCGCGCACGCCGCCGGCATGCTTCTCGATGAGCTCCTTCATGGGGATGCCCATCTCCTCCTCGACATTGCACGGCTTGTTCACGTGGCCGGAGATGCAGAAAACCTTGGTGCCGGTGTTCTTGGGCCGACCCAGCCCGGCGAACCAGGTGGCGCCCCGGCGCATGATGGCCGGCACCACGGCGATGGATTCCACGTTGTTGACCGTGGTCGGACAGCCGTAGAGGCCAACGCCGGCCGGGAACGGCGGCTTGAGGCGCGGCTGGCCCTTCTTGCCCTCCAGCGACTCGATCAGCGCCGATTCCTCGCCGCAGATATAGGCGCCGGCGCCGCGATGGACATAAAGGTCGAAGTCCCAGCCCGAGCCGCAGGCATTCTTGCCGATCAGCCCCGCGTCATAGGCCTGGTCGATGGCGGCCTGCAGATGCTCGGCCTCGCGCACGAACTCGCCGCGGATATAGATGTAGCCGGCGTGGGCGCCGACGGCAAAGCCGGCGATCAGCGCGCCCTCGACCAGCTTGTGCGGGTCGAAGCGCATGATCTCGCGATCCTTGCAGGTGCCCGGCTCGCCTTCGTCGGCGTTGATCACCAGGTAGTGCGGGCGCGGGCCCTCGGTCTTGGGCATGAAGGACCACTTCATCCCGGTCGAGAAGCCGGCGCCGCCACGGCCGCGCAGGCCGGAATTCTTGACCTCCTCGATGATCGCGTCGCGACCCCGGGCCAGGATTTCCTTGGTGCCGTCCCAGTCGCCGCGCGTCCGGGCGCCCGCCAGGCCCCAGTCGTGCAGGCCGTAGAGGTTGGTGAAGATACGATCCTGGTCGCGCAGCATCAGCCCTTCTCCGTCTGGAACGAGAGTTCCTTGAGCGTGGTCGGGCCGCCCTCGGGAGCCGAGAACTGGCGGCCGTTCTGCGGACCCGGCTTGGGGGTCTCGCCACGCTTCAGGGCCTCGAGGATGGCCTTGGTGCTCTCCGGGGAGAGGTCTTCGTAGTAGTCGTCGTTGATCTGCATCATGGGCGCGTTGGTACAGGCGCCCAGGCACTCGACCTCGGACAGGGTGAACAGGCCGTCGCCGGTCGTCTCGCCCCATTCGACGCCCAGCGCCTGCTTGGCGCTGGCGGCGACGTCGTCGGACCCGCGCAGCAGGCAGCAGATGTTGGTGCACTCCTTGACGTGGAATTTTCCGACCGGCTTCAGGTTGTACATGGTGTAGAAGGTCGCCACCTCCTGGACCCGGATCGGGGCCATGTCCAGCATGCGGCCGATTTCTTCCATCGCCGCCACCGACACCCACCC
>JBFMHS010000266.1:0-5147 GCA_040751765.1 Pseudomonadota bacterium | reverse complement strand
GGTGCGGCTGGGGAACACGAAGACGTCCCCGGCGGCGTAATGCCGGGCTAGGTCTTCGCCGAACCGGGCGCCGGCGAAGGCGGCTTCGGGGTGGCGACGCCTGAGCTCTTCGAGCAGCGGGCCATCGCCCACCACCGCTTTGGTGCCGGGCAGGTCCAGCGACAGGAAGGCTTCGACATTCTTTTCCACGGCGACCCGACCGACATACAGGAAGACCGGACGCGGCAGCCCCGCGAAGGGCCCGTCGTCACCCTTCATCTCGGGACGCGGGTGGAACAGCCGGGTGTCCACCCCCCTGCTCCAGCGGCCGATATTGGTGAAGCCACGCGCCCGCAGCTCGTCCTCGATGCCCTGGGTCGCCACCATCACCCGCGACGAGGCGCCGTGAAAGCGGCGCATCACCGCGTAGGACATGGACAACGGCAGGCGGAAGCGGGCCTGGATGTATTCGGGGAACTTGGTGTGGTAGGCGGTGGTGAACGGCACCTTGCGGCGCAGGCAATAGCGCCGCGCCGCCCAGCCCAGCGGCCCTTCGGTGGCGACGTGGATGGCGCATGGCTGCGCCTCCTCGATCAGGCGCGCCAGCTTGCGCCCGGGCTTCAGCGCCAGCCGGATCTCCGGATAGGTGGGGCAGGGCAGCGAGTGGAAGCGTTCCGGGGTGACCATGATCACCTCATGGCCGTCGCGCTCCAGCTCTCCCCTTAGCGTGTCGAGCGTGCGGACGACACCATTGACCTGAGGGAACCAGGCGTCGGAGACGACCAGGATGCGCATGCTTCTTCTCCCTGGGCCAGCCAGTGCAGGATCTCGATCCGGCCGTCGAAATGCTCGACCAGGGCCGTGCAGCTCTCGACCCAGTCGCCGTCGTTGCAATAGAGGATGCCGTCGACCATGCGGGTCTCGGCGTGGTGGATGTGGCCGCAGACCACGCCGTCGACGCCGGCGCGGCGCGCCTCCTCGGCCATGGCGGCCTCGAAGTCGGCGATGAAGGCGACCGCGTTCTTGACCTTGTGCTTGAGATAGGCCGACAGCGACCAGTAGGGATAGCCCAGCCGGCGGCGCGCCAGGTTGAACCAGTGGTTCAGGGTCAGCGCCAGCGTGTATGCCCAATCCCCCAGATGCGCCAGCCATTTGGCGTATTTCACCACGCCGTCGAAGCGGTCACCGTGGAGGACAAGAAGCTTCTTGCCGTCGGCGGTCTCGTGGACGGCGTGATCCATCACCTGGATGTCGCCGAAGGAATGCTCCAGGTACTCGCGGGCGAACTCGTCATGGTTGCCGGGGACGAAGATGACGCGGGTGCCCTTGCGGGCCTTGCGCAACAGTTTCTGGACCACGTCGTTGTGGGCCTGCGGCCAGTACCACGACCGCTTCAGGCGCCAGCCGTCGACGATGTCGCCGACCAGATACAGGTCGTCGGAATCGGTGTTCTTGAGGAAATCCAGCAGGAACTCGGCCTTGCAGCCCCTGGTCCCGAGGTGGACGTCGGAAATCCAGATGGCGCGGTAGCGGCGCGTGACCTCGGATTCGGCGTTCATGTCCTGGGCGTCCACATGCGGAGCTCGGCGAGTTGCATTGCCGCCTTTTAGTATCTCGGCGTGCCGGATGTACATATACATTGTAGGAAACTGTGCTAGATTTCACCGAAGTGAAGCATTGGCGTAACAATTAATTCACGGTCCTTTCTTCACGACTTTCGTTATACGACCCTGCATGCTGGCCCGAGCGATGACACATCCCGTCCCCACCCCCGCCGCGCACCCCAAGACCCCGGGGCGCCGCGTGCTGGTCATCCACAACCCGGCCGCCGGGCGGAACCGCAAACGCCGGTTGGAGGAGGTGCTGGCGCGGCTGCGCGACCTGGGCTGCGAGGTCACCGCGCTGGAGACCCGCCGCCGCGGCGACGCCGAGCAGTTCGCCCGCGAGGCGGCGCCGGGGGATGTCGACGTGGTGGTCGCCGCAGGCGGCGACGGCACCGTCAACGAGGTGGTCAACGGCCTGGTCGCCGGCCCCGGCGGCGTCAAGCTGGCGGTGGTGCCGCTGGGCACCGCCAACGTGCTGGCCTGCGAGATTGGCCTCGATCCCAAGGACGCCGACCAGATCGCGCGGACCATCGCCGAGGGTCCGTCCCGCAAGGTCCATCTGGGCACCGCCAACGGCCGCCATTTCGTGCTGATGGCCGGCGCCGGCCTCGACGCCCATGTGGTCGAGGGGGTCAACATCGCGCTCAAGCGCCGCACCGGCAAGCTCGCCTATGTGGTGGAAAGCGTGAAGCAGGCCTTCGGCTACGACTTCCCTGCGCTGAAGATCCGCGCCGACGGCATCACCTACGAGGGCCGCATGGCGGTGGCCTGCAAGGGCCGCTTCTACGGCGGCCCCTTCCTGGCCGCTCCCGGCGCCAAGCTGGACGAGCCCAAGCTGCACGTCTGCATCCTGCCCAGGACCGGCGCCGCCGGCGTCGTCCGCTATGGCCTGGCCCTGCCCATGGGGAAGCTGACCCAGCTGCCCGAGGTCCAGGTGATATCGGCCGATTCCATCATCATCCAGGGCCCGCGCGGCGCCCCGGTGCAAGGCGACGGCGACATCGTCGCCCGCCTGCCGGTGGAGCTGAGGGTGGCGCCTGAAACCGTGGAACTGATCGTCCCGGAGTAATGGCCGGTCGCGCCGCGGGGTGGGCCATGGGACTCAGCCGGCCAGCAACCCGGCGGTCACCGCGTTGAGGACCAGCATGCCCCTGGCCGTTGCCCGCAGTCCTGCGGGCGAGCGCGTGATGAAGCCGCCCTCGGCCAGCCGTGCCACGGCATCGGCATCGACCACCTGCCACAGGGAGCGGCCCGCGACGGCCGAGAAGGTCTCGGCATCGATGCCGTCGACCAGTCGCAGGCCCATCATCACCAGTTCCTCGGCGCGGGTGGCCGGGTCGAGGGGCTCGCGGTCCTGGGTGGCGTGGCCGTCGCGCTCGACCCGCTCCATCCACACCGCCGGCGCCCGGTGCTGGCGGAAGGCCTCGCCACCCAGGCGGCCGTGGGCACCGGGGCCGATGCCGACATAGTCGCCGCCGCGCCAGTACAGCAGGTTGTGGCGGCATTCGCCGCCGGGGCGGGCGTGGTTGGACACCTCGTAAGCCGGCAATCCGGCCTCGGCGCACAGCACCTGGGTGGCTTCGAACATGGCCGCCGCGGTGTCCTCGTCGGGCAGCACGAAGTCGCCGCGCGCATGGGCGGGGGCGAAGGCGGTGCCTTCCTCGATGGTCAGCTGGTAGACCGACAGATGGTCGCCGGCCATCTCCAGCGCCCGCGCCAGCTCGGCCCGCCATGCCGCCAGGCTCTGGCCGGGGCGGGCATAGATGAGGTCGAAGGAAAACCGGGGAAATGTTTCGCGCGCCAAACGAAGCGCCGCCAGGGCCTCGGCGGAGTCGTGGCGGCGGCCGAGGAATTTCAGCGCGGCGTCGTCCAGCGCCTGCACGCCCAGCGACAGCCGGTTGACCCCGGCGGCGCGGAAGGCCTTGAAGCGGCCGGCCTCGACGCTGGTGGGATTGGCCTCGAGCGTGATCTCCACGTCTCCGGCCACCGGCCACAGGGCGCCGATGCGCTCGATCAGGGCGCCGGCGGTGGCGGGGGCCATCAGGCTGGGGGTGCCGCCGCCGAAGAAGATGCTGGTCACCTCGCGGCCCGGCGCGATGCCGGCGAACCACGCCAGCTCGTCCAGCAGCGCCGCGCGCCACGATGACTGGTCGATATGGCCGGCCACGTGGCTGTTGAAGTCGCAATAGGGGCACTTCGACAGGCAGAAGGGCCAGTGGATGTAGATGCCGAAACCGGGATCGCGCATGAATTGGATCACCACCAAGACGCCAAGGCACCAAGATAGCCGCCTTGGCCCGCCGACGGTGCCACAAAGTCGGCACCGGGGCGTCTTGGTGTCTTGGTGGTCAGGAAATCATTCGAAACACGCCGCCACCAGCTTGCGGAAGGCGTCGGCGCGGTGGCTGATGGCGTGCTTGGCGGCGGGGTCCATCTCGCCGAAGGTCTCGGCGTGGCCCAGCGGCTGGAAGAAGGGATCGTAGCCGAAACCGCGGGTGCCACGCGGCGGCCACACGATCTCGCCCTCGACCACGCCCTCGAAGGTCTCGCAATGGCCATCGGGCCAGGCCAGGGCCAGGGCGCAGACGAAGCGGGCACGGCGGTCGGCGCTGGCGCCCATTTTGTCGTGCACCAGCGCCATGGCGGCGCCGAAGTCCTTGGACGGGCCCGCCCAGCGCGCCGAATAGATGCCCGGGTCGCCGCCCAGCGCATCCACCGCCAGCCCGGAATCGTCGGCCAGGGCCGGCAGGCCCGAGGCAATGGCGGCCGCCCGCGCCTTCAGTTCCGCATTAGCAACGAACGTCGAGCCGGTCTCCTCGGGCTCGTCCAATCCCAGGGCGCCGGCGGACACCACCGCGGCGCCATGGGGCGCCAGCAGCTCGCCGATCTCGCGCACCTTGCCGGCATTGTGGCTGGCTATGACCAGCTTGCCGCCCTTGAATTCCCGGGTCATGCGATTCCCAGCGCCTTCTTTTGCAGGGCCACCAGTTCGCCGACGCCCTTTTCCGCCAGGCCCATCAGCACCGCGAACTGGTCGCGCGAGAATGGGCGCTCCTCGGCGGTGCCCTGGATCTCGACGATGCCGCCGGCGCCGGTCAGCACGAAATTGGCGTCGGCCTGGGCGGAGGAATCCTCCACATATTCCAGGTCGAGCACCGGCTGGCCGTCGAAGATGCCGCAGGACACGGCGGCGACCTGGTCCACCAACGGCACCGCCGGCAGCAGGCCCTGGTCGACCAGGCGTTGGAAGGCCAGATGCAGGGCGACATAGGCGCCGGTGATGGAGGCGGTCCGCGTGCCGCCGTCGGCCTGCAACACGTCGCAGTCCACCTTGACTTGGCGCTCGCCCATGGCGGCGAGATCGGTAACGGCCCGCAACGACCGCCCGATCAGGCGCTGGATCTCCTGGGTGCGGCCAGACTGCTTGCCCTTGGCCGCCTCGCGGTCGGTGCGGGTGTGGGTCGAGCGCGGCAGCATGCCGTATTCGGCGGTCACCCACCCCTTGCCGGTGTTGCGCAGGAAGGGCGGCACCTTCTCCTCCACCGAGGCGGTGCACAGCACGTG
>JBFMHS010000265.1:0-4828 GCA_040751765.1 Pseudomonadota bacterium | reverse complement strand
CCCCTCTCTCCTTCTTCTTGGTGCGCGCCCGCGCGGGCACAGGGATACCCCGGATCATGTTGCCGATGCAACGGTCCCCTACCCCGTTTTCGTGCCCCTCGCGCCGGGGGTGGGAGGCTTGCTACACTCCCGGCCCCTTCCCTCTACCCGGAGCCGTCATGAGCCCACACCTTTCCCCCGCCGACACCGCCCGCATCGGGCATCTGGCCGCCGTCTTCACCCGAATCGGCGAGGAGCGCATGAAGGATCTCGGGCTTTACAACCCGGCCCTGAAGGTGGAGGCGGTGGGGTTCCGCCGCTGGGAAGGCTGGCTGGCCGGCATCCTGGTGACGCCGTGGTTCATGAACTTCCTGCTGCTGCCGGCCGAAGGCCAGCTTGCCGGCGCGTCCGCCGGCACCAAGCAGCGCATCGAGATGCCGCGCGGCGAGATCGTCTTCACCATCGGCGAGGTCGAGGAGGTCGGCCCCTATGCCGCCAGCTCGCTGTATTCGCCCATGCGCGACTTCCCCGACCACGCCGCCGCCAGCACCCGCGCCTGGGCGGCGGTGGAGCGGTTCTTCGTGGCGGCGGAGTGACCGGGATGAAACGGCGGACTACGCCGCGCCGAAGAAGGTGAAGCCAGCGTCGTCCACCGCCTTCCTGACCTGGGCCTCCTCGGCGCCGTCGACGGTGACGGTGGCCGAGCCGAGATCGACCTCGACCTTGGCGCCGGGGGCCTCGGTCATGATGGCGCTCTTGACGGCGTTGGCGCAGCCGCCGCAGGTCATGCCGGTGACGCGGTAGGACTGGGACATGGGTTCCTCCATTAATCGACGTTTGCCGCAGTTTGAACCTTCCAGCGAGTGGAAGGTCAAGGGCGCGATCACCCCTGCGCCCATCTGGCCTTGACGACGGCCGTCAGCGGCACCAGGACGAAGCCGCGCGCCTCCAGGGTCGGCAGCCAGCCGGCCAGGGCTTCGATGGTGGCGTCGTGGGGATGGCCGATGGCGATGGCGGCACCGTGCTTGCGGGCGTGGGCCTCCAGCTTCGCCAACTGAGCGCGCACCGCCGCCACCGACTGGTCGTTGTCCAGGAACACCTGGCGGGCGGCAAAGGGCACCATGTAGCGGCGGGCCAGATCGGGGGCGACGCTCTTCTCGGTGGTCACCGAGTCAAGGAACAGCAGGCCGCGCCGGCGCATCTCCTCCATCACCACCCGCATGCCGGCGGCGTCGCCGGTGAAGCGGCTGCCCATGTGGTTGTTGACGCCGACGAATCCCTCGAAGCGGCTGAGCCCCAGGGCGACACGGCGGCGGATCTCGTCGGGACCCAGCCCGACCTCCAGCACGTCGGGGCCGGGATCGTAACTCTCGCCCAGCGGCTCCATGGGCATGTGAACCAGCAGTTCGTGGCCCCGCTTGCGCGCGGCCTCGGTCTGGCGCGGCAGGTCCTCGGCATAGGGCAGCCAGGCGAGGGTCAGGGGCGCCCGCAGCGCGGCGGTGCGCTCGCTACGCCTGCGGTCGATGCCCATGTCGTCGATGACCACCGCGATCATCGGCAGCCCTGCCGTGCGCGGCGCCGCCACGGCGTGGCGCTTCCAGGCCGGACCACCCGGCGGGACCGGCTCCACGGAATGCTGGGGCAGCAGCAGCGGCACCGCCGCCTGCTGCACGGTGGCGGCGGCTTCCTCGTCGCCGCGATAGACGCCATCATCCGACGGCCCGCCGGGGCGGGCCTGGGGCACCGGCACCAGCGGGCGGAAGGCCTCCTCGGCCACCGGCGCCGGCGCCTCGTCGCGACGCGGCGGGCGGTCGACCAGTTCCTCCAGGCTCGGGCCCGGCTCGTCGCGGCCGGCCAGCAGCCCGACGGCCAGGCCGAAGCCCAAGCCCAGCAGCAGCACGCCGGCCATCAGCCCGGGCAGCGCCCAGGGATGGTCCCTAAGCCGCTTGCGGGGAGTCGTCAGCATGCGCCTGATCTCGCGGCGGGCCACCTATCCTCCTTTGGGAGTAGCACGAACCCGGGTTATAGCTGCGAGCTGTTCTCAGGGCAAACGCTAGTGACGCCGGTTCGGCGCATCCGATCGCCCAGAGGAGGACATCATGCAATCCGCAACGACGACCCTCGCCGTGCTTGCCGCGCTCGTCGCCACGGCCGCGCCGGCCGGAGCCCAGCAGGGCGGCCAGACTCCACCTGGAAACGAGCAGCGGCTGATCGCCAACGCCATGTCGGCGGCTCCCCGCGCGGTGGCCGAAAAGGCCACGGTCGCCGCCATCGACGACAAGGGGCGGATGACGACCCTGCGCAAGGGCGCCGGCAATTTCACCTGCCTGCCCGACAATCCCACCACTCCCGGCAACGACCCGATGTGCCTCGACCAGAACGCAGTCGCCTGGGCACAGGCGTGGATGTCGCGGAGCACCCCGCCGCAGGGAAAGGTCGGCTTCGGCTACATGCTCCAGGGCGGTTCAGACGCCAGCAACACCGATCCCTTCGCCAGCGCGCCCACCGCCGGCGACAAATGGGTCGAAACCGGCCCCCATGTGATGATCTTCAACGCCCCCGGCATTCTTGAGGGCTATCCCGTCCAGGCAACGGACACCCGCGTACCCTATGTCATGTGGAACGGCACTCCGTATGCCCACCTGATGATCCCGGTCGGCGAGCCGTCGCGGGCCAACGCCAGCCAAGGCAAATAGAGCGCCCCGGCGCCTGCCGCTACCCCGCCAGTTCATCCAGGATCGGGCAATCCGGTCGGTCGTCGCCGTGGCAGCGGTGCATCAGCGACAGCAAGGTCGACCGGATCGCCTGGAGTTCTTCGATCTTGCGCTCCACCGCCGCCACGTGCCCGGCGGCGATGCGCTTGACCTCGGCGCTGGCCCGCTCGCGATCCCGCCACAGTTGCAACAGCTCGCCCACGTCCTTGACCGAGAAACCGAGCGACCGCGCGTGCTGGATGAATTTCAGCGTCTCGACATCGCGCAGTGTGTAGTCGCGATAGCCCGAGGCGGTGCGCCCGGCGGCGGGGATCAGGCCAATGCCCTCGTAGTAGCGGATGGTCTTGGCCGCGACACCCGAGCGCCGGGCCGCCTCGCCGATGTTCATTTCATCCTCCACCGCCGCAGCAGCAGCGAGTTCGACACCACCGAGACACTGGAGAACGCCATGGCGGCGCCCGCCACCACCGGGGTCAGCAGGCCCAGCGCGGCGGCCGGCAGGGCCACCACGTTGTAGAAGAAGGCCCAGAACAGGTTCTGGCGGATCTTGGCGTAGGTGGCGCGCGACACCGACAGCGCCGGCGGCAGCAGCGCCGGGTCGCCCTTGACCAGGGTGACGCCCGCCGCCTGCATGGCCACGTCGGTGCCGGTGCCCATGGCGATGCCGATATCGGCGGCGGCCAGTGCCGGAGCGTCGTTGATGCCGTCGCCGACCATGGCGACCACCCGGCCCTCGCCCTTCAGCCGCGCCACCTCGGCGGCCTTGTCCTCTGGCAGCACCTCGGCCAACACCCGGTCGACCCCGACCGCCTCGGCCACCGCCTGGGCGGCACGGCGGTTGTCGCCGGTCAGCATCACGGTCTCGATGCCCATGGCCTTGAGGCGCGCCACCGCCTCGACGGCGGACGGCTTCACGGGGTCGGCGACGGCGATGAAGCCGAGCGCGCGCCCCCCCTCGGCGATCCACATGACGGTGCGGCCCCGGGCTTCCTCGGCCTCTGCCCGGGCGGCCAGCGTGGCCACTTCCACCCCGCGTTCAGCCATCAGGCGGGGCGAACCGATGGTCAGCGCCCGTCCGTCGATGGTCGCTGTCAGGCCGCGCCCGGTCAGGCTCTTGAACTCCGACACGGGGTGAAGGACCAGTCCATCCCCGGCCGCCTTGGCCAGGACCGCCTTGCCCAGCGGATGCTCGCTGCCCTGCTGGGCCGACGCGGCCAGCAGCAGCAGGCCAGGGTCGCCCTCCACCGCAACCACCGCCGGATGGCCTTCGGTCAGGGTGCCGGTCTTGTCGAACACCACCACGTTGGCGTGGTGGGCGCGCTCCAGCGCCTCCGCGTCCTTGATCAGGATGCCGTGGCGCGCGGCGACGCCGGTGCCCACCATGATGCCGGTGGGGGTCGCCAGACCCAACGCGCAGGGGCAGGCGATGACCAGCACCGAGACGGCGGCGACGAAGGCAGCCTCGGCGTCGCCGGCCACCAGCCACCAGCCCAGGAAGGTCACGACGGCGATGGCGATGACCGCCGGCACGAACACCGCCGAGATGCGATCGACCAGCTTTTGCACCGGTGCCTTGGAGGCCTGCGCCCCTTGGACCATGCGGATGATGCGGCTGATGGTGCTTTCGGCGCCCACCCGGGCGGCGCGCACCCGGAGCAGTCCGTCGCCGTTGACCGAACCGGCCACCACCCCGTCTCCCACCGCCTTGGCCACCGGCAGGCTTTCACCAGTGATCAGCGATTCGTCGGCCTGGCTGTCGCCCTCGACCACGGTGCCGTCGACCGGCAGCCGCTCGCCGGGGCGCACCACCACCACGTCGCCCACCGCCACCGCCTCGGCCGGGATCTCCACCAGGCGGCCGTCCCGCTCGACGCGGGCGGTGTCTGGGCGGAGCTTCATCAGGGCGCGGATGGCGCCGGCGGCCGAACGCTTGGCGCGGTGCTCCATCATCTTGCCCAGCAGGACCAGGGTGATGACCACCGCCGCCGCCTCGAAATACAGGTGCCCGGCGCCGCGCAGCGACTTCCAGGCGCCGTCGTAGAAGCGCCAGCCGATCCAGAACTGCACCGGCGTCGCCAGCACCCACTGGGCCCAGGGATCGAGCATCAGCGCGTGGATGCCCAACAATTCGCCGG
>JBFMHS010000264.1:0-12103 GCA_040751765.1 Pseudomonadota bacterium | reverse complement strand
CCGTCGCCGAGGAGGACGAGGAGGAGGAGGAGCGCGCCCGCAAGAAGGCCGCCGCCCACAAGCCGGCTCCCGTCAAGCGCTCCGAGCCCCGCCGCCGCACCGGCAAGCTCACCATCACCGACGCGCTGACCGACGACGACCGCGGCGAGCGCGGCCGCTCGCTGGCCGCCATGCGCCGCGCCCGTGAGCGCGAGCGCCAGAAGCACCTGCAGAAGGGATCGGAGAAGGTCATCCGCGAGGTCATCATCCCCGAATCGATCACCGTCCAGGAGCTGGCCAACCGCATGGCCGAGCGCGGCGGCGACGTGATCAAGTGCCTGATGCGCATGGGCGTCATGGCGACCATCAACCATTCCGTCGACGCCGACACCGCCGAGCTGGTGGTGGCCGAATTCGGCCACAACGCCAAGCGCGTGTCCGAGGCCGACGTGCTGGTCGGCCTGGAGGGCGGCGAAGACACCGAGTCCGAACTGCGCTCGCGGCCGCCGGTGGTCACCATCATGGGCCATGTCGACCACGGCAAGACCTCGCTCCTGGACGCGCTGCGCGAGACCGACGTGGTCTCCGGCGAGGCCGGCGGCATCACCCAGCATATCGGCGCCTATCAGGTCACCATGGCCTCGGGCGGCAAGATCACCTTCATCGACACCCCCGGCCACGAGGCCTTCACCGCCATGCGCGCCCGCGGCGCCAAGGTGACCGACATCGTGGTGCTGGTGGTGGCCGCCGACGACGGCATCATGCCGCAGACCGTCGAGGCCATCCGCCACGCCAAGGCAGCCGGCGTGCCGATCATCGTGGCCATCAACAAGATCGACAAGCCCGACGCCAATCCCAACAAGGTCCGCCAGGAGCTGCTGCAGCACGAACTGGTCACCGAGGACCTGGGCGGCGACATCCTGGCCGTCGAGGTGTCGGCCAAGAAGCGCATGAACCTCGACAAGCTCGAGGAAGCCATCCTGCTGCAGGCCGAGATCCTGGACCTCAAGGCCAATCCCGGCCGCGCCGCCGCAGGCGTGGTGGTCGAGGCCAAGATGGAGAAGGGCCGCGGCCCCGTCGCCACCGTGCTGGTCCAGAAGGGCACGCTGAGGGTCGGCGACGTGTTCGTGGCAGGCGCCGAGTGGGGCAAGGTCCGCGCCCTGATCGACGACCACGGCAACCGCGTCGAGGAAGCCGGCCCGTCCTCCCCGGTGGAGGTGCTGGGCCTGGACGGCGTGCCCGCCGCGGGCGACGACTTCATCGCCGTCGAGGACGAGGCCCGCGCCCGCGAGATCGCCGGCTACCGCCAGCGCAAGGACCGCGAAGCAAAGGCCAAGGCGGCCCAGCGCGGAACGCTGGAGCAGATGTTCAGCGCCATCAAGGCCGGCGAGGCCAAGGAACTGCCCATCGTCATCAAGGGCGACGTGCAGGGCTCGATCGAGGCGATCATCGGCACCGTCGAGAAGATCGGCAACGAGGACGTCAAGGTCCGCGTGCTGCATTCGGCGGTGGGCGCAGTCAACGAATCCGACGTCACCCTGGCCAAGGCCTCGGGCGGCATCATCATCGGCTTCAACGTCCGCGCCAATCCCCAGGCCCGCGACATGGCCCGGCGCGACGGCGTCGACATCCGCTACTACTCGATCATCTACGACGTCACAGACGACCTGAAGAAGATGCTGTCGGGCATGCTGGCCCCGACCCTCAAGGAGCATCTGATCGGCTACGCCGCCATCCGCGAGGTGTTCAACATCACCAAGGTCGGCAAGGTTGCGGGCTGCATGATCACCGAGGGCATCGTCAAGCGCGGCGCCGGCGTCCGCCTGCTGCGCGACAACGTGGTCATCCACCAGGGCGAGCTGTCGCAGCTCAAGCGCTTCAAGGACGACGTCAAGGAAGTGCGCGAGGGCTACGAGTGTGGCATGTCGTTCGCCAACTACGACGACATCCGCCAGGGCGACGTGATCGAGTGCTTCGAGATCGAGGAGGTGGCCGCCACCCTGTAAGGGGGCGGCCCGTCCTTCCTTTTTCGGAGGAACTGCCATGTCCAGGGGCCACAAGCCGCCGTCGCAGCGCCAGTTGCGCGTCGGCGAGGAACTGCGCCACGCGGTGGCCGCCGTCATCGAGCGGGGTGACTTCCGCGACCCCGACCTGCAGGGCCGCGCCATCACCGTCACCGAGGTCCGCGTCAGCCCCGACCTGCGCGCCGCCACCGTGTTCGTGGTGCCGCTGGGCGGCGGCGAGGTCGGCTCGATCCTGGCCGGCCTCAAGCGCGCCAAGGCCTACCTGCGGCACGAGATCGCCCGCGCTGTCGAGCTGCGCACCGTCCCCGACCTGTGGTTCGAGGCCGACACCAGCTTCGACGAGGCCAGCCGCATCGACCGCCTGCTGCGCAGCCCCGAGGTGCGCCGCGACCTCGATCCCCATTCCGACGCCGACGAGGGCTGGGCCGACGCCGACGCGCCCGAAGGCCGTGACGACGGCGAGTGACGCCGATTTGAACAGCCAGTCCGCCTATGGCCCGTAAGCGCAAGGGCACGCCCATCGACGGCTGGATCGCCGTCGACAAGCCGGCCGGGATCGGCTCGACCCAGGTGGTGGCCGCCGTCCGGCGCATCCTGGGCGCCGCCAAGGTCGGCCATGGCGGCACGCTCGACCCGCTGGCCACCGGCGTCCTGCCGGTCGCGCTGGGCGAGGCGACCAAGACCGTCCAGTACGTCATGGACGGCACCAAGACCTATCGCTGGCGGGTGCGCTTCGGCGAGGAGCGCAGCACCGACGACCTGGAAGGCGTCGTGACGGCGACCTGCGACAAGCGCCCGACGCCGGCCGAGATCGAGGCGGCGCTGCCCGCCTTCACCGGCGACATCGACCAAGTGCCGCCCGCCTTTTCGGCCATCAAGGTGGCCGGTGAGCGCGCCTACGACCTCGCCCGCGCCGGCGAGGCGGTCACCCTGGAACCGCGCCGGGTTCACGTCTTCGCCCACCGCCTGCTGGGCATGCCCGACCGCGACCACGCCGACATCGAGACGGTGTGCGGCAAGGGCACCTATATCCGCTCGCTGGCCCGCGACCTGGCCCGCGCGCTGGGCACCCTCGGCACCATCGCCGCGCTTCGCCGCACCGCCTGCGGCCCGTTCACGGAAAGCAACGCGATTTCCCTGGATAAATTGCAGGAGCTGGGGCATAGTCCGGCCCCTTGGACCTTCCTGCTTCCCGTCGAGACCGCGCTGGACGACATCCCGGCCCTGGCCCTGACGGAAGCGGAGGCCCGGCGCCTCCACAGCGGACAAGCCTTGTCGCTATCGCGAATGGTTTCCCGCGGACCGATGCCCCCGTTCGCCCAGGACCAGGTGGTCCGGGCCATGGACGGCAACCGGCTGGTGGCGCTGGCGCGCATCGATGGCGGCGATATCCGCCCCGTGCGCGTGATGAACCTGAACCGCCAAGAGACGGAGAAACACGATGTCGATCACGCCTGAGCGCAAGCTCGAGCTCGTCAAGGAATATGCCACCCACGAGGGCGACACCGGTTCGCCGGAAGTGCAGGTCGCCATTCTGTCGGAGCGCATCCGCAACCTGACCGAGCACATGAAAGAGCACAAGAAGGATTTCCACTCGCGTCGCGGCCTGCTGATCATGGTCGGCCAGCGTCGGCGCATGCTGGACTACCTGAAGGCCAAGGATGTGTCGCGGTACGAGAGCCTGATCGGGCGCCTCGGCCTGCGCAAGTAGTTCCGGCTCGGTGTACGGTCTGTCGACGGCAGGGCGTCACGTCGAGTTGATTTGCGGCACGCGCCCCATGGGGGGCGCGGGACCCGCGTAGGGGATGGCCCCTGCGCGGGCGGCCGCGTTTGTACGCCCGGACCGGCCGCAATCCGGCGGAGGTCCGCAGGAAAGGAAAAGACCCAATGTCCATGTTCAAGACCTATCGCAAGGAACTGATGTGGGGCGGCCGCAAGCTGGTCCTGGAGACCGGCAAGATCGCCCGCCAAGCCGATGGCGCCGTCCTTGCCACCTATGGCGATACCAGCGTGCTGTGCACCGTCGTCGCGCTGAAGGCCCCGAAGCCCGGCGTCGACTTCTTCCCGCTGACGGTCCACTACCAGGAGAAGGCCTTCGCCGCCGGCAAGATCCCGGGCGGCTTCTTCAAGCGCGAGGGTCGTCCGACCGAGAAGGAGACCCTGGTCTCCCGCCTGATCGACCGTCCCATCCGCCCGCTGTTCGCGGACGGCTTCCGCAACGAGACCCAGGTCATCTGCACCGTGCTGTCGCACGACCTGGAGAACGATCCCGACATCGTCGCCATGGTGGGCGCCTCGGCGGCGCTGACCATCTCGGGCGTGCCGTTCATGGGCCCCGTGGGCGCCGCCCGCGTCGCCTATGTCGACGGCCAGTACGTGCTGAACCCCACCCGTGACCAGCTGCCCAAGAGCGCGCTGGACCTGGTGGTCGCCGGCACCACCGAGGGCGTGCTGATGGTCGAATCCGAGGCCAAGGAGCTGTCGGAGGAGGTCATGCTGGGCGCCGTGATGTACGGCCACAAGGAATTCCAGGCGGTCATCAACGCCATCATCGAGCTGGCCGAGCAGTGCGCCAAGGAGCCCTGGGACATCGCCGCGCCGCCGGCCGAGGTCGCGGTGGTGACCAAGAAGTTCGAGGACGCCGGCATCGTCGCCGAGCTGGCCGAGGCCTACAAGATCGTCAAGAAGCAGGACCGCTACGCCGCCGTCGGCGCCGTCAAGCAGAAGGCGATGGAGCTGCTGTCCGTCGACGCCGAGATCGCGGTGGCCCCGGGCATCCTGAAGCACCTGGAAGCCGACGTGGTGCGCGGCAACATCCTCAACACCGGCATCCGCATCGACGGCCGCGACACCAAGACGGTGCGCCCCATCGAGGTCGAGGTCGGCGTGCTGCCGCGTGCCCACGGCTCGGCCCTGTTCACCCGTGGCGAGACCCAGGCCCTGGTGGTCGCCACCCTGGGCACCGGCCAGGACGAGCAGATCATCGACGCCCTGGAAGGCGAGTATCGCGAGAACTTCATGCTGCACTACAACTTCCCCCCCTATTCGGTGGGTGAAGCCGGCCGCATGGGTTCGCCGGGCCGCCGCGAGATCGGCCACGGCAAGCTGGCCTGGCGGGCGATTCATCCCTGCCTGCCGGCCAAGGACGCCTTCCCCTACACCATGCGCGTGGTCTCCGAGATCACCGAGTCCAACGGCTCGTCCTCCATGGCGACCGTCTGCGGCTCGTCGCTGGCCCTGATGGACGCCGGCGTGCCCATGCCCAACCCGGTGGCGGGCATCGCCATGGGCCTGATCAAGGAAGGCGACAAGTTCGCCGTGCTGACCGACATCCTGGGCGACGAGGACCACCTCGGCGACATGGACTTCAAGGTGGCGGGCACCCAGAACGGCGTCACCGCCCTGCAGATGGACATCAAGATCACCTCGATCACCGAGGAGATCATGAAGATCGCCCTGGGCCAGGCCAAGGACGGCCGCATCCACATCCTGGGCGAGATGGCCAAGGGCCTGTCCTCGGCGCGCTCCGAGGTGTCGGGCAACGCTCCGCGCATCACCACCTTCAACATTCCGAAGGACAAGATCCGCGAAGTGATCGGCACCGGCGGCAAGGTGATCCGCGAGATCTGCGAGACCACCGGCGCCAAGATCGACATCGAGGACGACGGCACCATCAAGGTCGCCTCGACCGATTCCGAGGCCGCCCAGCGCGCCATCGACTGGATCCGCGGCATCGTCGCCGAGCCGGAGATCGGCGTGATCTACACCGGCAAGGTCGTGAAGGTGGTCGATTTCGGCGCCTTCGTGAACTTCCTGGGCTCGCGCGACGGCCTGGTCCACATCTCCGAGATCAGCCGCGAGCGCGTGGGCAAGACCTCGGACGTGCTGACCGTTGGCCAGTCGGTCAAGGTCAAGGTCCTGGGCTTCGACGACCGCGGCAAGGTCAAGCTGTCCATGAAATGCGTGAACCAGGAGACCGGCGAGGACATGACCGCCGAGATCGAGGCCGAGCGCAAGGACAAGAAGCGCGAGAAGAAGGCCGACGCCGAGGCGTAAGCCTCACGATCACTTCCGAAGATGGAACGGGCCGCCCATGGGCGGCCCGTTTTTTTGCACTCTTGACGAAACACACACGCCGAAGGAGAATTGCAGATAAGAGTTTCAGGCCGGGGAGGGGCAAGTGGAGCACGATCGCGACCATCGCGGACCGGGCCGTGGGGCCGCATTCTTCATTTGGTTTGCCTTTCTCTTGTTCGCCCTGCTGTATCACTGGGGCCGTGCCGACCTCGCGCGGATGATCGAACCGACCAATCTGCTCCTGGGCGACGGTCCGCTGTTGTCGCTCACCGCCGGCTATCCGCTGACTTTGGCGGTCTTGGCCGCAGGACTTATTGCGGCGTTCGCCTTTCCCGTCTGGTTCATCTGGCCGGGGGCGGCCGCCCTCTGGCTGGGACTGCTGAGCCTGGCGGTGGAATGGGCCTGGCGGGGGTGGAGCACCGGTCAGTGGCCGCTGGGTGCCGCCAGCACCGCGATGGCGGTCCTCCTCACCTATCTGTTTCCCCGCCTGCTGCATCTGCTGGCCGTCCACTGGCGCACCTTCGGCCTCCGCGACGGGCGATCGCGCGACTTCGACCCGCTGCCGTCGCAGGAGCGGCTGGTCGGACACCTGCAGCAGCTGTGCGAATCGCGCATTAGTTACCAATCACCGGAGGTGGTGAACATCAACGCCGACTGGGGCGGCGGCAAGACCACCATCCTGATGGCGCTGAAGCGTAGGCTGGACGCCGCCGGCATTGCCACTGTCTATTTCAATGCCTGGGAGCACCAGCGTGACCCCTTGCCGGAGACCGCGCTGTTCCGGGCCATCGCGTCGGAGTGGCGGGTTCTGGCCCCGTGGGGCTGGCTGGCCGTGCCGGCGCTGGTGCTGCAGGGGGCGCTGCTGCCCAAGACCTTGAAGATCATTTCCAAGGCCGGCGCGGTGCAGTCCGAAGCCCAGTTCGACGTGGCCCCCCCGCCGGACGTCTTCTGGCACAACACCCTGCGCCGGTTGGCACGGATCGTCATGGCCCATGGCAGGGGCCGGGGAATCGTGGTGATGCTGGACGAGGTCGACCGCTGTGACCCGGTCGCCGCCCAGCGCTTCCTGACCCTGGTCCGTCGTGGGCTGGCCGCGCCGGGCGTCCTGGTGATCCTGCCGACGGTTAAGCACCAGCTGTTCGCCAAGGCCTTCAATCCCCTGGTCCCGCAGTTGCCCGACCTTCGCTCCACCTTCCACGCCATCCTGTGGGGCAACATGAGCCCCCATGTCGATGCGGACGTCTTCAACGCGGTTCTTCAAGGGAACGGCGCCTTGGCCACCGACGACGGCGGCTGGCCCCACTACAGCGGCGCCCTGGCCCGCATGGCGGCCAGCCAGTTCCTTGACCTGGACGGCTCCAGCCGTGAACGCATCTGCCGGCTGATGGCCGAGAAATACCTGTCCGACCGCGGTGTCGACCTGACCGGCCCGACCGAGGATGATTTCGTTCACCTGTGCGATCTGAACGGCCACGCCGCACTTCCCGAGCAGGTGCGCCGCCTGGTGTGGCGCCAGCGCGGCGCCAATGCCGCGCTGTCAATGCGCGACCTCGCCGGCCTGTTGCGCAGCACCGAGAGCACCCTGGCCAAGCTTGCGCCCGCCAATCAAGCCCTGTTGCTGCGGGTCACCGTGCTTTTGCTGCAGCTCAGGCTGCGTTCCACCTGGCGCTCCCTGCCCGCCTTCTCCGACGGATGGACCGCCACGATCCGCCAGCCCTGACCGTCTGAAATCGAGAGTGCAATGGTCGACAAGACACCATCCGAAACCGGCCCGTCCTTGGAAACCAAGGTGGAGGCCCGCGAGGGCGAAGCCAGCAAGCCCATCGAGCGGTCCGCGCCCATCCTCGGCCTGCGGCGGGACGCGGGCAAGAGCTCCCTGGAGATCGGGGACGACGACTTCCTGCGCACCATTTGGCTTCAGGCCCAGCAGATCACCGGCATCGAGAGCGACATCGACCTTGACCTGATGAAGGAGGTGGTTCGCCAGACCATCCGCGACATCCGCGAGGCCGGCGGCGACGACGGGCTGTTCAGCGACGCGCTCGTGCCCGAGAACGCCGAGGCGGCTGCCCAACAGTTGAACATGGAAATGTCGGCCTTCACCGGCGAGCCCATGCTGCGAACCTTCCTGATCCAGCGCCTGCGCCCGGCGATCGTGGAACTGCTGCGCCGGGGCGAGACGCCCGAGAACGTCACCGACATGGTGATCTCGTTGAGCCGCCAACTGCCCGCCCGCTCGCCGCAGACCACCGCCTTCATCACCGGGGCGGTTCCGTCGCTGCTGGGCCTGATGAAGGCTCAGGCCCGCCGCGATTCCGGCTGGTCCGCGACCGTCAATGCCCTGGCCATCCTGCTGTCCACCCGCACCAACAATCCCGACGACACGCTGCCCGAGCGCATCGTCCTCTACCACGAATCCATCCGCAATATCGTGGAGCTTGGCAACTCTGTCACCGAATCCGGCCGGCGGGCCCTCGACCAGGCGGTGACGAACATGCTGGCCAGCCTGTCCTCTCTGCCGGTCCGGTTCCGCATCGACAAGCCCGAGGCCTGGAAGCGGATCTACAAGTCGTTGCAGCCGCTGATGATCGCGCTGGAACTCGTGGAGGGTGGCAAGGACCCGGGTAGCGATGCCCTTGAAGCCATGCGGATGGCGATGAAAGTGTGGGGCTGGCCGGTATCCGATCTTGAGCCGCAGCAACTCCTGACCGCCCTGCGCGTGGTCGACGCCATGTCGGCGGCATCCGACGCCCTTGGACTGGAGCGCGGCTCGCTGGAACGCACCAACATTTACCTGATGGCGGGCGCGGTGCGCGCGATGCTCGGCAAGGCCAACCGAGTGGCCTCTTCGCTGTTCAACGCCGGCGTGGAGGTCGCCCGCCTGGCCAATTCCCCCAACCAGAACTCCCTGGCCCTGGCCCGCGTGCGCTCGGGCTTCAACGCGCTTGGCCTGTGGTGGGCCCTGGAACTGAACGCCGATTTGGCGACGGCTCTCGGCGACGGCGACGGCGCGGATTGCGCCGTAAACCTGCTGGGTTCCCTGGTCGCCATGACGGATCACGGGGCCAAGCCCGATTTGGGCACGTTCCCGGCGGAAATCCTGGCCACGCTGATGCACATGGATGCCGACCAAAGGCAGCGGATCACCGGCGCCTTCGACCGCCTGGGCCTCAAACCGGCCGCCACGGCTCCCGATCGCCGCCGGTTGCAGAGCGCGGTGCTGGCGGTGGTGACCTCGCTCGACCCGCAACTTCACAAGGCATTGGGCAAGCAACCAACGCCGGTCACCACGTTGCACACATGCCTTTCCTCGCTTCGGCATGCCGTCCCGGCGGAAGTGTGGAACACCGGCCTGGCCGCCGCGACGACTTGGTTCGAGATGGCCTACCAGCCGTTCCTCACCTCGCCGGACGTTCTTGAAATGCTGCAAAAAAACTACCGCAGCTACATGCAGGACGGACCGCTGGTGGCGGAAGGCGCCATGAGCCTGGAGGTCTGGCAGGAATGGGTGGCCCGGACCCATCGTCCCTTCGACGGCGCCCGCAAGCCGGCGGACAATGTCGACCAGATCTTCGTGGGCCTGGCCCAATGAGGACGCTTGCCGCGCACCTCCTGATCCTCGCCGGCCTGCTGGCCACCGGGACGGCGGCGGCGGGACAGTTGCGGCTGGAGAACACCTCGGGTCGCGACCTGGCCTGCTGGATCGAGGGGGCCTCGGCGAAGGTGGTGGTGAAGGCCGGCGACGCCGCGATGGTCCCCGCCCCGGTCGGCGAGGTTGCGTGCGAAGGGGTCGGCGTGCGTGGACTGGCCGTCGACGCCGACGGCCCCGACGCATTGCTGATCCTCAATGGACAGCAGACCCGCTCCCTGTCGGCGTTGATGTATTCCTACATTCCGTCGGGCTCCGGCGGCTTCGCGGCCCTGTCCCGCCACATCGTGACGACCTTCCAGGCCGCCAATCCCGAGATCCTGCTGAACGTCTCCTACACCCCGCGCGTCAACCGCTACGATTTCGCCACGCTGGAGAAAACGCTCGCGGCCGACGAGTATCACGTGATGGAGATCGACACCCTGTTCCTCGGCCATCTGGCCGGCAAGGGACTGGTGGTGCCGCCCGACGGCCTGCCCGACGTGATCCCGGTCGCGCGCGCGGCGGTCACTGTCGGCGGCAAGGTCCAGGCGGTTCCAACCTGGCTGTGCACCGAGGTCCTGCATTCGCCTGCATCGGCGCCCATCGCGGCCGCCGACATCGCCAAGCTGCCTGACACGGCGGGAGATTTCGGCGGCCGGTGGTTCCCGCTCCAGTCCTTCATCAAGGCCGACATCTCGCGGTCCAAGGACTGCCAGGCCTCCTTGTCCGCCGGGCCGCCCGATCCGGGGCAGTTGGACCGCCTGGCGAAGCTGATTTCCGCCTGTCCGCCATCGACGCCCGGCGGGCGGTGCACCAAGGAAGGTTTCTCCACGGCCCTGAAGGGAGGCGCGAAGGCTGTGATGGGATTCACCGAGAACGCGCGCGACCTCGGGATGCCGGGCAAGGAGTTGACGGCCGCACCGGTGAGCTGGGGGCGCTGCACCGCGCCGATCCTCTATGCCGATGCGCTGGTCGTCAGCCGGGCCGCCTGCCGGACCGAAACCTGCCTCAAGGATGCCAAGGCCTTCCAACACCTGATGGCGGGTCCTGAAATGGCGGCCTACACGGCGCTCGCACGCGATGAGCCGACGGGCTCTCCCCCGCGCTGGTTGCTCTCCGCCAGCCGGGCGTTCTGGGATCGCGGCGACGTCCTCGCCACCCCCTTGTACCGCGAGTTCCGGCGGATCGTCGGCGACCCTCGGGCGCGCGCCTTTCCGAATGCGATCTCCCGTGACCGCTACAAGGAACTTTCCGCCAGCCTGTGCGCGTCCCTGCGTGGCCGAGTGCGCGATTATCCCTGCAAGCCGCTGCCAAAGGACTGACGGCGGCCTATATTCCCTCCATGATCCTGCCTCCCATCATCGGCCATCGCGGCGCCGCCGGGCTGGCCCCCGAGAACACGCTGGCATCGTTCCAGGCCGCCGCCGCGCTGGGTTGCCGGATGGTGGAGTTCGACGTCCGCCTGAGCGCCGACCGGGTGCCGGTGGTGTTCCACGACGACACCCTGGACCGGCGCACCAGCGGGCGCGGGCCGGTGGCCGGCCACACCCTCGAACAACTGCGGGCGCTGGATGCCGGCGGCGGCGAGGTCATCCCCACCCTGGCCGAGGTGCTGCTGTTGTGCCGCAGCCTGGGCCTGGCCGCCAACATGGAGATCAAGCCCGACCGGGGGGCCGAGCGCGCCACCGCCCTGGCGGCGCTGGCCGAATCGCTCGGCCTGTGGCCGGCGGAATGCCCACCGCCGCTGGTGTCCAGCTTCAGCGAGGAGGCCCTGGCCGCCGCCCGCGAGGCGGCACCCGGCTGGCCGCGCGGGTTGCTGCTGGGCCGCCTTCCCCCGGACTGGCGCGCCCGCGCCGAGGCGCTGGGCTGCGCCAGCATCCATTGCTCCGAACGCGAACTGACCAGCGACGCGGTCCGGGCGGTGACGGTGGCGGGATATCCGCTGCTGGCCTACACGGTCAACGACCGCGCCCGCGCCGAAAGCCTGTGGCGGATGGGCGTTGTTTCGGTTTTCACGGATCGCCCCGACCAACTGTCATGAATTTTTAAAGTCCATGGTGGTCAAGACCTTTCAGGGTCTATATATCTGCCCACTACGGGCCGCCAGCCTGTCCGAAAGGTCCCTTGGGAGTTAGAACCGCTTTGAATACGCTCGAGCCCATCGTCATTTCCGGTCGCGAAGTCCTGCCCGTCGTCGAGGGCGGCAAGGGCATCAACGTTTCCAACGGCCAAAGCTCGGGCGCCTGGGCGGCCGCCGGCGGCGTGGGCACGTTCTCTGGCGTCAACGCCGACACCTACGACGAGAACGGCAAGATCATCCCCATGGTCTATTCCGGCAAGACCCGGACCGAAAAGCACCGCGAACTGATCGACTTCGGCATCAAGGGCGGCA
>JBFMHS010000263.1:0-5089 GCA_040751765.1 Pseudomonadota bacterium | reverse complement strand
TCCTGCTGCTGCACGAGGCCACGATTGAGGCATTAAAGGCCGACGACACCCTAACGGCTCTGCAGAAGGCAGAGGCCATGAGCAAGCTCGCGGACGCGTTCACGAAGACGATGTCGGCGGTAGCCAAAGCCGCTCCCGACCTGGGACGCTTCGCCGTGGCCACCGAACTGCTGCAGGATTTGGTCGAGTTCGTCGGCCGGGAATTCGCGGAACATCGGGTTGCTCTGGCCGAGATCCTGGAGCCGTTCGGCGCATTCGTCGCCAAGCGATACGGCTGACGCCATGGCCGTCGCCAAGCCCAAGGTAAGATACTCCCGTGCCACCTACGACGACTTCTTGGTTGAGGTCTCGCTTCTGGCTGAGGCCATGCGGGCGGACATCGCAAGTTCGTCCGAATTAGATGGGTTTGATCGTACAGAGGCAGGACGACGGGAGCGCGTGGCGCGCTCGGAGCGTGACTTCGGGTTCTTCTGTCAGACCTATTTTCCCCACTTCGGGCGAGCGGAATACAGCGCTTTCCACCAGTGGATTTTTTCCGAGTTGCCGTTGGTCATTGCATCCCAGGATGGCCAACGCGAGGCCATAGCGGCGCCGCGCGGCAATGCAAAGTCGACCTACATCACGCAGTTGCTAACGCTGTGGGCGGTCATGTTCCGCAAGCGGCGCTATCCAGTCATCCTGTCCGACGCTATTGAGGTGGCGGCGATGATGCTGGAGGGAATCAAGGCCGAACTGGAGGCCAACCCACGGCTTGCGTTTGATTACCCCGACCTGGTGGGCGAAGGCCCCGTCTGGCAGATCGGCACCATCGTCACCCGCAACGGGGCCAAGATCCAGGCCGCCGGCGCTGGCAAGCGCATTCGCGGCGCCCGGCACGGAGCCCAGCGCCCAGACCTTGTCATTTTCGATGACATCGAAAATGACGACAACGTCAAATCTCCTGAGCAGCGCGACAAACGTGAGGATTGGATCGACAAGGCGATCGAGCCTCTGGGACCGCCCGATGGATCGATGCACATCATTTACGTCGGCACAGTACTGGCCCCTGATGCGGTGCTGGCCCGCAAGCTCAAGCACCCCATGTGGCGGGCCACCAAGTTCAAGGCGGTCATCGGCTATCCCGACCGGATGGACCTGTGGGACCAGTGGGAAGAGACCCTGCGCAACGACGGGCGGGAGGCGGCCGAAGCCTTCTACCGTACAAACCACGCGGACATGGAAGCGGGCGCCGTGGTTCTGTGGCCCGCCGTCCAACCGTTCAAGCGGTTGATGGAAATCCGGCTCCGGATCGGCCGCAAAGCCTTCAACTCCGAATACCAGAATACCCCGATGGCCGAGGACGCTGTTTTCGGCAGGTTCGTCTATTGGGTCCAGCAAGTACCGCGCTGGATTTTTGTCGGCGCCCTCGATCCTTCGCTCGGTAAGAACAACAAGGCCCGCGACCCCAGCGCCATTCTTATTGGCGGATTTGATCGTGAGGAAGGTCGACTGGACGTGGTCGAAGCCTCGATCCGTCGCCGCCTGCCGAATGTCATCATTTCAGACGCCGTCGCGCTGCAGCGCCAGTATCGCTGCCTGATGTGGTTCGTGGAGTCGGTGCAGTTCCAGGAATTCTTACGCACCCAGTTGATGAAGGAGGCGGTGCGACAAGGTGTGCCATTCCCGGCTCGCGCCGTTATTCCCCATGCCGATAAGGTCCTGCGGATCGAGAGCCTGCAGCCGCCCATGGATGACGGCCTCATCCGCCTGCATGCATCACAAACCACCCTGATCGAGCAACTGGAGGGGTTCCCGGAAGCCGACCATGACGATGGTCCGGACTGCCTGGAGATGCTGTGGACTGGGGCTGTCACCTTTGCCCGCGCCGGCGCCGGACGCATCCGCACCGGCGGCAGCCGCGTCGTCAACCACCGCAATCTGTCAGGGTTCATGTGATGAGCACCAAGAGTGATCTGACCAGGGAAATCGCCTCCGCCCGGCGGGACATCTTCATTCCGGTGTTCGGCGCCACCATGCGCCCCACCGACGATGTCCTCCTCCAGCAGGGCAACGGCAAGGGCCTCAAGATCTACGAGGAGATCGAGCGCGATCCGCTGGCCTATGCGGTGATCCAGAAGCGCAAGCTGGCGGTGGTGGCGCGGGAGTGGGAGGTCGAGGCGGCCGGGCCCAGGCGGGACGACCGCAAGGCGGCCGAACTGGTGGAGCGGGTGCTGGCCGGCGAATGGGGCCTGTCCTTCGACAAGGTCTGCGTGGATCTGCTGGACGCGACCCTGAAGGGCTACGCGGTGGCCGAGGTGATCTGGGGCGAGGCCGATGGCTTCCTGGTGCCCCTGGAGATCAAGCCCAAGGATCAGCGGCGCTTCGTGTTCGACCCCGACGGCCGGGTGCGCCTGCTGACCTTCGAGGCCATGGCCGAGGGCGAGGAGGTTCCCGACCGCAAGTTCCTGGTCCACCGGTTCGGCGACAAGTCCGGCGATCCCTATGGCCGCGGCCTGGGCCATCAGCTGTTCTGGTGGATCTGGTTCAAGCGCCAGGTCATGCAGTTCTGGCTGGTGTTCGCCGAGAAGTTCGGGTCCCCCACCGTGGTGGGCGAGTATCCCGACACCATGCTGCCCGAGGACCAGGACAAGCTGCTGGACCAGGTCACGGGCATCGCCCAGCAGACCGGCATGATCGTCCCGGCCGGGACGGTGGTGAAGATGCTGGAGGCCATGCGGTCGGGCAACGTCACCTATCCCGACCTGATCGAGTACTGCGACCGTCAGATCACCCTGGCCGTCCTGGGCAACACCCTGACCACCTCGGAGGGCAATGCCGGCTCCCGGGCTCTGGGCCAGGTCCATGCCGGCGTCGAGGACACCATCGTCGACGCCGATGCCGACATGCTGTCCGGCTGCCTCAATTCCCAGCTGGTGGAGTGGATCACCTGGCTGAACTATCCCGCCGCGCGGCCGCCCAAGGTCTGGCGCCCGCGGCCGACCGAGGAGCAGGCCGAGGCCAAGCTGAAGCAGGAGCAGGTCAAGGCCGGCGCTGACGCCCTGGCCTTCGTGCGCGCCATGCGGGCCGCCGGATACGAGCCCGAGGACGAGCAGGCGCCGATCATCGACCAGGCGCTGGGCAAATGGACCTATACCGGCACGCCCACCGGCGTTCCGCTCACGCCCTCGCTGCCGGCGCCGGTCGATGCCGCCCCGCAGCCCGACCAGGTGCAATTGCGGGCGCCGGACGGCACCCCCGACGCCGCCGACGATCTGGCGGAGCAGCTGGCGATCGCCGCCATGCCCGCCATGGACGACCTGGTCAACCAGGTGCGGGCGGTCATAGCTTCCACCGACGACCTCGGCGCCGTCGCCCAGGCCCTGCTGGAAGCCTATCCCTCCATCGACGACGGGCAACTGGCCCGCGTGCTGGCACAGGCCATGACCGCCGGCGCCGCGACCGGCGCCAATGAGGCGGACAATGGCTGACCTGTCCTTCGACGAGGCGGTGGACTTCCTGTCCCAGAAGGTCCGCCTGCCCTCGGAGACCTGGACCGACCTGAAGCAGGCCGCCCATGCCCGGGCATTCGTCGTCGCCGGCGCCACCAAGGACGCGCTGATCGCCGACCTGCACGCCGCGGTGACCCGAGCCGCCACCGAAGGGCGCACCAAGGCCGACTTCCTGCGCGACTTCGACAGCATCGTCGCCAAGCACGGTTGGAAGCACCGGGGTGGACGCGCCTGGCGGGCCGGGGTGATCTACTCCACCAACATGCGCATGGCCTTCCAGGCCGGCAAATGGGCGCAGATCCGCTCGTTGGCCCAGACCCTGGAAAAGCAGGGGCGGACGGTCTATCTGCGCTACTCGGCCATCCTGGACAGCCATACCCGGCCCCAGCACCGCGACTGGCACGGGCTGATCCTGCCCTGGGACCATCCCTTCTGGCAGACGCACTATCCGCCGAACGACTGGGGGTGCCGTTGCACGGTCGAGGTGCTGACCGATCTCGACCTGGCGCGCGAGGGACTGAAGCCGACGCCGCCCGACCAGGTGCCCCAGGTGCGGATGGAGGACCGCCCGGTCGATACGCCCTTCGGCCAGGAGACCTGGCAGGCGCCGGCGGGCGTCGGGACGGGGTTCTCGTACAATGTGGGCGAGGCGTGGCTGGCCGGCGCCGTTCCCCGGCCGCTGCAGCATCCCCTGCCGCCGCCGGCGGTTCCTGCCGTCCCCCACAACCTTCCGCCGCTGACGCCGCACCAGGTCGATCCGGCGCGGATCCTGGCCGACAACCTCACCGATCTCGAGTACGTCGATGCCTTCCTGGCCGCACGCGGGTCTGGCCGGTGCCGTTCCGGGACGTGAGCGGAACCCGGCTGGCCATCGGCAAGGAGCTGTTTCTCGACCGGCAGGCGGGAGGATACAAGGCGGACAAGTGGGGGCGCGGCAAATACATGCTGCTGCTGGCCGACGCGCTGAAGGACCCTGACGAGATCTGGGCCGACTGGGTGATGACGGATACCCGCGGCCCCGTCATCCGCCGCCGCTACCTGCGCGCCCTGGACCTGGGAAAGAAAGGCGCTGGCGGCTTGTCGGTGTTCGAGTGGTCGGATGTTGGATGGTGGGCCGGCGTCACGACGTTCCCGCCCGAGCGCTCGGGCAACTTCGAGCGCCAGCGGTCCGGCGTGCTGCTCTGGAAGAAAAAATGAAGCCGGGACGCGCCCGTCCCGGCTTGGCGTCGGTCCTTCTGATCCCGGGTCGCGGGGCGGTGCCGACATCCTCATTATGGCCCTGGGCGGGTCCGAATTCAACGGTTCCCCGTAAACGGCCGCAGGGCTATCCGAAAGACCCTGGAGGTCCGGAGGTAGGGGCAAGGGGCATTGCCCCCCGTTAGACCCCCGTTAAAAGCCGAATGCGGGGCATGCATGACCATTGGGGCGGGCGGGCATGCAAGAGGGCGTTGCGCGCCGGCCGAAGGCGCGGCAGGATGAGGCCACCCCCGACAGCATCGGATAGACGAACGGAAGCCCTTCCGCGCGGACCCCTGCGTCAAGGTTAGGCAGTCTCACCCCGGCAACCATTCCGAAGGGTGTGACGTGTCCGATACCGTGAC
>JBFMHS010000262.1:0-3585 GCA_040751765.1 Pseudomonadota bacterium | reverse complement strand
CGAAGGCCCCCGAGCCGAAAGCCAGCGTCCCCGCCGCGCCGCCGTCGCCGCCGGCCGTCGCCAAGGCCGCCGAGCCGCCCGCCGCCGCGCCCGCCGGCGAGTCCTCGGTTGCCAACCAGACCATCCGCGTCAACGTCGAGCTGCTCGAGAACCTGATGACCCTGGTGTCCGAGCTGGTGCTGACCCGCAACCAGCTGCTCCAGATGGTCCGCGGCCGCGACGACAGCGAATTCACCGCGCCCCTGCAGCGCCTGTCCCACATCACCACCGACCTCCAGGAAGGGGTGATGAAGACCCGCATGCAGCCCATCGGCAACGCCTGGGCCAAGCTGCCGCGCATCGTCCGCGACCTGTCGGTCGAAATGGGCAAGAAGATCGACCTTCAGATGCTGGGCGCCGAGACCGAGCTGGACCGCCAGGTCCTGGAGCTCATCAAGGACCCGCTGACCCACATGGTGCGCAACTCGGCCGACCACGGCCTGGAGGGCACCGAGGAGCGCAAGGCCGTCGGCAAGCCCGAGGTGGGCAAGATCGTGCTGAACGCCTTCCACGAGGGCGGCCACATCATCATCGAGATCTCGGACGACGGCCGGGGCCTCAACCTCGACCGCATCAAACAGAAGGCGATCGCCAACGGCCTGGCCTCCGAGGCCGAGCTGGAAACCATGTCGCCCCAGCAGATCTACCAGTTCATCTTCAAGGCCGGCTTCTCCACCGCCGAGAAGGTGACCAGCGTCTCGGGCCGCGGCGTCGGCATGGACGTGGTGCGGACCAACATCGAGAAGATCGGCGGCACCGTCGAGCTGAAGTCCCAGCCGGGCCGGGGCTCGACCTTCGTCATCAAGATCCCGCTGACCCTGGCCATCGTCTCGGCCCTGATCGTCGAATGCGCCAACGAGCGCTTCGCCATCCCGCAGATCAGCGTGCTCGAGCTGGTGCGCACCACCAACAGCTCGGAACACGGCATCGAGATGATCAACAACGCGCCGGTGCTGCGCCTGCGCGACCGCCTGCTGCCGCTGGTGTCCCTGAAGAAGCTGCTGCGCCTGCAGACCGAAGGCGAGGCCGACCGCGAGGAGACCTTCATCGTCGTCACCCAGGTCGGCACCTACACCTTCGGCATCATCGTCGACCGGGTGTTCGACACCGAGGAAATCGTCGTCAAGCCGGTGGCCCCGATCCTCAGGAACATCTCGATGTTCTCGGGCAACACCATCCTGGGCGACGGCTCGGTGATCATGATCCTGGATCCCAACGGCATCGCCGGCGCCACCGGTGAGTCGGGCATGATGGGCGGCACCCAGGCCGCCGAGAGCACCGTGGTGCGCGAGAGCCGCGCCGACGCCAAGACCTCGCTGCTGGTGTTCCGCGCCGGCGGCGAGGACCTCAAGGCGGTGCCGCTGGCCCTGGTCGCCCGCCTCGAGGAGATCGACGTCGCCGAGATCGAGTACAGCCACGGCAAGCCGATGGTCCAGTACCGCGGCCACCTGATGCCGCTGGTGTCCATCGACGGCGCGACCCGGTTCCGCGAGGAAGGCCGCCAGCCGGTGCTAGTGTTCTCGGACCGCGACCGCACCATGGGCCTGGTGGTCGACGAGATCGTCGACATCGTCGAGGACCGCCTGAAGGTGGAGCTGTCCACCGGCGACACCCCCGGCGTCATCGGCACCGCGGTCATCGCCGGCAAGGCCACCACCATCGTCGATGCCGGCTACTACCTGCCGCAGGCCTTCGGCGACTGGTTCGGCCGCCCCGACCAGGAATACGGCGAGGACGACCATCACGCCCCGCGCATCCTGCTGGTCGACGACAGCCCGTTCTTCCGCAACCTGCTGACGCCCTTGCTGTCGGTGGCCGGCTATGACGTGCTGGCGGTCGAGGGCCCCGACCGGGCGCTGGCGCTGCGCGAACGCGGCGACGACTTCGACATGATCATCAGCGACATCGAGATGCCGGGCATGAACGGCTTCGACTTCGCCCAGGCGGTCCGCTCCGAGGGCCGCTGGCAGGCGACGCCGATGATCGCGCTGTCGTCGCACGCCACCGAGAAGGACTTCGAGCGCGGCCGCCAGGTCGGCTTCAACGACTACGTGGCCAAGTTCGACCGCGACTCGCTGCTCCAGACCATCGCCACCATGCTTGCCGCCACCAAAGGTGCCGCATGAACCAGATCGTCCCCGCCAAGCGCCAGAGCACCGACCTGGCCAATCCGGAGACCCAGGACTACGTCACGATGTTCATCGAGGGGCAGCTGTTCGGCATCCCCGTGCTGACCGTCCAGGACGTGCTGGGCCCGCAGAAGATCACCCGCATCCCGCTGGCCCCGCGCGAGGTGGCCGGCAGCCTGAACCTGCGCGGCCGCATCGTCACCGCCATCGACGTCCGCCTCCGCCTGGGCCTGCCCAAGCGTTCGGAAGAGAACAAGGGCATGAGCGTGGTGGTCGACATGGGCGGCGAGCTGTATTCGCTGATGGTTGACCAGGTCGGCGAAGTGCTCTCGCTGCCCGAGGCCAAGTTCGAGCGCAACCCGCCCACCCTCGACCCGATGTGGCGCGAATTCTCGGCCGGCATCTACCGCCTCGAGGACAAGCTTCTCGTCGTGCTCGACGTGAGCAAGTTGCTGGACTTCAGCAAGAGCGATTAATATGCCCCGAACGGGGGGCGTGTCGGTTGGGAGGCAAGCACGGGCATGAGGTCCTGTCTGATCGTCGATGATTCCAAGGTCATCCGGATGGTGGCCAAGAAGATCCTGCATGAGCTGTCCTTCGAGACCGTCGAGGCCGAGGACGGCAAGCAGGCGCTGGACCGTTGCCTGGAGAAGCTGCCCGACGCCGTGCTGCTTGACTGGAACATGCCGGTGATGAACGGCATCGAGTTCCTGCGCGAATTGCGCAAGCTGCCCGGCGGCGACAAGCCGGTGGTGGTGTTCTGCACCACCGAGAACGACATCGAGCACATTCAGGAGGCGATCACCGCCGGCGCCAACGAGTACATCATGAAGCCGTTCGACAGCGAGATCCTCCAGGCGAAGTTCTCCCAGGTCGGGCTGCTGTAAGGTCCGGTTCCCGCGCGCCCCCGCTTTCAGGATCCCGCCTCCATGGCCCTTGACCCCGCCCCCGCCCCCAACGGCGCCCCAACCGACCAGGTCCGCGTGATGATCGTGGACGATTCGGCCGTTGTGCGCGGGCTCGTCACCCGCATCCTCGAGGAAGACCCGGCCATCGTGGTGGCCGCGTCCGTGGGCAACGGCCAGATGGCCCTGTCGGCGCTGGAGCGCCAGGACATCGACGTCATCCTGCTCGACATCGAAATGCCGATCATGGACGGCATGACCGCCCTGCCCCAGCTGCTGCGGATCGATCCTGCCGTACGCATCGTCATGCAGTCGACGCTGACCCTGAAGGGCGCCGACATCAGCATGCGGGCGCTGCAGATGGGCGCCGCCGATTACATCCCCAAGCCCAGCTCGACCCGCGACCTCGCCGGCGGCATGGACTTCAAGACCGAGCTGCTGGGCAAGGTCAAGGCACTGGGCTACGCGCGGCGCCGCGACCCCAACCGCAAGCAGCGCCCCGGCGCCCAGCC
>JBFMHS010000261.1:0-6090 GCA_040751765.1 Pseudomonadota bacterium | reverse complement strand
CGCGGCCCCGCCGTCCGCACGTAGTGAGGAATCTATATCTGGAATCTGGTTACTTGGTTCGCGCGTTGGCGCGGACGTTGCAACGCCCGTTGAAGCAGTATTGTTGTTTTTCAACGCATTACGCTTCTGCGCCGATGCGGTTCCGGCTTCGGACTTTTGCTCAAAAAACCGCGCGGATTCTGCGAGGGTTTCGGCGCACCGGGGATTGGTGATGCGGCCCTCGTAGACCTCGATCTTGCCCTCGGCCAGCAGCACCTCCTTGATGCGTGGCCACCGGCTTCCGGTCTTGGTCATCCAGCCCAGCTTCTTGTCGTCGTCGGGCAGGTTGTCGCCGGTGGAATAGATCAGGTCGAGGATGCGGCGATAGGCCAGCTCCTCCCACGGCCCGAGGGTCATCATCCCGTCCAGGGCGTCCTTCGGGCACCACTTGATCCAGATGGGCTTGCCCTTGTTCATGCCGCCACCCCCATGTACTCGCGCCGCAGCTCGCGGATGACCGCGGCGTAGGCGTGCATGATGTCCTTGGGCTCGTCGTACTGGCGCGGCGGCGGGCGATGAACCCGGCATCCTTACCGTGGGCCAGGGCCAGCACCATGGCATGGCCGTCGCCGGACTTCGGCTTTTCGCCCCGCTCGATGGCATCCAGGGCTTCCAGCTCGCCGCGGGCCTTGTCGAGGTGGTTGGCGGCGATACCCTGCTGCAGGTTGTTCCACCCGCGCTGCAGGGGATGGGAGACGTTGCGCTCCAACCACGAGCGGTTCTCACGGTCGGCGGCGATCTCGGCCTGCAGCGTCACCCGCCCCTCGGAATCGAGGTTGCCGGCGGCCTGGTGCTCGGCCAGCAGGTCCCGCGGCGCGGGGGCCTCCAAGGGCTTTGCGAGCGAACGATCCTGCCGAACAGGGCCGAACACGTCCTCGTCGGCAAGCAACCGTCCGCCGGCCATCCGGTCAACGGGACCGTCGGGGGCGTCGAGGAAGTCGTCAGCGGACGGCAAACGCTGCTCCCGCAGCCGCGTGCCGTCTGTGCCCTCAAGCGGACGGAGGGCGCTGGTGTCGAACGCAACCGCGATTCCCGGCCCGGTGGGCTCGAGAGGCCGAAGGGCGGAGGTGTCCAATGCCGCGATCATGCCGCAACGTCCTGCACGGCCAGGGACGCGGCAACATCCCGCAACAAGCTGTTACGATCCTCGTCCGCATTCAGCAGGTCGATCCGCTGCGCCTCGGTGAAATCCCAGGTGTTGGGCACCTCTGTCATGTCCGCGGCAATGAAGTTCCGGGTGACGAGAAGGCGGTTCTCGGTGCAGACGGGATAGACGACCAACCGCCCGTCCATTGCGGCAGATTCGGCGAGGGTGGAGCTTTCGACGCGCAGCCAGCGGCCGTCCTCGAACACCGCATGGGCGCCGGTCACCACCTCCCCCTTGTAGTGGAACAGGTCCTCGTCGGCATACGCCCATCCTGCCGCAATCACCTCACCACCCAGCAGCGTCACGTCGCCTTTGCCCAGGCTCTCCACCGGCTTGGTGCCGCCATCAGCCATCAGGATCAACGTGCCGGCGGCGAAGCAGAAGATCGAGCCGACGGTGCTACCGATGAAACCGCCGACGGCGCCACCCACCGGGCCGCCGATGGCCGTGCCCGCCACGGTGCCGAGGTAATAGCCGGCGCTGGCCCCCGCGCCTGCACGAAGCGCTGCCGCAGGCTTCTCACCCGTCGCCAGGCCGACGACGGCGCGGCCGATACCGGCACCGGCGGCACCGCCAAGGGTGCTTCCATCGGTGGCGACCTTTGCCGTCTGCGACCATGCCTCCCCACCGCTGGCGAGCGATTGGGAGGCGATGTTCGTGCCTTCCTGAGCGACAACCTTTCCACCCTCCTGCAGGGCTGCCGTGCCGGCCTCGGTGCCTGCCTGCGTGGCCCCTTCCGCCGCACCGGAGCTGAACCAGCCCGACACGGTGTCTGCCAGCCCTTCCGCCCCTGCCTTGATGCCATCGCCCAGGGACGCACCCTTGGCGATGGCGGTGCCGGCACCCTTGCCAACCTCGGTGGCGGCCCATTGGGTCGCGCCGCCGGCCGCCATGCCGCCCAGGTCCTTCGCCATCGCGCCCATGCTGGGGGCGGTGTACTCGGGGATGTCGAAGGCCTGCGCCGCCAGGGAGGTGTTGTTGCCCCCACCGGACAGCCCCGAGGAGCTGCCGGCGGCGCCGGTGGTGTTGCTGGTGCCCAGGCCGGTGGACGGGGACACGGTGCCGCCGACGAAGCCGGGGTAGCGTGAGCCCCGGAACCGCCCCTCCCGGGTCGCCAGGAATTGATCTTCAGCCATGGGACTTACCTCCGTTCAAGTGAAGCAGATGGACCGGCACGCGGCAGCCAGGGCGGCCCGGCGGCGGTCCCCATTGCAGATCCAGCCAGTCGCCGGTCAGGGCGTGGTTCTTCATGCGCATGCGCCACTGGCTGTCCTCAAGCGAAGCCGCTGCCTCGGCCTCCTTCGCCGCCTCGGTCAGGCGTTCGGCCTCGGACTTCATCACCTCGTCCAGGTAGACCCAGGGGTGGCGGATGGCCTCTCCCCGGGCCTCGGCGCCGTCATAGGCGCGGGCGACGGCGGCGCGGATCTGGTCGGGGGTCAGGCCGAGGTCGAGCCAGCCGCGCACCTGGCGCAGTCCCTCCACCCGGGTGGAGACGAGGCGGGTCTGAACCGCGTCCTCCGACAGGCCCGATATCCGCCAAACGAATATCCTCAGCTCGTCGATGATCGAACCATCAACCGGCCCCGGCTCCGCGACGGCGGCGGCGGGCGGCTCGGAAGGGGTTGGGGATGGACTCCTTCCTTTCCCTTCCCTTCCTTTCCCTTCCCCTTGTGCAAGATCGTGACGCGTGGGCGACGCGTCGTCCGCGCGTGGCGCACGCGTGGCGGCCACCGCTGATTTTGCAGCGTTTTTCGGCGGTGCGGGGAGGGTCGAGGCGCTTTCCCGGTTGTTGATGACCTGGTGTTCCGCAAAGCCGGGGATCCACCCATATTCCTTGCCGTCCACCTCGTAGCGGACGACGAAACCACGCGTGGTCAACGCGTCGAGCACGCGTGAAAAGTCCACGTCGTCATAGGGCAGGCAGTCCAGCTTCAGCTCGATGGGTTCCCAGCGGAAGCGGCCGTCGCGGTCGGCCACCGTCCACAGGGCGGGATAGGCCACGCGCACCGGCAGGCCGGTTTCCTGCTCCAGCAGGAAGAGGCGGCGGTGGCGGAAGAACTCGGGCTTGATGGTGCGGATGCGGGCCATGCCTACTCCCCTTCCCCGTGGGCAAGGTCGCTGAACCACGTCCGGCTGTCGTCGAACGCCAGCGTGGCGGTCCCGGTAGGCGGTGCCGCCGATCTCTGCCAGTTGCTCGTCGGCCTTGAAGTGGTCGGTCAGCGTCACCGGGTTGGCGAGCTGGCCGCGTTCGATCATCTTGGCGGCCACCGCGTAAATGCGGCCGTGCGTCGGCTCGGCGAAGTGCTCGGGCCGAAGGAACTCCGCCACCTTCTCGTAGCAGCGGTTGTTCAGCAGCATGGCGCCCAACAACGCCTGCTCGGCCTCGTAGTTGTGCGGGGGAACCCTGGGCGGGGCTTCAGCCGGCCACATCGTTGGCCTCCGCCAGGATGCCGACGGCCACGGCGGTCGCGGTGATGCGCTCCGCCTCGAGGAGGGCAGCCGCGCGGTCGTTCCCATTGAGCCGGGTGTCATTGGCGCGCCGCCTGTGGTGGTGAATACAGCGCAAGGCGATGTCCGCCATAACGCCCGAGAGCACCGCGCCAATGGGCCTGGGACCAACGGAGCACATCATTCCCCACCTCCCGCCCCGATGCTGGCCAGGAACCCTCGGTGGGCCTCGCCGGCTTTGCAGAGGAAGGTGGTCAGCGGGATGCGGTGCCGAGTGGCGATGCAGGCGCAGGCCTTTACGGCGGCATGGTCGAACTCCTGCACCAACTCCAGGGGGGCTCGTCCCTGGTCAACCACCAGGGACAGCATCTCCAAAGCCAACGGCGACGGGATCAGGAGCGCCAATTCATCGCCGATCCTGGCCCGGCTGGTGACGCCGACTCGGGACAGATTTTCGATGGTGAGCGCGTGCCGTTCCGGCGGCGACTCGATGAGAGCCAGGAAATCGGTCAACAGGACCTTGGGAAATTCCGGCTGGGGCTGGCCGGTATCGACAAAGCGAACAGCCGTGTCACCCACTGTGGTTTCCCAGCAGATAGTGCCGTTGATTTGCTTGAGGTTGTGCGTGGTGCTATGATCGGCGCCGTCGAGTCCAACGACATTCGCCGAGGGCCGGAGGAGCGTGAGAGGCGCCCCCTCCGGCCCAACGCTTTTCCGGGCCATGCGCGCTACGCCGCTTCCGACGAATTGCGCCGGGGAGCGGAAAGGCGCTCCTGAACCCAGGCGTCAAGGTCGGACGGACGATACCGCGCCATCCGACCGAAGGATTGGTAGATCGGCCCTCCCCCCACGGTGACGTACTTCGCCAAGGTGGTGGGGGCAACCGGAAGCCCCTTTTGCTTCAGGTACTCGCTTGCCTCGCGGCGAGTGAGATAGCGTTCAGACATGACGTGCCTCTCGGAAACTGAAGTAACTTCCGGAAGGCTACAAACCTCATTTCGCTAAATCTCACCCGATACCAAAACCATTTGTGATTTGGTTCCTGGCTACCTGACGTATTGGAACAGCTGGGGATTGGAGTCCACGAATTCCTTGTAACCCTTCACCGACGCTGCGGTAACGGGAGGGCCATAGGCCGCCATTGCCCCGAGGCAGAAATCGACAAACAGACCCGACGGTTGCCCTTCCGCGGAGTTGGAAATGGTGGGACCCCGGCCGGTCAGCCGCTCGAAGGCGCCCATCAAGAACGCAATGGCGTATGGTTCGAGTCCTGCCTTCCGTCGGGCGCCACCTCTTCCCGTCTGCTTCTTTTCCCCCACACCGGCAGACGCATTTCGTGCCCAACTGGCGACATCCAGGGTCAAGCTGCGGATTTCCTCCAATTTCTGCCGCGCCACCCCATCCCATCCACAGTATTGCTCGGGCCAATCCGATGACATCGATTTTGCCACGGCGAACATCAACAGGCAGAATGGATCATTCTCCGGAGAGGCCGGGGATGATGGATCCGGCGGAACAAGGACGGATGCAAATCGCCTTGCGGCATCTTCTATCCGCCGTAGCTTCTTGATGTTCCCTGACGGGGCAAGACGTTCAATCAACGAAGTTTGAGAACGGATGATGCCGGGAAGCTTTTCCAACTCCCCTTGAATTGCTTGCTGCGTCACATGAACGTTGGCAGTGCGGAGGAGCACGGCCAGCTTTTCCGAAGCCGCCACCAGGGCGTCATTCGCTACCCCACTCATTTGGCGTCAGCCCTTTCGCAGCGGAACAACATTAGCATCGCTCCCCTGCTCGTCCATCAGAGCCGCCAGGCGCCCGGCTGTGCGGTCGGCGACGGCCTTCACCGGGTCATCTGCGACATGGGCGTACCGCTCGGTCGTGCGGCTCTGCTTGTGCCCCAGGGCCTTTCCCACGAGGTACAGGCTGGCGCCGTCGGAAACGGCATAGGTGGCGAAGGAGTGGCGGAGGTCGTGGATTCTGGCATCCTCGACGCCGCACCACACTCGGACCATCTCCCAGGCCTTCTGCAGGCCAATGATCGGGCCATCGGTTCGGCTGCTGGGCAGCACCCATTCCGACCGGCGTGGCAGGTCGGCGATGATGCGGGCGGCGGCGGCCGGCAGCGGGATTACCTTGGCGCCGGTCTTGGTATCCGGCAGTACCAACAGTCCGCGCTCCAGATCCAGGAAATCCCACCGGAGTGTGGCGATCTCATTCTTGCGGGCGCCGGTCAGCAGCAGCAGCTTGATGGCGGCGGCCATGCTGCTGGAGATCATGCCCAGGTCTTCGAGGATGGCAATTCCTTTGGCGAGCGCCCCAACTTCGCTCTGAGCCAAGGTGCGCTCCTTCGTCTCGGGCTTGAACAGGGCCACCCCGCGGGCCGGATTTTCGGGGAGAAGCTTGCGGGTTACGCCGAATTCCAGCATCGCTCGCAACACGGAGGTCGCCCGAGA
>JBFMHS010000260.1:0-2288 GCA_040751765.1 Pseudomonadota bacterium | reverse complement strand
GAGGTGCTGCCGCTGTTCTCGCCGCATCCGGTCGAGACCACCACCTTCCTATTCCGCGCGCTGTGGGAGAACGGCTTCCGAACCTACGCCCATCTGGCTGACATCTGCCGCCTCGAGGTGCTGCGCGAGTTCATCACCGACGACCCCGAGGCCCCCGGCATCACCCGCGAGATGTACGACCGCGTCGCCGCCGACATGGCCATTCCCGCCGAGATCAAGAAGGTGGATGTGGGCGGCGGCATGATCCACGGCGACGCCTATGACTTCCGCGAGGACCAGTCGGGCAAGATCATCCTGGCCCACACCTCGCGCAGGCACACCATCGCCCAGAAGGCCATCGGCTCGACGGCGTCGTTCGGCACCGTCGACGTGCTGATCCCGTCCAACCACGACTTCATTTGGCGTTTCGCCAATGAATTTCTGCAGGCCTATTTCCCGTCGGTGTCGCACCATCACCTGCGGGTGCTGATGAACAATCCGGTGGTGACCTTCAATCCCGGCACCATCCTGATCAAGGAGCGCCACGTCAACCAGCACATCTACCTGTTGCTGTCGGGCAGCGTCGAGGCCATCCCGCTGGAACACAACGGCCGCAGCGTGCTGTCGGCCGGGGCGATGGTGGGCGAGTTGTCGGGGCTGTTCGGGACCATCGCCACCGAAACCTATCGCGCCGTCGGCTTCGTCAAGGCACTCGATATCCCGGTGTCGTTGTATGGCGAATTCGTGCGCCGTCACCAGTTGTTCTCGGAGATCGCCCGCGTGCTGGAGAACCGCGAATTCCTCCAGCGCACCTGGTTGTTCGGCGAGGTCGTGTCGACCCAGACGCTCAACCGCATCGCCCAAGAAATGGTGCTGACGTCCTATGCCGCCGACGAGACGGTGGATATCGGCGCCCATTCGGTGGGACTGGTGGCGCGCGGCAGCATGGGCCGCTTCCTCGGCGACCACCGCGTCGAAACCCTGGAGCCGGGGAGCTTCTTCGGTGAGGAGATGTCCATCTTCTGGACTCCCAGCATGTTCCGGCTGCGGGCGCTGGCCCCCACCGACGTCTTCCTGATCCCGGCCGGTCTGGTCTCGGACATCCCGTCGGTGCGGTGGAAGCTGTTCGAGGCGTCGGGCAAGCGCATGACCGCCGTGGTCGAGGGCGAGCACGACACCCCGGCGCTTCTGCGCTGGCACGAGGAGTACCGTGTCGACATCCTGCGCATCGACAACCAGCACCGCCGGCTGTTCGAGCAGGGCAACACAATCCTCGAGGCGGTGATGCGGGACGAGCCGGCGGCCGACGTGCTGGCGCTGGTGGACGCGCTGGCCGAATACGCCCGCTACCATTTCGGCGAGGAGGAGGCGATGATGGCCCGCCACGCCTATCCCGACCTCGACGGCCACCGTCTCCAGCACGCTCGCCTGTTGGACCAGTTGGCCGACATGCGGGACCGCCTGGCAGGCACTCAGCGGCCTGGCGAGGACGAAATGCTGGACTTCCTGCGCGGCTGGCTGATGGCCCACATCGTCAACGACGACCGCGTCTACGCGCCGTTCATGAACGAGCGGGGAGTCTATTAGGCTCCCAGCCGACGCAGCAGCGCGCCCAGCCAGCAAGAGAAGCCGGCGGCAGCGCGCAGGTCGGTCGGACGGCACAGGTGGGCGCGGGCGAGGACAAGATGGTTGAGCATGGCGCGGGGATCCTTTCCCGGGGGGGCGTCGGAAAAGAGTGGTGCCGCGGGGCGAGGGGGACAATCAGCCACAGGGCTGAGTCACGGTCTCCGTTGGGTGGACCTCAGCCAGGCCGCCGCCCCCGACCCGGCCATCCGTCCGGTCGCCAGGCAGCCGGTCAGCAGATAGCCGCCGGTGGGGGCCTCCCAGTCCAGCATCTCGCCGGCGACGAACACGCCCGGCGCCGCGACCGCCATCAGGGCGTCGTCCAGATCCTCGAACCGGACGCCGCCGGCGGTGCTGATGGCTTCGGCCAGCGGACGCGGCGCCGACAGCCGCACCGGCAGGGCCTTGATGGCCCGGGCCAGGCGGGCCGGGTCGGCGGCCGCCTCCGGGCCCAGGACCTCGCGGGGCAGGGCGGCGGCGGCGCCCCTGAGGCCGGTGGCCCGCTCCACGTGGCTTGACAGCGACCGGCTTCCGCGTGGGCGCTCCAGCGCCTGGCGCAGGCGGTCCTCACTCCAGTCGGGGCGCAGGTCGAGGGTAAGGGTGGCGCCGCCGTCGCGCTCGATGGCGTCGCGTAGCGCCGCCGCGAAGGCGTAGACCAGCCCGCCCTCGATGCCGGTGTCGGTCAG
>JBFMHS010000026.1:0-12273 GCA_040751765.1 Pseudomonadota bacterium | reverse complement strand
CGATGAGCACCAATTTCCGAGGCGTGTTCAGGTCCAGGATCTGCTGGCTGAACTCCCCTTGGTACACGCCAATTTCGGCGGCCACTCCTCCCGGAGGCAAGCACCGCAATATCGTTTGGCGATCACCGAAAGAAAAAAGCATTGAATACCCGGCACGACAAATCCCACCCCTATCAAAGCCCGTCGAATTGGGGTAAGTCAAACGGAATAACCTAGCAGGAATGGTCGGATGATGAAGGCGATTTCCCGTCGCAATCCGCGGGTGATGCCCCAGGCCCGGAGGGTTGCCGCATGAACCGCAAGGCGCTCGCAACCGTGGTGATAGGGGATCGTTACGTATCGGAATGGGAACGCTGGTTCCGGCCGTCGTGGGAGGCCTATGGCCGCAAGCACGGCTACGACGTGATCGCCATCGGCGACCATATCGATCCAGGCCCCCGGGGAAGGGCGCGCACACCCAATTGGCAGAAGTTGCTGGTTCTGGAGGCCGAGCAACTGGCTGGCTACGACGATGTCGTGTGGGTCGACGCAGACATCCTGATCAACCATCATTCGGCGCCTTGCATCGTCACCCACCACGACAGCCCCCTCGTCGGGGTCGTCTCCGACAAGCTGGCGCTCTATTCATCCGAAAAGCGGGACACCGTCGTCGCGCGGTCCGCGCCCCTGGGCGGGAAAAAGCCGCGATGCGCCGACTATTATCGCGATGCTGGACTGCCCGCCGGGGTCGACGACTACTCCAATACAGGCGTGATGGTCCTGAAGCCCCACCACCGCGCGGAGTTGCGCCGGGTTTACGACACCGCCGAGGAAACGCCGTTCTCGGCGAAGGAAGAGACGCCCCTGTCGCACCATCTGCACGGCAACGCCCTGGTCAAGCCATTGGACCCCAGGTTCAATCGCATCTGGTCCTCCGCGATGATCGAGAACTATCCCTGGCTTTCCCACATGGCCTGCCGACGCCACCCCGCCGGCCCGATGCTGGTCGGACTGGCGGTCAACGCGGCGTGGCACAATTCATGGTTCCTCCACTTCACCGACGACCGCCTTGAGGACGGAGGGCAATCCTTCTCGCTGCGCAACGATGTCGGCTTCGTCATGCAGCACGTCTCCAACATCATGGAGATCAGCGTGGGCTGAGTTTTCGTTAATCATTAGACCTTAGACTTCGATTCCAAATCGTCGCTCGAGGACCGAATGACCGCTTTGCGCCATTTGATGACGTTGGACGGCCGGGTCGCGGCCATTACCGGCGGTGCCGGCCATATCGGGCGGGCGATGGCCGACGCGCTGGCGGAACTGGGGGCCAAGGTCGCCCTGGTCGACGTCGTCCCGGCGGTCGAGTCAGCCGCCGAGGATTTGAGCGCCAAGCACGGGACCCGATCCGCCGGCTTCATCGCCGATCTGGCCGACGAGGCGAGGGTTCGTGCCTTGCCGACGGAGATCGAGGCCCACCTGGGAGGCCTGGACATTCTGATCCACAATGCGGGCTTCGTCGGGACATCGGGCCTGAAGGGATGGGTTTGTCCGTTCGAGGAACAGTCGGCGGAGACGTGGCGACAAGCCATGGAAGTCAATCTGACGGCTCCCTTCGTGCTGACCCAGGCCGCCCTCCCCCAACTTCGCCGGTCAGGGCGCGGCAGCGTCATCATGGTCTCTTCCATCTACGGCCTCGTCGGCCCCGACCTCGGCCTCTACGAGGGCACCGCCATGGGCAACCCGGCGGCATACGCCGCCAGCAAGGGGGGCATGATGCAGATGACCAGATGGCTGGCGACCGTGCTGGCCCCGGCCGTGAGGGTCAACGCCATCGTCCCCGGAGGAGTCGCCCGCAATCAGCCGGAACCCTTCGTTTCCCGCTATGTCGCACGCACACCGTTGCGACGCATGGCGACCGAGGACGATTTCAAGGGGGCGGCCGCCTACCTGGCATCGGACATGTCCGCCTATGTGACCGGCCAGGCGTTGGTGGTGGATGGAGGCTGGACGGCATGGTGAACCGGATTTTCTCCGGGCCGGGCGCTTCCTGCTTCGTCATCGCCGAGGCCGGGGTCAACCATGATGGTGACCTCGCCACCGCCCACAGATTGGTCGATGTGGCCAAGCAAGTCGGCGCCGACGCGGTCAAGTTCCAAACCTTCGCCGCCGACCGCCTTGTCACCCGGGACGCCCCCAAGGCCGCATACCAGAACGCGGCCGGCGGAGCCGGCGAATCGCAGTGGGAGATGCTTCGCCGTCTCGAACTGAGCGAAGAGGCCCACCAGGAGCTCGCGGCGCATTGCCGAGACGTTGGCATCTGCTTTCTCTCCACCCCGTTCGACGAGGCGGCGGCGGACCTTCTCGACCGCATTGGCGTAGAGGCGTTCAAGACGCCGTCCGGGGAACTCACCAATCTGCCCTTCCTGGCCCACGTCGCCCGCAAAGGCAAGCCGATGATCGTCTCCACCGGCATGTCGTCCCTCGGCGAGGTCGAGGACGCGGTGCGCGCCGTCACCCTGGCGGCCCCCGTGCGGCTGTGCCTGCTTCATTGCGTCAGCGCCTATCCCGCGCCGCCCGCCGCCGCCAACCTCAGGGCGTTGGCGTCTCTTGCCGCCTGCTTCGGGGTGCCGACCGGCTATTCCGACCACACGCCGGGAATTTCCGTCGCCATCGCGGCGGCCGCGCTCGGCGCCCGCGTGATCGAAAAGCACCTGACCCTGGACCGCTCCCTTCCCGGGCCGGACCATCAGGCATCGCTCGAACCCGCGGCCTTCGCCGAGATGGTGTCCGGAATCCGGGAGGCGGTGGACGCCCTTGGTGACGGCATCAAGCGGCCGCAGGCCGTCGAGGCGGATGTCAAGGCGGTCGCCCGGAAAAGCCTGGTGACCGCGACGGCCATGCGGCAGGGGACCGTCGTCGCCGCCGGGCACCTGGCCATTCGGCGGCCCGGAACGGGTTTGCCCCCGGCCATGCTCGACTGGGTCGTGGGCCGCCGGCTGCGGGCGGACCTTCCGGCGGGCCACCTGATCAGCTGGAGCGACCTTGACTGAACGCCGCCGCATCGCCGTTCTGACCACCGCCCGTTCGGATTTCTGCATCCTGCGGCCGGTACTGTCCGCCATGCGCGAGGTCGCGTCGTTGCAGCCCCTCGTCATCGCTGGCGGCGCCCATCTTTCCCCGCGTTTCGGCTCCACCTGGGCGGACATCCCCGCCGCCGGCTTCGAGATATCGGCGAAGCTGGACTTCCTGGGCTCCGGAGACCGGCCGTCCGACATTGCGCATTCCATGGCCAGGGCACTTGAACTGGCCGCGGACAGCCTGGCCGACCTGTCGCCAGACGTCCTTGTCGTACTGGGGGACCGTTGGGAGACCCTGGCCGTGGCATCGGCGGCCGCCGTTCTCGGCACGCCCATCGCGCATCTGCACGGGGGCGAATTATCCATCGGCGCCATCGACGACTGCTTCCGGCACGCCATCACCAAGCTGTCGCATCTGCATTTCGTCGCCACCGAAGCCTATGCCGCGCGGGTCCGCCAGCTCGGCGAGGAGGAATGGCGGATCACGGTCTGCGGCGCTCCCGGCCTCGACAACCTGAAATCCCAGCCCATCCTGCCGCCGGCGGCGCTGTCCGAGGCTCTGGGCACCGCCCTCCCGGAGCGGTTCATCCTCGCCACCCTGCACCCCGTCACCACCTTGCCCGGCAGCGCCGGCAGGCACGTATCCGAGTTCCTTTCCGCCCTGGACGCCGTGGGCAGGCCGGTGGTGTTCACCCTCGCCGGTGCCGACGCGGGCGGCGACACCATCAACGCCGCGATCGCCGAGTTCGTCACCCGCCGGACCGATTGCCGGGTGGTGGCGTCCTTCGGCGCATTCTACGCCAGCGCCCTGGCCGCCGCCGACGCGATGGTCGGAAACTCATCGAGCGGCATCATCGAGGCAGCCAGCTTCCGGCTTCCGGTGGTGAATGTCGGGCCGCGGCAGGACGGGCGGGACCGGGGGGGAAACGTCATCGATTGCGGTCACGAGAGCGCGGAAATCGCCGCCGCGCTGTGCAAGGCCCTGGAACCCGGCTTCAGGGACCGATTGGAGGCCGCCAACCCCTACGACCAGGGCGGCGCCGCTGCCATCATCGCCACCAAGCTGGCCGAGGCGCCGTTGGGCCCGCACCTCCTGACCAAGCGCTTCGTTGATCAGCCGGGGGGCGCATGACCACGCGGGCGATCGGCATCGGCGCGGGCGGCAACTGCAGGCCGATCATCGACGCCATCCGGCTGGCGGGAGGCGTCGAGCTCGTCGGACTCCTAGACGAAGCCCCCTCCCGCCATGGAGAAATGGTCGACGGCATCCCCATTCTCGGTGGCGACGACCTGCTCGCGGCCATGAAAGCAGAGGGGGTCGGGCATTTCTTCGTCGGCATCGGCTCCTCGGGCCGCGAGCCATTCAGCTGCAAAGCCCGGCGTGACGCGTTCCTGAGGTGCTCCGGCGTGCTTGAGCCGCTGACCGTCGTCCATCCCGGCGCCACGGTATCCCCCGCCGCCCAGATCGGACCAGGCGCATGCGTCCTTGCGGGGGCCATCATCAACGCCGGAGCCCGGGTCGGTGCCAACACCCTGATCAATACCGGCGCCATCATCGAACACGATTGCCGGGTCGGCGCGCACGCCCATGTGGCTACCGGTGCGATCCTTGCCGGAGCGGTTACCGTCGCCACCCTGGCCCATGTGGGGGCCGGCGCGACGATCCGCCAGGGCCTTGCCATCGGGGAAGGATCGGTGATCGGAATCGGAGCCGTGGTGGTGGCCGATGTGGATCCCGGCACCGTGGTTGCCGGCGTACCCGCCCGGCCGCTCGTGAAAGGATGACGACATGCTGAAGGCACCCCTGTCCTCGGTACTTCTGCCGCTCGACGCCACGATCAGGGAAGTCGCGGAGCGAATGAACGCGACGGGCGTGGGCATGGTGCTGGCCCTCGATGATGATGGCCGCCTGGCGGGGGTCCTGACCGACGGCGACGTGCGCCGGGCCGCCCTCCGCTTCGGAGGGTTCGGGGAAAGGATCAACGCGATCCTGGCGGATGAGGACACCGCCCTGCGGCGCAGCTTCCTGGCCGCGCCGTTCGGCACTGCCCCCGAGATCCTCGTCCGGACCATGCGCCAGCATGGGATCCGCCATCTGCCGCTGCTAGACGAGGAAGGCCGCCCCGTCGATCTCGCCCTGCTTGACGAGCTTCTCGCCTCGCCCACCGACACGCCGCCCCTCGACGATACCCGCGCGGTGGTGATGGCCGGTGGCTTTGGAACCCGCCTTCGCCCGCTGACCGACGACATTCCCAAGCCGATGCTTCCGGTGGGGGACCGCCCGCTGCTCGAGATCATCGTCAGCCAACTGCGCCAAAGCGGGATCACCGACATCACGCTTTCAACCTTCTTCCACGCCGAGATGATCCACCGCCACTTCGGGGACGGGTCGAAGTTCGGGGTAAGGATCGGATACCTGTCGGAGGAGGAACCCCTGGGCACCGCCGGCGCCTTGAGCCTGCTGCCACGGCCGCCAGGGCCGCTGCTGGTTCTGAACGGCGACATCCTCACCCACAGCAATTTCGCCGCCCTGCTCGCCTTCCACCGCAAGAACGACGCGGCGATGACGGTCGGATCGTATCACTACGAGATGTCGGTGCCTTACGGGGTGCTGACGGTCGAGGGGTATGACGTCCGCTCCGTCCAGGAAAAGCCGAAACTGTCCTTCCTGGTCAACGCCGGCATCTACGTGCTGTCGCCCCGGATGTTCGACTTCCTTCCGCGCGGAAAGCACTGCAACATGACGGACCTGATCGAAAAGGCCATGTCCAACAACCTTCGGGTGTCGGCCTTCCCCATTGTCGAATACTGGCGCGATATCGGGCGGGTTTCCGACTATCTCCAGGCCATCAAGGATCACGAGCGGACAAGGGGTCCATGACCACGACGGCCTCCCAGCGAATTCCTCTCTGCGAGCCGCACATCGACGGCAATGCGTGGGCTTACGTGAAGGATTGCCTCGACACCGGTTGGGTATCCAGCGTCGGTGCCTACGTGGATTCCTTCCAGTCGGCCTTCGCCGCGCGACTGGGGGTCGGCCATGCGGTGGCGGTGTCGTCCGGAACGGCGGCGCTGCATCTCGCCCTGCTTGCCGCCGGGGTTCAGCCCGGTGACGAGGTGGTGACCTCGACCCTGACCTTTGTCGCCCCCCTCAACGCCATCCGTCACTGCGGAGCCGACCCGGTGCTGATCGATGCCGAGCCGGAACACTGGCAGATGGACGCCGGGTTGCTGTCCGATTTTCTCGACCGTGTGGCCACGCGGGACAACGGCGGGGTCGTCAACCGGGAGACTGGCCGGCGCATCGGCGCCATTCTGCCCGTCCACATCCTGGGCCACCCCTGCGACATGGAGGCGATCACCACCGTGGCCGAGCGTCACGGACTGGCGGTCATCGAAGATGCCACAGAGGCGCTCGGTTCGGCGTGCAACGGACGCCCAGTGGGGACGTGGGGGCGGCTGGGGTGTTTCTCGTTCAACGGCAACAAGCTGATGACCACCGGTGCGGGCGGCATGGTGGTGGGAAACGATCCCCTCCTGGTCGCCCGCGCCCGCCATCTTTCCACCCAGGCCAAGCTGCCGGGACGCGAATTCATCCACGATGCGGTCGGGTACAACTACCGGCTCAGCAACCTTCACGCCGCGCTCGGGCTGGCGCAGTTGGAACAGTTGGAGTCCCATGTCGCCGCGAAGGCGCGCATCGCCTCCCTTTACGACGACGCGTTCCGGGGGCGGCCGGATATCCTGCCCCAGCCCGAGGCCGCGTGGGCCGAGCGGTGCTTCTGGCTTTATACCGCCCGCCTTCCCGGTCGCGACAGCCGCGCGCTCATCCAGGCGCTCGACGCGCGGGGGATCGACACCCGCCCCCTGTGGCAACCCCTTCATCTGGGCCCGGTCTACGGCGCTTGCCGTCGCGAAGGCGGACAGGTCGCGGAGATGTTGTACCGCGAATGCGTCAGCCTGCCTTGCTCTGTCGGCCTGTCGGAGGCGGACCAGCGACGGGTGATCGCGGCCGTGCTCGCAACGCTGGACACGCCATGACCGCCACCCTGGATACCGAGGGCAATCTTTTCGCCCACCTTTGGGAGGAGCGCGCGGCTTTGGTCGCCGGCTTCATCGCCCAGGGCGAACGGTCCTTGGCCCGGGTCCTCGGCCGATTGAGCGACTTCGAGCGCCGCCACCGGCTGGTTCTCCAAAGGGAGGACGGGCGATTGACGGGCGCTGCCTCCTGGATCCCGCAACCGCCGGATCCGGCGAACCGCGCCTTCTACCCCGATGGCCCCGCCACGCCCGAGGGCACGCCTTTATACGCGTGGGCCGGCCTGGCGGGCACCTTGACCATCCGCCCCTTCCACGCAAGTTACGACCACCTCATCGTTCCCCTGGCGCGTGACCTGATGCGGCAACGCCAATTCGACGCAGTGGTCGAACTGGGAAGCGGATTCGGAGACAAGCTGTTCCGGCTTTACCTCGCCGGAGCACCGCGGACCATTCCCTATTTCGGGGCGGAGTTGTGGGACTCGGGACGGCGACTTGCGGACCGGCTGGCGAAACTTGAACCGGATATGGACTTCCGCGGCGTCACCTTGGACCTGCTCGATCCCGATCTTTCCATCCTGGCCCCGTTCAAAAATGTCCTGCTTCTCAGCAATGGCGCCTTTTACTGCGTCCCTTCGCTTCCCAGGACCACATTTCAGACCCTGGCGGGATGCGCCGAGAACGTGACGGGGGTCCATTTCGAACCTGTGGGTCACCAGGTTGCCAAGGACAAGCCCTATCTGGCCGGCTACTACGCGACGACGATCACCCAGCGCGACTTCAACCAGAACATGATTCCGTTGTTGTTGGCGGCGGAGCGACAACGGGTCCTGAAGGTCGAGTTCCTTGCCCCGGACCTGTCGATGATATCGTCCGGCCATCCCGTTTCGGTGGCGGTCTGGCACAGCCTGGGAGGTGCCCGATGACGGATGCGCTGCGCCCGGAGACCTTCCTGCCGCATAACGAACAGAACATGTTCCAGTACATCTGGGAACATCGCCTGGACCTGCTGAACCGTATCCTCGCTAACGGCGAAACCAACCTGGCGCGGGTTCTCGGACTGATGGCGGAATTCAACCGGCACCACCGACTGATCCTGGAGACCTGCGACGATCCCAGGGAGGGCAACGGCGCGCAGTTCCTCACCGGGCGGGCGGCATGGGTGCGGGAAACGCCCGACCCGGGCAACCGCGCCATGTTTCCCGATTGTCCGGTCACGCCCGAGGGCGTGCCCTTGTATTCCTGGGCCGTGGTTGGCGGGCACCCGACCATTCGTCCCAGCCACGCCAGCTACGACCACCTTGCCGTCCCGGTGATCCTCGCTCTCACCCGGCAACGACGGTTCGACGCCTTCGCCGAGTTGGGAAGCGGCTTCGGTGAGAAGCTGTTCAGGCTGTATCTGGCGGGGGCTCCCCGTGACGTTCCCTACTACGGCGCGGAATTGTGGGAAGGCGGCCGGCTGATGGCCGACGCGCTGGCATCCCTTGAACCAGGCATCGACTTCCATGGCGTGACCTTCGACATGAAGGCCCCCGATTTTTCGTTCCTCGCGCCGCACAAGCAGGTCCTATTGTTCTCGAACGCGGCGATCTACGCGGTTCCAGACCTTCCGCCGGACTTCCTCGACCTGTTGCTGGACACCTGCCCGGCGGTCACTGGGGTTCATTTCGAATTCATCGGTTACCAACTGGGGGTCACCAGCGCCTACGTGGAGGAATTCAACCGCAGACGCGAAGAGCGCGCCTACAACCGCGATTTCATCGGGCTCCTGCGCCAGGCTGAAGAGAAGGGCCGGGTGACGGTGGAATATCTGCAGCCCGACCTGTATTGCGTATCCAGCGCCCAGCCCGTGACCGTGATCGTCTGGCGCAAGACCTGAGGGACCACCATGGCCGAGACCCTTGACGTCTACAACGAGGAAACCCTTTACCGGCACTTGTGGGCGAACCGCCTCACGGTGCTGGACGGGATCCTGGCGTCCGAGCGCAACCTGTCGCGCGCGCTGGCCATCCTTGACGAGTTCGCGCGGACCTATTCCTTGTCGGTGGAGGGCGTCGGATCCCGCACGGGCAAGGACGGGCAGACCGCCCGATTGACCGGGCGAGCCATCGTCCAACCGAATGTCGTCGATCCGGCGGACCGCGACCGTTTCCCCGATTGTCCGCTGCTGCCGACCGGCGTTCCGGCGTTCGCCTATACAGTGGAGAGCGGCAACCGGACCATCCGCCCCTTTTACGGAACATATGACGACGTCGTCGTCAACTGGCTGCTGGAGGCGGTCAATGACAGGGGATACGACGCGATCGTCGAACTGGGCAGCGGTTTCGGCCAGAAGCTGTTCCAGCTCTACCTCGCCGGCGGCCCGGGAAACATCCCCTATTTCGGAGCCGAGCTCTGGGAGGAGGGCCGCCGGGGCGCCGAACGCCTGGCCGCGCTGGAGCCTGCCCTGGATTTTCGCAGCGTCGCTTTCGACTTCAATGCCCCGGACCTGTCCTTCCTTGCCGGCTTCCGGAAGGTGTTGCTGTTCACCAACGCCGCCCTTTGCAACGTCACAACGCTGCCCGGCGACCTGATGGAACGGCTGTCCGCCGCCGCACCGCAGGTGATGGGGTATCACTTCGAATTCGTCGGCCACCAGATCCGCCGCGACGTGCCCGCGTTGGCCTGGTTTTACCGCATGGCGGACGAGCGCAAGTACAATACCAATTTCGTACAGCTGTTCCTTGACGCCCATCGCGGCAACCGCATCCGGGCCCACTTCCTTGCCCCCGACGTCTACGACGTGTCCAGTGGCCATCCGGTGACGGTCGCCATCTGGAGCGGCGGCACGGGATAGGCGCCCGCGCCGCGTCGTCGTGATTGCTAGTTCAGCCGCTGGAACCCGGTGTGCTTCACCGGACCGCGCAGGGCGGAGCGGACATCCCCGGACGCCAAGGCGCGGGCGATCACGCCCATGCTTTCCGCGGCCGCCTCGGCGTGGCGGTCGATGTCCTCGTCCCGATGGGCGAAGGTCGTGTAGCACTGCGCGCCGGCCAGGAACCCCCGGGTCAGCATTTCCTGGGTGTAAAGGGTGGTGGCGGCGGCGGGGTCGGCGGTGACGAAGGCCAGGTGGGAAAGGGGGGCCAGTCCGTCCACATGCACCTCGATCCCCGCGCTCCGGGCCCCGTCCAGCCAGCTGCGGCGGACCCGCTCCCCCACCGCCACTTGATGCGCGGCGACGTTCTCGCGGCCGTATTTACGGATACACGCCAACGCCGCGGCGACGCCCACGCGCTCGGTCCAGTAGGTGCTGCTGATGAACGACTTCTGGGCCGCGTCCATCACCGCGCGGCGCCCGATTACCGCGGCCATGGCATAGCCATTGCTGATCGCCTTGGCGAAGACCGCCATATCCGGCTCGATGCCCATGGTGAGATGCGCTCCGCCGTTGGCGATCCGCCACCCCGAAGTAATCTCGTCGAATATCAACACCGCGCCGCATTTGGCGGCCACCTCCTTGACCTTGGCCAGGAAATCGTCGGCGGGATCCTGGCTGCGCACCGGTTCGAGGACGATTGCCGCCAGTTCGCCGCCGTGCCGGCCGACGATCTCCTCCAATTCCTCGATGGTATTGTAATGGAATGGATGGGCGGTGCCCTTCAACTCGACGGGAACTCCATCGGGCTGCAAGCCGGCAATCAGGTGGGTGCCCAAGGCATCGCCGGTGGCCAGGTTGGCGGCGATATACCAGTCGTGCCAGCCATGATAGCCGCAGAACGCCACCCTTGAGCGGCCGGTGGCTGCGCGGGCGATGCGGATGGCGACGGACATCATCTCGCCGCCGGACCGCCCAAAGCGGGCCATTTCCGCCCAAGGATGCAATTCGATCAGCAGTTCGGCGAGCGCCACTTCCTCGGGCGCATTCAGGGTGCACATCGAACCGGCGGACACGGCTTCGACGACGGCGGCGTTGACATCGGGGTCGGCGTAGCCCAGCGGGCAAGTCCCCACCCCGCAATGGCTGAAATCGCGATAGGCGACCCCGTCGAGATCGGTGACGGTGATCCCCTTGGCCGACGCATAATAGGCGGGCCATTGGTCCGGCAGGAACATCTCCGGGCGCTTCGACAGCAGTTGGGTACCCCCGGGGATCAGCCGGCAGGCCTTGCGGTAAAGAGTCTGCCCCTTGCCCATGAATTCCTCCGTCGCCTCAGCCGCCGGCCGGGCGCAAGGCCGCGCGCCAGTCGGCAAGATCTATCTTTTCGTTTTCCACCACCCACTCGGCATAGGAAAGATCGGCCGGCCCCTCGATTTCGACCGAGTGGTAGCGATCCATTTCAAGCCCGAAAGACCGAGCGGGATCCGAATAGATGCGGCCCGTTTGCTTGAATTCTTCCCAACCGAAAAGATACAGAGCGCCATTCATCGTCCAGGCCCGGCCAACGGCCTGCCTTCGGGTTGAACGCAGGGAAAGAATGTTGTCGACGATGGCGGATATGCTGCCGTCGGACGTCACCGGGCCGACGAACAGCGGGTTCACCTCCGCCTCGCGCATGCCGACGACGAGCGACGCCGCCCGGGCCACGTAAAGCGCCACCGCGGCGTCGAAATCGGCGCTACGCGCGAAGGGGGACGAAGGCTCGAGAAGCATGATGGCATCGTAGCTCCGACCTTCGACGGTCTCGAACCAGTCGATGGCATGGCGGACGACGTCCTCCGACGACGCGGTGTCCGATGCGAGATGGGCCGGTCGAACAAAGGGAACCTCGACGCCGTGACGTCGTGCCTCGTCCTGGATTTCGGGATCTTCCGTCGAAATGACCAAGCGGGAACAGGACGTGGCTCGCCTCGCCGCCAAGGCCTTGAAGCCGATCAGGGACAACCCGGCCAACTGGCGGAGATTCTTGCGCGGAACCCCTTTGGATCCCCCGCGCCCGACCATCAGGTACAAGATCTCTGGCATCATTCGAGTTTGCCGATTTCTTCCACGACGTGATCGTGGATTCGATGGATCAACTGGCGCAACTCATCCGCCACGATATCGCGGAAAGCGTCGCCGTGCTCCGTCTCCACCCGGTTGAGGAAGTACGCCGCCGAAACCAGCGCGAGAAGCATGCTGCCTCGGAAATAGTGGTGGGCCGGGGTGGTCTGGCCTGCCGGGATCAGGTGACGGACAAGATCATCCTCGTAGTCCCAGTGG
>JBFMHS010000259.1:0-3261 GCA_040751765.1 Pseudomonadota bacterium | reverse complement strand
AGCTTTCCGGCGCCCCCGGATCGGTGCTAGCCTTCGGCCACGCTCCGCCGCGCCCCCATTGATCTCGGCGACGTGCGCGGAAAGTCAACATGGCCGCTGTGCGGTTGCGTTCGCCCCGAGGCGCGGGTAGTGTCCGCCCTATGAGCGCAGCCCCGCCCTCCCGGTCCGCCATCCTCGCGCCCTACGCCTGCCGGGCGGAGGAGACGCGCGGCCGCCTGCACGTCGAGCCTGAGAGCCTGACCCGGTCGCCGTTCCAGCGCGACCGCGACCGTATCATCCACTCCGCCGCCTTCCGCCGGCTGCAGTACAAGACCCAGGTCTTCGTGTATCACGAGGGCGACAACTTCCGCACCCGGCTGACCCACTCGCTGGAGGTGTCGCAGATCGCCCGCTCCATCGCCCGCGTGCTGGGCCTGGACGAGGATCTGGCGGAAAGCCTGGCTCTGGCCCACGATCTCGGCCACACGCCCTTCGGCCATGCCGGCGAGGACGCGTTGCAGGAATGCCTGGCCGAATACGGCGGCTTCGACCACAACGCCCAGTCCCTGCGCGTGGTCACCAAGCTGGAGCGACGCTACGTCCAGTTCGACGGGCTCAACCTGACCTGGGAGACCCTGGAGGGGCTGGTCAAGCACAACGGCCCGCTGGTGGGCGAGCTGGCGGTCAAGAAGAACTGGGCGGTGCCGGGCGCCATCACCGAATACACCGCCCGCCACGACCTGGAGCTGGACAGCTTCGCGAGCGCCGAGGCGCAGGTGGCGGCGCTGGCCGACGACATCGCCTACAACAACCACGACATCGACGACGGCCTGCGCGCCGGCCTGTTTACCATCGACGACCTGAAGGACGTGCCGTTGGTTGGGCCCGTCTTCCACGACGTGGCGCGCGAGAACCCGGGCATCGATCCCAGCCTGCACATCCACGAGGCGGTGCGGCGGATGATCGGCCTGATGATCCTCGACTGCATCGACGAAACCAGGCGCCGCATCGCCGACATCCGCCCGACCTCGGCCCACGATGTGCGCCGGGCCGGCATCCCGCTGGTGGCGTTCTCGGACGTCATGCGCGCTCACGACCGCGCGCTCAAGCAGTTCCTGTTCCCCAACATGTACCGCCACTTCATGGTCAACCGCATGACCTCGAAGGCGCGGCGCGTGGTCAAGGACCTGTTCACCCTGCTGTTCGCCGAGCCCGAATGCCTGCCGCCGGAATGGCGCCGCCAGGCCGACGGCAAGGGAACCGCCAAGACCGCCCGCGTGGTGGCCGACTACATCGCCGGCATGACCGACCGCTTCGCGCTCGACGAGCATCGCCGGCTCTTCGACATGCAAGAGAAACCATGAACCTCTTCAAGTATTTCAAGGACGAGATCGTTGCCGCCCTGGCGCGGCTGACCGAGGCCGGCACGCTGCCCGGCGGGCTGGACCTGTCGAAGGTCAACGCCGAGCCGCCGCGCGAGGAGGCTCACGGCGACGTCGCCACCAACGCCGCCATGGTGCTGGCCAAGCCCGCCGGCATGAAGCCGCGCGACATCGCCGAGATGCTGGCCGCCGAGTTGCGCGCCCATCCGGCGGTGACGGCGGTCGAGGTGGCGGGGCCGGGCTTCATCAACCTGCGCCTGGTCGACGCGTTCTGGTTCGAGCGGCTGGCCGAGGTGCTGGCCGAGGGCAGGGCCTGGGGCGACTCCACCCTGGGGCAGGGCCGCAAGGTCAACGTGGAATACGTTTCCGCCAACCCCACCGGTCCCATGCATATCGGCCACGCCCGCGGCGCGGTCACGGGTGACGCCCTGGCCTCGCTGCTGGAGAAGGCCGGCTTCGCGGTCACCCGCGAATACTACATCAACGACGCCGGCGCCCAGGTGGACGTGCTGGCCCGCTCGGTCCATCTGCGCTATCGCGAGGCCCTGGGCGAGGATGTCGGCGAGATCCCCGAGGGCCTCTATCCCGGCGACTACCTGGTCCCGGTCGGCCAGGAGCTGGCCCGGCTGCACGGAGACAAGTACAAGGCGGCGCCCGAGTCCGAGTGGCTGGCGGCCTTCCGCGCTTATGCGGTGACCGCCATGATGGGCATGATCCGCGAGGACCTGGACGCGCTGGGCGTCCACCATGACGTTTTCACCTCCGAACGCGAGCTGGTCGAGGGTGGCAAGGTGGTGGCGGCGTTGGAGTTCCTGCGCGAGCGCGGCCTGATCTACGAGGGCGTCCTCGAGCCACCCAAGGGCAAGGTCCTGGACGACTGGGAACCTCGGCCGCAGACCCTGTTCAAGGCGACCGGGTTCGGCGACGACGTCGACCGCCCGCTGATGAAGTCCGACGGCAGCTTCACCTATTTCGCCTCGGACATCGCCTATCACCTCGACAAGTACCGGCGCGGCTTTCCCGACATGATCGACGTGTGGGGCGCCGACCACGGCGGCTATGTCAAGCGCATGCAGGCCGCGGTCAAGGCGGTCACCGAGGGCGAGGGCGCCCTGGACGTCAAGCTGTGCCAGATGGTCAACCTCTTGAAGGGCGGCCAGCCCTACAAGATGAGCAAGCGCGCCGGCACCTTCGTCACCCTGCGCGACCTGGTCGAGGCGGTTGGCAAGGACGTGGTCCGCTTCATCATGCTGACCCGCAAGAACGACGCCCAGTTGGACTTCGACCTGGACAAGGTGCTGGAGCAGTCGCGCGACAACCCGGTGTTCTACGTCCAGTACGCCCATGCCCGCTGCCATTCGGTGCTGCGCAACGCCGCCGAGACCCTGGGCGGCGTCGACCTGTCGGGCGCGGCGCTTTCCAACGGCCCACTGGCGCGCTTGACCGACCCGGCCGAGCTTGGTTTGATCAAGGCCTTGGCCGGCTGGCCGCGCCTGGTGGAAAGCGCGGCCGAGGCCCACGAGCCCCATCGCGTCGCCTTCTACCTCTACGACCTCGCGGCGGCATTCCACGGGTTGTGGAACAAGGGCAAGGATGACGCCCGCCTGCGGTTCCTGCTCGACGACGACCGCGAGCTGACCATGGCGCGGCTGGGGCTGGTCCGCGCGGTCGCTTCGGTGATCGCCTCCGGCCTGTCCGTCTTCGGCGTCGAGCCGGTGGAGGAGATGCGCTGACATGGCCATGGGCGACGATTTCGATCGCGACATCCTGGACATCATTCCCGAACGCTTCGACGCGGACCCCGACTCGCGCCAAGCCCGTGCCGGTCATCGCCTGCGCACGGTCCTGACCCTGGTGGTGGCGGTGGCCGCCGTCGGCGGCCTGGTCGCCGCCGGATGGC
>JBFMHS010000258.1:0-3288 GCA_040751765.1 Pseudomonadota bacterium | reverse complement strand
CGCCGCCGGGGGGGTTAGTGTGGCCGGCGCGGGGGGCAACGCGGGAGCCAGCGACGATGACCGAAACCATGAACGGCCATCACAGGAATCCGGAATACGTCGACGAGCTGAAGCGGGAGTTCGTGGACGAGGTGGTGGAGACCCTGCAATCGCTCGACGTGCAACTGGACGCCGTCCGCCACGGCCGCGGCGACGAGGGCGCGCTGGTCGACGGCCTGCGCCGGCTCTCCCTGCAGACGCGGGGGCAGGCCGCCAATTACGGGCTGCGGCCGCTGTCCATGGTCGCCAACCGCCTGCACGACTATCTCGCCGACGCGCCCACCCCGCTGCCTCCGCGCGCCCATGACGAGCTCCAGGTGTTCCTGGACATGATGATCATGCATGCCGAGGGCCACTCTCCCGAAAGCTGCGACGTGCCCGGCATGGTCCGCGCCCTGCCGCCCAAGCTGGGCTTCAACCTCGGCGAGATCGAGGTCCGCAACATCGAGGTCATGCTGGTGATGCCGCCCGGCATCCAGACCCGCTATGTCGAGCGCGAGCTGCAGCAGTGCGGCTACCGGGTGTCGGTGGTTTCAGACACCATCGAGGCGTTCAGCCAGGTCATCCAGGCCAAGCCCGACATGATCATCGTGTCGGCCATCATGCCGCATCTGGACGGCATCGACCTGGCCATCGGCCTAGTCTCCATGCCCGCCACCCGCAACATCCCCATCGCCGTCATCACCGCGCTCGACGACGACGACGAGCGCCTGCAACTGCTGCCGCGCAAGGTGCCGGTGCTGCACAAGGGTCCCACCTTCGGCGACGACTTGTTCAAGGCGCTGGACAATCTGTTCCTGATCTAGCCGCCCTGGCGGGCATCGACCAGTTCCGCCGCCAGTTCGGCGGCCCGCCGGGTATAGGCGCGGCAGCGCGTGCCCAGCTTGGCGTCGCGGAAGGTCTGCATGCCTTCCGGGGTGCCGAGGTGGCATCCGAGGAGTTCGGCGCAATTGGTGGAGCCGAATTCGGCGGCGAAGCGCGCCATCAGGTCCTGGACCGGCCCATAGCCGCGCTCGACCTTCTCATCCGGACGGGTGCGGCCCATGGCCATGCCGATGGCCATGATCGCCCCGCTGACCGCGCCGCACATGCCGCCGGTTCGGGCTACCCCGCTGCAAAAGCCGGTGGCGGCGGGAACGACGACCTCGGCCGGGACCCCCAGGCGCGGCGCCAAGGCAGCCACCACGCTTTCGGCGCAGAACATGCCGCTATCGAACTGGGCAAGGGCGTCGACCCCCGCGTCCCTTGGTGTATCGGCCATGGTTGCATCCCGTCAGGCGGTTTCCCGCGACATTGGCACCGAAACCGCGGCAAGGCAATTCATCGCCGCCGCCCGTCCGGCTGCGGCGCGTTGCCCTCGCGCGAGCGGCGTTCGCCTGCCAGCCAGCCGTCCTCCCAGGCCGCGTGCTGGGCGGTGTCGGTGGCGAAGGGGTTGTCGGTCAGCCCGGAGCCCTGGTCATAGGAGATGAAGCCGCCCAGGAACTCCCGCGCCCGGGTGTCCTCGCGCCGGTGCGGCGGCCGGGCCTCGGCCAGCCAGGCCCGGAATTCGGGGAATTCCATCAGGACGCTGTCGTCGATGCCGCCGGGGTGCGAGGCCAGCAGGTGGCGGCCGCGCGGGGTGGCGCGGAAACGGCCGGCGCCCAGGGGCTCCACCAGCAGGGCCGCCTCGGCGTGGGCGAGCACCATGGACAGATGGCCGGCCAGCTCGCGCGGGTCGACCGCCTGGGTCTCGCCGGCCCGGTGGCGGTCGCGGGCCAGCAGGCGGGCGGCGTCGTCCAGTGCGGCGGGGCGGTCGCGCGATGCCTTCAGCACGGCCAGCATCAGGTCGGCGAAATGAAGAAGGGGGTGTTCCTGCAACTCCATGCAGGGCATGTGGGGTCGTCGGGGCTAGATGCCAGCCCCCAGGTCGATGAGGCCGGTCTGGCGCTCGACCTCGACCAGCAGGGCGTGCAGGTCGGCATCGTGGAAGCCGTCCGCCTCGAGCCGGCGCACGGTGTTGATCAGGTAGTCGCGGTTGAGCCCGGTCTGGCCCTCGGCATCCATGATGATCGCCGCGGCCCGCTCCAGCGGCAGGGCGCCGGCATAGTGGCGGTGGTCGCGGTCGGCGACGAAGGTGTAGGCCGCGACCATGCGCCCGTCCTCCAATGCGACCGGCAGGGTGCGCGGCTGGTAGGCATAGCCGATCAGTTCGCGTTCAACCAGGTATTCCACCGTCAGTTCGGCCCGTTCGGCGGGCACCCGGAAGGCCAAGCCCCGGCAGCGTCCGCCGAGGTCGAGCCCCAGCACCAGCCCCGGCTTGTCGGGGGTGCCCCGGTAGAACATGGAATAGACGCAGAAGGCGCGGTGCCAGCCGTCCAGCCAGGCCGGCCTGACCTCGGCGTGCTCGAAGCCCGGTCGCCACATCAGCGAGCCGTAGCCGAACACCCAAAGGTCCTGGGACTTGGTCATCGCGCCGTTCACCTCTAACATGGCCGCCCAACCACGGGAACGCCACCATGCCCGAAAGCCATCCCCGAAGCCACGCCGATAACGGGCTGTCCCCCGAGGACCGCCGCGGCCTGTATCGCGCGATCCTGACCCGGCGCGACGTGCGCGGGCAGTTCCTGCCCGACCCGGTGCCCGAGGACGCGCTGGCCCGGGTGCTGGTGGCGGCCCACCACGCGCCCTCGGTGGGATTCATGCAGCCGTGGAGCTTCCTGGTGGTCCGCGCGCCGGAGACCCGCGCCCGTGTCAAGGCGGCGTTCGACAAGGCCAACGCCGAGGCCGCCGCGATGTTCGACGGCGAGCGGGCCGAGCGCTACCGGTCACTCAAGCTGGAGGGCATCCTCGACGCGCCGCTGAACCTGTGCGTCACCTGCGACCGCGATCGCGCCGGGCCGGTGGTGCTGGGCCGCACCCACCTGCCCGAGATGGACCTCTACTCGACGGTCTGCGCGGTGCAGAACCTGTGGCTGGCCGCCCGCGCCGAGGGGCTGGGGTTGGGCTGGGTCAGCATCATCGACGAGGCGGCGCTGCGCGACATCCTGACCCTGCCCGACAGCGTGGTGCCGGTGGCCTATCTGTGCCTGGGCAAGGTCAGCGAATTCCTGCCCAAGCCGGAATTGGAAACCAAGGGCTGGCGCCGCCGGCTGCCGCTGGAGGACCTGGTCAGCGTTGACGGCGAGCCGGTGGGCGGCGACCTGCTGGAGGCCCTGCGGGCCGTCCAGGTGGCGGCCGAGGGCGGCGGGATCTAGACCCTCCGGAACACGC
>JBFMHS010000257.1:0-15461 GCA_040751765.1 Pseudomonadota bacterium | reverse complement strand
CGGTGCTGGTGCGGCTGCCGCTGGTGTTGGCGCGCGCCTTCATGGACGTGCTGCCGGTGGCCGCCTTCGCCGCCGCCGGCTACGGCGTCGCCACCCTGCTGGGGCTGGCCGGCAACGTGCGGGTGGCGGCGGTGACCGTCATCACGGCCTATGCCGGGGTGCGGCTGATCGTCATCCTGGCCCGCATGCTGGCGGCGCCGCGCACGCCGACCCTGCGCCTGCTGGCGGTGGACGACGAGACCGCCGAATACCTGGTGATCTGGGTCCGGCGGCTGGCCGGCATCGGCCTGTTCGGCTATTTCATCGCCGATGCGGCCCGCCTGCTCGGACTGCCCCGGTCGGGCTTCAACGCCGTGCTCAAGGGGCTGGGCCTGGCCATCGCCGCCATGCTGGTGGTGTTCATCTTGCAGAACCGCGCCCAGGTGGCCGCGGCCATCCGCCGCGCCGCCCAGCGTTGGGACTGGGGCCGCCGGCTCGGCGCGGTGACCGGCCGCCTGGCCGACATCTGGCACGTGCTGGCCATCGCCTATGTGGGCGCCGTCTACGTGGTGTGGGCCATTCCCGTCCGCGGCGGCTTCGAGTACATCCTGCGTGCCACCCTGCTGACGGCGGTGATCCTGGCGGCGGCGGCGCTGGCCTCGACGCTGATCAAGCACCTGATCGACCGGGGCTTCGCGGTCAGCCAGGAAGCGCGCGAGCGTTTCCCCGAACTGGAGGCCCGCGCCAACCGCTACCTGCCGGTGCTGCACATGGCCTTCCGCTCGGTGGTGGTGGCGGTGACGGTGCTGGCCATCCTCCAGGCCTGGGGGCTGGAGACGTTCTCGTGGGTGGCGTCCGAGCTGGGCCGCCGGGTGCTGGCCTCGGGCATCAGCATCGTGGCGGTGCTGGCCGGCGCGTTGGTGCTGTGGGAGTTGGCCTCGGGCGCCATCGAACGCTATCTCGCCGCCACCGCTCCCGACGGCTCGGCCATCGAGCGCTCCGCCCGTGCCCGCACTCTGCTGCCGCTAGCCCGCAACGCGCTGATGGTGGTGCTGGTGGTGATGGTGGCGCTGATCGTGCTGTCCGAGCTGGGAGTCAACATCGCGCCGCTGCTGGCCGGTGCCGGCGTCATCGGCATCGCGGTCGGCTTCGGTTCGCAGAAGCTGGTCCAGGACGTCATCACCGGCGCCTTCATCCTGTTCGAGGATACCATCTCGGTGGGCGACGTGGTCAGGCTGGACGCCCATGCCGGAGTGGTCGAGGCCATGAGCATCCGCGCCATCCGCCTGCGCGACCTCAACGGCAACGTCCACACCATCCCGTTCAGCGCCGTCGGCACCATCGTCAACATGACCAAGGAGTTCAGCTACGCGGTCATCGACGTCGGCGTCGCCTATCGCGAGGACACCGATGCCGTCACCGAGGTGCTGAAGGGCCTGGACGAGGAACTGCGCGCCGACGCCGAATTCGGCCCGCTGATCGTCGAGCCCATGGAGGTGCTGGGCGTCGACCGCTTCGACGCCTCGGCGGTGGTGATCCGCGTCCGCTTCAAGACCCAACCGATCAAGCAGTGGTCGGTAATGCGCGAGTTCAACCGCCGCATGAAGAAGCGCTTCGACGAGCTGGGCATCGAGATCCCCTTCCCCCAGACCACGGTGTGGTTCGGCGAGGACCGCAAGGGGGCCGCTCCGCCCATGCGGCTGCGCATCGAGGGCCGGAAGGACGAAGCGCGGACACCGGTGGAAGAGGGCACGTCCTAGGAGGCGTCCGGGGCGATGTCCCGCCAGCGCCGTTCCAGCACCGCCAGGTCGCGGGGTTCGTGGATGCTGCGGCGCGCCAGGGTCAGGACCATGCCGGCATGGCGGCCGAGTACCGCCCGCTGGTCGTCCCGGCGCGCGGCGCGAGCCAGCTCCCCCAGGGCCGACAGCAGCCGCAGCAGGATGTCGGCCCGGCCCTCGGCGTCCTGGCGCAGTTGGCCGTAGGCGGTGTCCACCAGTTCGGCGAAGATCGCCGGGCGGGCGAAGACCCGGGCCGTGCCGCCGCCGTCACGGTGGACGGCCTTTGGCGGCGGCAGCGCCAGGTCCCGCGCCAAGGCCAAGGCCAGCCGGTCGATGACCGCGATGGCGGTGTAGGGATCATTGATTCCCGCCGACAGCGCCCTTAGGCCGATTTCCACCAGTTGCCGCAGGCCCAGTTGGGGGTCCTGGGGCGCGGTGCGCTGGGGGCCGAGAATGACCGTGGCGCGCAACCCCTGGGCCAGGTCCTTGGTCAGGGCGGCGGCCGGAACCACCCGCAGCGCCGGCTGGCCCGGCAACAGATGGTCTCCCGGGCGGATATCCAGCACCACCGTCGCCGAAGCGGCCTCGGCGCAGCGAACCATTCCGTCGTAGTCGACCACCTGGACGTAGCCGCCGCCGCGCAGGTCCACGGAGGCGCCGCCGGCGGGGGGAGCCGGCTCGCTGTCCCCGTCGCAAAGGCGCGGCCGGTCCCGCAAGGCCCGCTCGACCTCGGCGCCCACCCGCGCGATCACCGTGTCCGCGACGATCGACCGTGTCAGATGGTGGACGAAGAACAGCAGCACGCCGATCGAGGCCAGGGCCAGGAAACTGCCAAGGGTGACGGCGGTGTGCGGCACCTTGGCGGTCGCCATGGCGCTGTCGAGGGTGCGCAGCACCACCAGCATGTAGGCGATTGCGGCGATGAACACTCCCAGCGCCACCTGGGTGCGGCGGTCGCTTATGAAGCTGCGGATCAGGCGCGGGCCCAACTGGTTGGCGGCCAGGGTCAGCACCACCACCATGATCGAGACCACCAGGGTGGTGACGGTGATGGTCGAGGAGAGCAGGGTCCCCATGAGCCGCGCGGCGTCGCGGCCCGTGCCGCTGTGCAGCCACCACACCTCCCGCTGCACCGCCGCGTCCACCGCCGGCCCGAAGGACAGCGCCGCATAGGCCAGGACGATGGCGCCAAGGGTCATGGCCGCGGGCACCACCCACAGCGCGGTCCTCAGGTAATCGGCCAGATATTGCCACAAGGCGGCCAGACGGCCATGCATGGGCGGCGGCACCTCCTCATCGGGAGGAACAGCCGCCGGCCACGCGGGGTTCGTTCACCGCCGCCCGTGGAAGAACCCCATCAACCGCCCCAGGCCCTCGGCCTGTTCCTGGAGGGCGCGGGCGGCGGCGGCCGATTGCTCGACCAGGGCGGCGTTCTGCTGGGTCATCTCGTCCATCTGGCCCACCGCCGCGTTGACCTGCTGGATGCCTTCCGCCTGCTCGCCGCTGGCGGCGGCGATCTCGCCGACGATGTCGGCCACCCGCTTCACGCTGACGAAGATCTCGTCCAGCACGCGGCCGGTTCCCTTGACCAGGTCGGCCCCCTGCTGGACCTCGGCGGTGGAGGTCGAGATCAGGGTCTTGATCTCGCGGGAGGCGTCGGCGGACCGCTGGGCCAGGTTGCGGACTTCCTGGGCCACCACCGCGAAGCCCTTGCCGGCGTCGCCGGCCCGTGCCGCCTCGACGGCGGCGTTCAGCGCCAGCAGGTTGGTCTGGAAGGCGATCTCGTCGATCAGGCCGACGATTTCACCGATCTTGTGGGAGCTCGCCTCGATGCGTCCCATGGCGGCGACCGCGTCGGCGACCAGGCGGTCGCCGGACGAGGCAACATCACGGGCCTCGGCGGCGAGCCGGTCAGCCTGCTCGGCGTTGGCGGCATTCCGGCGCACGGTGGCCGCCAGTTCCTCCATGCTGGCCGCGGTTTCCTCCAGGGCGCTGGCCTGCTGCTCCGAACGTTCCGACAGGTCCATGCTGCCGGCGGCGACCTCGGAAGCGGCGGTGTTGATCTCGGAGGAGGCGGCGCCGATGTCGCCGACGATGGCGTGCAGCTTGTCGGCGGTGGCGTTGACATCGGCCTTCACCGCTCCGAACAGGCCGGCATAGTCGGCGGTGATGCGCCGGCTCAGGTCGCCATGGGCGATGGCAGCCATCACCCCGGCCACGTCCTTGAAGGCGGCGCCGGTACGGTCGACCAACTGGTTGACGTCCCGGCACAGGTCGAGCAGGAACCCATCCTTGCCGGCAAGCTCGATGCGGCGGTCGAGATCGCCTCTGCTTGCCGCGCCGGCCACCTCGGCCACCTCGGCGATGACGGCGGCCTCCGTCGCCTTGCGCTCGGCCTCGGCCTGGCGTTGCGTCTCCAGGCGAATCCGCTCCTCGTCCTCCATGCGGACCTTGTCGACGGCGTTGCGCTTGAACACCTCGACCGCGCCGGCCATCTCGCCGATCTCGTCGCGACGGTCGCGGGCGGGAACGACCACCTCCAGGTCGCCATCGGCCAGGCGGTGCATCGCCTTGGTCATGGCGGACAGGGGTGCGGCGATGCCCCGCGACAGCAGATAGGCCACCGCCAGGCCGGCCGCCAGCACCCCGGCGGCGACCGCCAGCGACTGGCCGCGGGCACTGGCGTACTGGGCGGCGAATTCGCTGGAATCCATGACGATTTCCACGACCGCCGCCGGCTTGTGCTGATAATCGAGGACCGGCGCCGCCACAGCCACCACCGGCATGCCGTCGCGGATGCCCCGGCGCAGGATTTCCTCGCCAGCCAGCACCCGCTTCCAGTCCTCGACCGTGAAGAACGCCTGGGCGGTGGTGGCCACCTGCTTGATCTCCTCCTCGACGCCACCGCCTTGCTTGACCGCCGACTTGGCGGCGGCGATGGTGACGTCGACGCCGAACTGGCGCTTGAAGCCGTCGGCCAGGGCCTGGCCGAAATTCATTCCGAACTCGACGGTGCCGATGTGGAGGCCGTCGCGCGAAACGGGCAGCACCGCGCGGATGCCCATGCCGCCGACCCCGTTCTCCAGCCCCATCACCGCCTTGTGGTCGCGGTTGGCCTCGACCACCGTGCGGCGGAAGGAGGACAGGTCGTCACCGAACTTGTTGGGCATGTGGGCGCGGAAGAACGAGGTCGCCGGCGGCAGGTGGAACTGCATCTGCTCGACCCCCAGCCGCGCCTTCAGTGCCGCGAAGGGCTGCACGAACAATTCGCCCAACCGCCGGCGATCGCCGGCGGCGAACGCCGCCTTGGCGTCGGGGAGTTCGGCGGCCAGCATGGCCAGGGCCTCGCCGTTGGCGGTGCTCATGGCCACCGCGGCGGTGAAGGCGCGGCGGTAGCCGCCCAACTCGCGCTCCTCGGCCCGTTCGATCGTGTTAGAGAGATTGTCCAGCATCAGCGCGATCAGGGCTGTCGCCACCAATAACAGGACCGCCGCAAAGCCGGCGATCATCCGCGCCTTGATCTTCATCCCCGCCATTGCCGCCTCCCCCGCGAAACCATGACCTCGACGGTCATCATTTCAACCGCGAAGCGGCGCGGGGCGGGTGTTTGCGAATGGCTCCCCCCCATTCACTGCATGCGAGGTCAGAACCAGCGCTTCAGCTTGAAGATGCCCACCACCGCCGCGGCCAGGGCGGCCATGCCCAGCATGACCCACAGGAAGGCGCCGTCGGAATGCAGGCCGGGCAGGCCGGCCACGTTCATGCCGAAGATGCCAGTGACGATGTTGAGCGGCATCAGCACGGCGGTGAGGATGGAGATGATGTAGAGGTTGCGGCCCGACCGCTCGGCGTTGCGGGCGGCGAATTCGTCCTGTAGCAGGCGGGCCTGCTCCAGCGCCTCCATGACCTCGCCGCCGACATGCTCGATCCGCCCCAGCAGGGTCTCGAAGCGCTGGACGTCGTCCTTCATGGCCCAAGGCACGCTGGTTTCCAGCTGGCCCAGCATCTGCCTGAGCGGCACGACGCGGCGGCGCAGCTTGATGGCCTCGCGCCGGATGGCGCCCAGCTCCGCCGCGATACCGCCGGCGACGTCGTCGAGGACGTCGTCCTCCAGCAGGTCGAGGCGGCGGCGGGTGCGGCCGGCGATGGCCTCGATGTCGGCGGCAATCTCCTCCAGCAGCGCGCCGGCCATGGCCACCGCCGAGGCCGGCGCGGTGCCGACCTGGAGGCGAAAGCGCAGGCGGTCGGTGGCGGCCAGCGGCTTCCAGCGCCCGGTGACCACCCGGTCGCGCTCGATCCAAACCCGCAGGTCGCTCATCTCCTGGGTGCTCTGGTCGAAATCCTTCAGCCGGTCCTCCAGCACGATCAGGCAGCCGTTGCCGAAGGCCTGGACGCCGGGCTCCTGGGTGCGGTCGAGGACCACGGCGGCCAGCTGCGGCGGCAGGCCGGCATGGCGCAGTACCCACTGGCGGCCGGGTTCGGTGGACAGGTTGACGTGGACCCAGCTGTAGGCGCGGGGGGCGGTATCGGGATGGCTGGGGTGGAACGGGCGGGCGCGGTCGCCGTCGATGGCGAAGGCATAGACCAGGCCGGCCTCTTCCATGGCCGGGGCGATCGAGCGATCCATCTCCGTCATCCCGGCTCCTCCAGGTCCTCGGGGCAGGCCGCCTCGACCACCCGGCGCGCGGTGTCGAGGTCGAAGCCGGCCCGTGCCAGCGTGGCGAGATCCTTTTGCCGCATTTCCGCGCGCAGCGCCACCGCGCGGAAGGGCCCCAGGCGCCGCTTGCGGGCCAGGCGGACGGCGGCGGCGAGATCAGGGTCGGCCACCTCCTCGGCCAGGCGGTCGAGGGCGGTGTCGGCGGTGTCGGCGTCCACCCCCTTGGCCGCCAGGGCCTGGCGGATGACCCGCGTGCCCTTGCCCTGGCGGTTGAGCCCGCGTGCCTTCATGGCGGCATAGGCGGCATCGTCCAGGTAGCCGAGCCCGGCCAGCCGCGCCACCACCGCCTCGACCTGGGCCGCCACCTCGGCGCGGTCGCCGCCCCAGTGCCTGAGCGAACGGTCGGCCTTGCGCATCAGCACGCGGCGCAGGTTCGCGGTGGACGAGGCGAAGCGTTCGAGGTAATGCAGGGCGGCATTCTCGAGATATTGGGGCGTGATCTTCGCGGGCGTCCGGGCCATGCGGCAGACCATACCCGGAAGGCGGCGCCATGCAACACCCGATCCTGCCCACTCCCCCCCTGTCCTACGGCCGCGTCAACTGGCTTGGATTCTGGACCCTGTTGTCCAAGGAGATCCGCCGCTTCCTCAAGGTCTATTTCCAGACCATCGTGGCGCCGGTGGTGACGACGCTGTTGTTCCTGGCGGTGTTCTCGCTGGCCCTGGGCCGGGTGGCGGCCGAGGTCAAGGGCGTGCCGTTCATGGAGTTCCTAGCCCCCGGCCTGATCATGATGGCCATGGTCCAGAACGCCTTCGCCAACACTTCGTCCTCCATCATCATCGCCAAGGTCCAGGGCAACATCGTCGACATGCTGATGCCGCCGCTGTCGCCCACCGAGCAGACGGTGGCGGTGGCATTGGGCGGAGTGGCGCGCGGCCTGGCTGTGGGAGTGGCGGTGACCGCCGCCATGGCGGTGTTCGTGCCGGTGTCGGCGGCTCATCCCGGCTTCATCCTGTTCCACGCGGTGGGCGGGGCGCTGATGTTGTCGCTGTTGGGAATGATCGGCGGCATCTGGGCCGACAAGTTCGACCACATGGCGGCGGTGACCAATTTCGTGGTGACGCCGCTGTCCTTCCTGTCGGGGACCTTCTATTCCATCGAGCGCCTGCCCGAGGGTTTTCACGCCGCCGCCCTGGTCAACCCGTTCTTCTACATGATCGACGGTTTCCGCTACGGCTTCATCGGCGCCAGCGACGGCCCGGTCTGGGTGGGGGTGGCGGTGGTGGCCGGCGCCAATCTGGCGCTGGGTGCCGTCACCTGGCGGATGCTGGCGACCGGCTACAAGCTGAAGGCCTGAGCCCGCTAGAGCTCGAAGCTGGCCAGGATGGTGCCGCCGGCCAGCGGCGGCGCCAGGGTTCCGCCCACCACCTGGTCCAGCACCTCGTCGGCCAGCGGCATCGGCCCGTCGGCGGCCAGGACCAGCCGGGCGCGGCCGCCGGCGGAATGTTCCACCACGACACGGATGCCCTTGGGCACGGCGATGCACAACTCGGCCAGCGCTGCCACCGGGTCGGCGGCAAGACGCGCCCGCACCAGCGGGTCGAGGGTCGCCTCGTTCAAGGCCTCGATCAATCCTTCGAGTTCCTTGACCGGCGTCAGGGGGAAGGGCCGGATCATCCCGCCATCCTAGCCGCTGCCGTCGCGAACCGCCAGGGGGGAGCGCGGGAGTTGACTTTGGCCGCCGTTGCGGGGATATTCCCGCCTTTCCTTCAGCGCGCCGGTGCCATTCGTCCGTTGATCGGCGAAGCCTTCCGGCGTTGGGCTTGGGAGTTCGTGCCGTGTTTCCTGTCGTCATGCCGACCTACGCGAGAGCCGACATCGCCTTCGAAAAGGGCGAGGGCGCTTACCTGTGGGCCGCCGACGGGCGACGATTCCTCGACTTCGGCTCGGGCGTCGCGGTGACCTCGCTGGGCCACTGCCATCCGCATCTGGTCGCGGCGCTCCAGAAGCAGGCCGCCACGCTGTGGCACACCTCGAACCTGTACCGGGTCCCGGGCCAGGAGCGGGTGGCCGCACGGTTGGTCGAGCACAGCTTCGCCGACACGGTGTTCTTCTGCAACTCGGGCGCCGAGGCCAACGAGGCCGCCATCAAGATGGCGCGCAAGTACCATCACGAGTCGGGGCGGCCCGAGCGGTTCGAGATCATCTGCGCCACCGGGGCCTTCCACGGCCGCACGCTGGCGACCATCGCCGCCGGCGGTCAGGAGAAGCACCTCAAGGGCTTCGATCCGGTCACTCCCGGCTTCGTGCACGTGCCCTACGGCAACCTCAACATGCTGCGCGACGCCATCACCGCCCGCACGGCGGCGATCCTGGTCGAGCCGGTGCAGGGCGAGGGTGGCATCTTCGTCGGCGATCCCGACTACCTGAGGCGCCTGCGGGCCACCGCCGACGAGTTCGGCCTGTTGCTGATCTTCGACGAGGTGCAGACCGGCATGGGCCGCACCGGGCCGCTGTTCGCCCACCAGCACAGCGGCGTCGCTCCCGACATCATGCCGTTGGCCAAGGGCCTGGGCGGCGGCTTCCCGGTGGGGGCCTGCCTGGCCACCGCCGAGGCCGCCAAGGGCATGACCGCCGGCAGCCACGGTTCGACCTTCGGCGGCAATCCACTGGCCATGGCCGCCGCCGAGGCGGTTCTGGAGGTGATGACGGCGCCCGGCTTCCTGGAGCGCGCCGAAGCCATGGCGGCCCGCCTGCGCGAGGGCGTCGAGGCGGTGTGTGCCGCCCATCCGGCTGTCATCGAGGAGGTGCGCGGCCTGGGCATGATGCTGGGTCTCAAGTGCCGCATCCCCAACACCGAGCTGCAGGCCCGGCTGACGGCTAACGGCCTGCTCACCGTCGGTGCCGGCGACAACGTCATTCGCCTGCTGCCGCCGCTCATCATCGGCGAGACGGAGATCGAGGAAGGTCTCGGCATCCTCTCGCGCACCCTGTCCGAGGTGACGCCATGACCGCCGCGCGCCGCAGCCGGGCCGGCCAGCTCCGGCACTTCCTCGACCTCGACCGCCTCGACGCGGCGACCTTGCGCCGCATCCTCGATCTGGGCGCCGCCTACAAGCGCGGCGAAGCCCCCCACGGCGAGGCCAAGCCTTTGGAAGGCCGCCTGCTGGCGATGATCTTCGAGAAGCCATCCACCCGTACCCGCGTCTCCTTCGAGGCCGGCATGAAGCAGCTGGGCGGCGACGTGGTGATCCTGTCGCGCGGCGACACCCAGCTGGGCCGGGGCGAGACCATCGCCGACACCGCCCGCGTGCTGTCGCGCTACGTGGACGCCATCATGATCCGCACCGACAAGCCAGAGAAGCTGGCCGAGCTGGCGGAATACGCCACCGTGCCGGTGATCAACGGCCTGACCGACGATTCCCATCCCTGCCAGGTGATGGCCGACGTGATGACCTTCGAGGAGCATCGCGGCAGCCTCGCCGGCAAGGTTGTGGCGTGGAGCGGAGACGGCAACAACGTCGCCGCCAGCTGGATCCAGGCCGCCGCCCGTTTCGGCTGCGAGATTCGCATCGCCTGCCCACCCGGCCTCGAGCCCGACCCCAAGGTGGTCGCCTGGGCCGTTTCTCAGGGCGCCCGGGTCACCATCGTCGCCGATCCCGCCGAGGCGGTGGCCGGCGCCCATCTGGTGGTGACCGACACCTGGGTGTCCATGGGTTGCGAGGACGACGGCCGTTCCAAGCTGTTGGAGCCCTATCAGGTCAACGACGCCCTGATGGCCAAGGCGGCCGCCGACGCCCTGTTCATGCACTGCCTGCCGGCCCACCGCAACGAGGAGGTCACCGACTCCGTCATGGACGGCCCCCAGTCGGTGGTGTGGGACGAGGCGGAGAACCGCTTGCATGTGCAGAAGGGCATCCTTACGTGGTGCCTGTTGTGAGTGTGAACGGCAGCGACATCATCCTTCCCTTCCAGGTCGGCGGCGGCGCGGTGCGCGGGCGGTTCGCCCGCCTGGGTGCGTCGGTGGACGCCATCCTGTCCGGGCACGGCTATCCCCAGCCGGTCGGGTCGCTCCTAGCTGAGACGCTGGCGCTGGCCTCGGTGCTGGCCGGGTCGCTGAAGTACGACGGCGTCTTCACACTGCAGGCCCAGGGCGACGGACCGGTGGCCCTGGTGGTGGCCGACGTCACCAGCGCAGGCGACCTGCGCGGCTATGCCCGCTTCGACGCCGACAAGGTGGCCGCCGTGCCCGACCGCTCGGTGGCGTCCCTGTTGGGCAAGGGCTACCTCGCCTTCACCGTCGACCAGGGACCCAAGACCGACCGCTACCAGGGCATCGTCGAGCTGACCGGCGACACGCTGTCGCACTGCGCCGAGGAGTACTTCCGCCAGTCCGAGCAACTGGACACCGCCGTGCGCCTGGCCTCGGCCCCGCCGGCGGACGGCAGCGGCTGGCATGCCGGGGCGCTGATGATCCAGCGCATGCCTGGCAGTGTCCCCGGCGCGCCCATCCTGACCGCCCACCAGTCCGAGGACGCTTGGCACACCGCCGGCGTGCTGATGGCCAGCGTCACCGCCGCCGAGATGCTCGACGACGGCCTGCCGGCCGACCAGGTGGCCTATCGCCTGTTCCACGCCGAGGGCTTGGTGGTCCACGAACCGAAGCCGTTGCGGGCTCAATGCCGCTGCTCGCACAAGCGGGTCGAGAGCACCCTGCGCTCGTTCCCGCGCGCCGAGGTCGAGGCGCTGAAGGACGCCGACGGCAAGGTGGTGGTCACCTGCGAGTTCTGCCGCGCCGCCTATGCCTTCGGGGACGCCGAGCTGGAGAAGGTCTACATGCCTTGACGCGTGCGGTCGGCGTGCCAAAATGGCCGCCGGCCCTCCACCAAGGAAACCGACTCATGTCCGCTCGATCGATCCGCGTGATGCTGGCGCTGGCCGCCGCCCTGGCCCTGGGCGCCTGCGAGACCAAGCCGCCCATGCAGAAGCTGCCCGAGATCAGCTTCGCCAACAAGCGCCCCATCCAGCTGAATGTCGCGGAACTGCGCATCGAGCCGGCCTACCAGCCGCCGCTGAAGGAGCCCAATGTCGAGCACCTGATGCCGGTCAGCCCCGAGGGCGCCACCGTGCGCTGGGCCCAGGACCGCCTGCGTCCCATGGGGCCGGCGGGCTCGGGAGCCGCCCGCGTCGTCATCAACGACGCCCGCGTGGTGCGGGTGCCGCTGAAGGTCGAGAAGGGCATCGGCGGCCTGTTCAAGGAAGAGCAGGCGGAACGCTACGAGGGCACGCTGGACATCGCCGTGCAGGTCCTCGACCAGCGCAACCTCCCGGTCGCCGACGTGGTCGCCCGCGCCACCCGCATCAAGTCGGTGCCCGAGGGTATCAGCCCCAACGAGCGTGACCGCGTCCTGCACGAGTTGACCGAGGACCTGATCACCGACGTCGACGCGCAGATGGAGGGGCTGATCAAGACCTACCTCGCGCGGTGGGTGATGTAGCCTATCCCAGCCGCCGCAGCAGCTCGGCGGCGAAGGTGGACAGGGTGTCATCGCGGGCACCCATGACCACGACCCGGTCGCCGGGCCGGGCCAGCGACAGCAGGTGGTCGCCACAGGCGGCGCGGTCGGCGAAGTCCAGCGCGACGCGGCCCGCCGCCCGGATTCCCGCCGCGATGTCGGCGCTGCCGACGGAGCGATCGACGGTGCCGCCGAAATAGACCGGCTCGGGCATCACCAGCACGTCGTCGGGCGCAAGGTTCGCCGCGAAGCAGTCGATGAATTCGCGCCTCATCAGGCGCAACGGGCCGAAACCGTGCGGCTGGAACAGCAGCAGCAGGCGGCCGGGGAAGTCGTGCAGCGTCGCCAGCGTGGCGGTGATCTTGTCGGGGTTGTGGGCGAAGTCGTCGATGACGATGACGCCGTTGCTGCTTCCCACCACCTCGAGGCGGCGGCGGATGCCCGAGAAGCCGGCCAGGGCTGCGGCGGCCTGGGCCAGCCCGACGCCAAGCGCGCGGGCGGTGGCCAACGCCGCCAGGGCGTTGGCGACGTTGTGCCGCCCCGGCACCTTCAGCCGCACCGGGACGCCGCCCACCGCGAAGGCGATGCCGTCGGGGGCGGGGACCACGTCGGTCGCCACCAGGTCGGCGGCAGGATCGGACAGGGAATAGGTGACCTTGCGGTCGGCGGGGATCACGCCCGCCAGCGCCGCCGTCTCGGCGTTGTCCAGGTTCAGCACCGCCACCCGGGCCTTGGCGGTGAAGTCGGCGAACAGACGCCGCAGCTCGTCCAGGCTCTTGTGGTCGAAGGCGACATTGTTGAGCACCGCCACATGCGGCGTGTAGTGGGCGATGGAGCCGTCGCTCTCGTCCACCTCGGCGACGAACAGGTCGCCGCCGCCGACCACGGCGCTGGCGAAGGGGGTGTCGGCGGTGACGAAGTCGTTCATCACCGCGCCGTTGACCACGGTGGGGTCCAGCCCCACCTGCCGCAGCATCCAGGCGATCATGCCGGTGGTGGTGGACTTGCCGCTGGTGCCGGCCACCCCCACCGCGCGCGGGGCGGCGTTGAACAGGCGGGCCAGCAGCTGGGCGCGGGTCATCAGGCCGGCGCCCAGGGCGCGGGCGGCCTGGACGTCGGGCACCGTCTCCTCGACGGCGGCCGAGGTGACCAGCACCGTGGCGGGGTCGGTGAGGCCGCTGCCATCCTGGGGAAACAGGGCGATGCCGCGCGCGCGCAGGAAGTCGAACTTGTCGGCGGTGCGGCCCTGGTCGAGGGCGCGGTCCGACCCGGCCACCCGGTGGCCGCGCTGATGGACGATCAGCGCCAGTGGCATCATGCCGCTGCCGCCGATGCCGCAGAAGAAATAGGGCCTGTCGGGTTCCATCGCCGGAAGCTACAATCGGGCCGCCGGCTTTTGCAAGGAACAATAAGGACATAGACCGTGACCAAGGCAGCCCCGGTCCGCATCGGCGTGGTGGCGCCCAGCAGCCGCATGACCCCCGACCTGCGCGAGCGGGTCGAGGCGGTGGTGGCCGCGCTGCCGGTGGCCCGGCAGCCCGAGATCGTGTTCCACCCGCAGTGCATTCAGGCCTGGGGCCATTTCGCCGGCACCGACGAGGAGCGGGCGCGGGCCTTTGTCGAGGTCGCCAACGACGACCGCTTCGACGCACTGTGGTTCGCGCGCGGCGGCTACGGGTCGTTCCGGCTGGTCGAGGCGGTGCTGGCCGGGTTGGGCCCGGCGGCGCGGCGCAAGACCTATCTCGGCTACAGCGATGCCGGCGCCATGCTGGGGGCGCTGTATGCCGCCGGCATCGGCCGCCCCGTCCACGGTCCCATGCCGGCCGACATCAACCGCGCCGGCGGCGAGGCGGCGGTGCGCCGCGCCCTGGCCTTCCTGGCCGGCGGCGATGCCGACGCGCTGGAGCCCCATGCGCGGGCTGGCCGGCCGATGGCCGCCTTCAACATCACCATCCTGTCGCACCTGATCGGCACCCCGCATTTGCCGGACCTGTCCGGCCACGTGCTGATGCTGGAGGAGGTGTCCGAGCCGATGTACCGCATCGACCGCGCGCTGGGACAGATCACCAGCACCCCGGCGCTGCGGCGGGTGGCCGGGATCATGCTGGGCCGATGCGGCGACATTGTCCCCAACGACCCCGATTTCGGCCAGGACGAGGAAGAGGTGACGCGGTACTGGTGCGGCCGCGCCGGCATCCCCTTCCTCGGTCGGGCCGACATCGGCCACGATGCCGGCAACAAGGTGGTGCCTTTCGGCTCCTGGCTCAGTCCAGGGTGAAGCCGAGCTTGAGGACCACCTGCCAGTGGGCGACGCGGTCGCCTTCGATGTGGCCGCGGGTCTCGATGACCTCGAACCAGCGCAGGTTGCGGAGGCTCTTGGCCGCCTTGGTCACGGCGGTCTGGATGGCGTCCTCGTAGGACTTCGACGAACTTCCGGCCAGATGCACGATCTTGTAGACGTGGTCGTCGGTCATGGGGGCCCTCCTGTGCTGGGTTTCCCTACATTTGGGCACGCGCGGGCCGCCGCGCAGTCCCCAGGGTCCGCCGAGGGCGGCCGAGGTGCAACGATCTCCATGGGGCCGACCTCGGTCAGCGGCCGAGCGCCTTGTCCTGGCTGCGCTTGACCACGCTCACCCCCACCACGCCCAGGGCGATGCCCCAGATGGGGCTGGTGTTGACCAGGGCGGCGATGATGGCGGGGGCCTGGGCGGGTTCGGCGACGATGGCCCAGGACACGGCGGCCATGGTGGCGGTCCAGGTGACGGCGATGGCGTAGCCGAAGGTCGGGCGCCAGCGGCGCACGTACCAGTCCTCGGACGCCACCTCGGCGCGCAGCGACTCGTTGACTTGGGCCAGGGCCTCGCGGGCCTCGGCGGTGTCCAGTTCGGCCATTCGCTCGATATGGCGGTTCGCCTCGGCGACCTGCTCGGGGGCGAGCGCGTCGCCCACCTGCGACAGCGCCTCGGCCGCCGCCTTGGCAGCCTTGTGCTCGACGCCGGAAAGCGCCGAGCCCACCGCCTTGACCAGCAGCGGCAGCCCGATCGAGGCAAGGAAAGCGGGGATCATGGTCTTCACTCCACGTCGTTGTAGAACAGGTGACGGCCAATCTCGGCCGAGGGGATGCGCCCGCGCGACCATGGCGGGGTGATGCCGGCCGCGTGGTAGTGGGTGGCGCCGCCGGTGGGGTCTTCGAGCAGCCCGGCCACCGCCTCCTCGGCCACCCGCAGGCATTGGCGGAAGGCGCGGTTGTCGGGGCCGACGGCCTCCAGCTTGGCGCGGTTGGGGTCGGATTCGTTCCAGCACGAGAACTGCCACGGGCGGCGGCACACCTCGTCGATGCTGGCGCCCCACCAGTAGCGGCCGCCGCGTTCCTTGGCGCGGCGCACGCGGTTGAGGATCACGGCGGCGACCGCCCGCTTTCCGGCCAGGCTCTCGCCGCGCGCTTCGCCCCACAGGGTGCGGGCAAGGACGTCGACGGGATCCGGCGCGCTCATGGCCGCACCCCGTTGACGGAATCCAGCTTGGCCTCGA
>JBFMHS010000256.1:3146-5443 GCA_040751765.1 Pseudomonadota bacterium | reverse complement strand
CAAATATACCGATAACGACAAATGGAAGAACTTCACCCTGAAACTGGCCGATGTCTGCGCCGCCGACCGCACGCAACTGACGCCGCAGCGCTGAAAGGAGAATTTTCAATGGAACAAAATGCCAACTCTTCTCACCGCGTCCAGTTCGACCTTGCCGCAGCGGCCTATGGTGACCGGCCGCTGCCCGCGGGATACACGGTGGTGCGCCACTACGTGGACCCCGCCACCGGTTTCAAGGGCGCCGCCATCGACGGCCCCAACGGCGAACGCCACTATGTGGTCGCCGGCACCGAGGACGGGCGCGACGCGCTGGCGAACGTCAATCTCGGCAAGCGGCAGTATCAGAGTGAGGCCGCGAAGAAAATGCGGGCACTTGCAAGCGAAGGAAGGCAAAGTCTCCTTCGCCGGCCATTCCCTCGGCGGCGGCCACGCCCAGGCCATGGCCTACGACGTCGCCGCGCAAAGCGGGAAGGCGGAAAATGTCTCCAGCACCTCCTTTAACAGTTTCGGCGCCAAGGAGCTGATCGAGCGCACCCGCGAGGGCGACGACAAGTACGACCCCACGCTTGCCGCCAAGCTGGACGCCGTCAATTACCGCATGGCCGGGGACAAGGTGTCGCGCATCGGCACCCATATCGGCGCGGTCAAGGCGATCAGCGGACCCGACACGGTGAACGGCGAGCATGTGGACGACCTGCCGTCGTCGCCGGCGCGCGACCTTCAGGCCCACGGCATCGGCGCCTTGGAGAAGGCCATCGACGGCGGCGGCCTGGACAAGGCTTATCCCGACAAGCCCGCCCCCATCCGCGAGGCCAACGGCGGCAGCGCGACCTTAGGCGATGCCGGCGATTGGCTTCACGGCAGCATCTACGACCCGCCGCCGCCCATCGACGAGGACCAGGACCCCGAGGCCTCGCTGCAGAACGCCCCCGACGCGCCGACGCCCCAGCCCGATCCCGGCAAGCTGCCGGGCAGCTACAGCCCGCCTGAACCTTACGTTCCGCCCTCGGCCGAGGATCAGGCCCCGGAATCGTCGTTGCTCAACGGCCCCGAAAAGGACCAGGGCAAGGAGGGCATCGATTGGACCAAGGCGGGCCAGTTCGGCCTTAAGGTTTTGAAGGAGGTCGTCGGCATCAAGGAGGCCGGCGCGGCCGAGCTGACGCAGGAACAAAAAGCGTCCGTCGACCCCCGCGTCGCCGCCATCGCCGAGATGGCCAAGGCACCGCTCTCCAATCCCGGCGAGGCCGCGCTGGTCAAGCCACACGAGACCTGGACCGAGTCCGAGATGAAGGACGTGCTGGGCCACGCCCAGACCGGCTTTCGCGGCTGGCGCTCCGGCGACACCCAGAAGGCGCTGGCCTACGAGAAGGTCCAGGACTGGCACACCCATGTTTATGGCGACGACGAGCAGAAATATGACGGCGGCAAGCCGGTCGAACCCAGCCTGAAGGTCGTCCTCCCCGAACAGCCGACACCCCCGCGCACGCCCCAGGGCGAGGATCTGTATCAGGCCTCGGGCCGGATCGGGCAGAAGGTGGCCGAGGCCGCCGGGATCGACGGGCTGGACGACGCGGTGAAGGGCTTGCAGCGCGGCCTCAACATGCTGGGCCAGCAGCCCATGCCCAAGCGCAGTGAGGCCTGGGGCCCCTATACCAAGCAGGCGCCGCTGCTCGAAGACGGCAAGTACGGACCCAAAACCGACTTCGCGCTGAAAAACGCGGTCGGCCGCTTCGGCGCTCCCCAGGTGGAAAACGCCCTGGCCCTGGGCCGGTTCAACACCTTTGCCCGCAACGCCCAGAAGACGGGGAATGTGGACAGGCTGGAGAAGCAGACCCATGCCGTGTTCGGCCCGCTGTACCGTAACCCCGCCGATACCAAGGCCCCCAAGGTCGAGGCCGGCGTGCTGCAGGAGACCCTGAACGGCTTCGGCCATGACCTGAAGGTCGACAACTGGATCGGCCCCAAGACCACCGCCGCCTTCGGCCAGGTGATGCGGGACGAGGACGCCGATTCCTTCACCACGGCCTTCGGCAGGGGGCTGGGGTTGCTGTGACCGGGGGCGGGGAGGGATGGCCGCCATCCTTCCCCGTCCGGCGCCCGGTTCGGGTGGGACAATTCCCGGGAAAAGCATAATGATCGTACGGGATGGTTCGCTGTCCCACTCACGGTCAACCGGCTGATCTGAAACGATTTCCGTTCCCCGCCCCTGGGCACCATTCCAAGCCCCTGAAAGGTAACGCCTTTCGGGGGCTTTGATTTTGGGGTGGCGCAACCCTTTGCACCAACGTCGTGGCCGG
>JBFMHS010000256.1:0-3136 GCA_040751765.1 Pseudomonadota bacterium | reverse complement strand
GCACGGCGGTTGCCGTTGCTGGCGGCGGCATTCGTCACCGCCCTGGCCGCCGCCACCTTGTTCCTGCTCGACAGCATGGATCGCCAGCGCCAGGCGCAGGAGGCGCGGACGGCCGTGGCCGCGCGGCTGTCCATCATTCGCGCCAAGCTGGAATACGCCCTGTCGGCGCCGCTGCTGCGGGCGCGGGGCGTGGTGGCGCAGATCGTTGCCCATGGCGGTATCACGCCACAGGAATTCGAGACCATCGCCAGGGTCCTGATGAAGGACCACGACAACGTCCGCAACATGATCGTCAGCCACGGCATGGTCATCGCCATGACCTATCCGCTGGCCGGCAACGAATCGGTGGTGGGAGTGGATTTTCGCTCGGTCCCGGTGCAGTACGCCTCGGTGCAGAAGGCCATCGCCGCGCGCGCCTCGCTGCTGCAGGGGCCGGTTCCGCTGATCCAGGGTGGCACCGGGCTGATCCTGCGCACGCCGGTCTTCCTGCCCGACGAGGGCGGCGGCGAGCGGTTCTACGGCATGGCCAACATCGTCCTCGACGTTGCCGCCACCTTCGCCATCGCCGGGTTGGACGACCCCGACCTGCCGATCCAGGTGGCCATCAAGGGGCGTGACGGCCTGGGGGCGGCGGGCGAGATGGTCTATGGCGACGCGGCGGTGTTCGCCGCCGCTCCCGTCGAGGCCGACGTGGAATTGGCCTACGGCACCTGGCGCCTGGCGGCCATACCCCAGGGCGGCTGGGCGCGGGTCGAAGTCAGCACCGCGCCCCGGGTGATGGCGGTGCTGGCCTTCCTGGCCATGGCCGGCATCGCCTTTGGCACCGCCGCCCACGTCGTCGGCCAAGACCAGGCCCGGCGCGCCCTGGCCCGCAAATCGCGCGACCTCGAGATGCTGATCGCCGACCTCGAGCGCTCCAACGCCGACCTCGAGCGCTTTGCCTACGTCGCCTCGCACGACCTGCAGACGCCGCTGCGCAACGTCACCAGCTACGCCCAACTGCTGTCGCGCCGCTACGGAGGCCGTTTGGACGCCGACGCCGACGCCTTCATCGGCTTCATCGTCGAGGGGTCGCTGAGGATGTCGCGGCTGATACAGGACCTGCTGGAATACGCCCGCGTCTCCAACAGCCCGGCCCCCACCGGGGCGGTGGCGGCGGCGGCGGCGGCGGACGAGGCCTTGGCCAACCTGGCTGCCGTCATCGCCGAGGCGGGGGCGGAGGTCGAGGTGGGACCGCTGCCCGAGGTGCGGGCCACACCGCGCCACCTGGTCAGCCTGTTCCAGAACCTGATCGGCAACGCCATCAAGTACCGGGCCGAGGACCGCATCCCCCATGTGCGGGTGACGGCGCGCCAGGACCAACCCGGCTGGTGGACCTTCGCGGTGGCCGACAACGGCATTGGCATCGACCCTGCGTATTTCGACCAGATCTTCACGGTGTTCCAGCGCCTGCATCCGCCCGGCGACCGCGAGGGCACCGGCATCGGGCTGGCTCTTTGCCAGCGCATCGTCCATCAGAGCGGCGGCCGTCTGTGGGTCGAGTCCGAGCCCGGCAGGGGCGCGACCTTCCTGTTCACCCTGCCGGAGGGGTGATTTCGGGGGCCACTGGCACCGCGATGGTGAACACCGATCCCTTGCCGACGCGGGATTCGACGGTCAGCTCGTGGCACAGCAGGCGCGCCATGCGGCGCACCACCGACAGCCCCAGGCCCAGGCCCTTGCTGCGGTCGCGGGCCGGGTTGTCCAACTGGTAGAAGTCCTCGAAGATCATCTCCAACTGGTCGGGAGGGATGCCGGGGCCGGTGTCCCAGACCTGGATCAGCAGGCGGTCGCCGCGCCGGCGGCAGCCGACCAGCACGCCGCCCTCCTCGGTATAGCGGAAGGCGTTGTGGATCAGGTTGCGCACGATCCGCTTCAGCAGCACCCGGTCGGTCTCCACTGTCGCCGGCGACCGGCAGACATGGAAGGTCAGGCCGCGCTCGGCCGCCACCGTCTCGTATTCGGTGGTCACCTCGTCGATGACCTCGACGACGGGAAAGCTGGCGATGTGGGGCTTGACCGTGCCGGCCTCGATGGACGAGACGTCGAGCAGGCTCCGCAGCAGCTCGTCGCCGGCGTCGATGGCGTTGCGCAGCCCGTCCAGGGCCTGCCTCGCCCTCGGTGGTTCGATGACCAGGGCGTCGAGGACCTGGGTGTAGAGCTGCATGGCCTGGAAGGGCTGGCGCAGATCGTGGCTGGCGGCGGCGAGGAAGCGTGATTTGGCGGCATCGGCGGAGGCGGCCGCCGCCTGGGCCCGCCGCGCTTCGTCCAGCGCGGTCTCCAGGTTGCGCTTGCCGGCCTGCTCGAAGGCGACGATGTGGTCGCGGAAGGCGCGGGTGACCCCCAGGGTGCCGGCGACCGATGCCAGGACCGCCAGCAGGCCGCCCACCAGGACGGTGCCGGCGGTGCGGATCATCTCGGCCTGTTGCGCCGCCGAGGAGCCCACCACCACCTTCCAGCCGGTGATGGCGGAGGTATCGACGGCGCCGCCCCCGCCATCGTCCGGGAGCGGCTCGATGGCATCGCCGGCCACCCGGCGGCCATGGCGGTCGAAGACGGCGACGCGGCAATCGGCCGCCATCGTCTGGCGGTCGATGATGGCGGCGACGGCCGTGGTGCGCACCGACGCCGACAGCACGGCGGTCACCTTGTCGTCCCGCAGGACAGGGACGCGCAGCAGGATCAGCGGCTGTGCCACGCGGAATCCGCGCTCGACCATGGCGCCCAGCACCGGCCGCTTCTCAAGTGCCGCCAGCCGGATGCTGTCGACGTCCAGCGGCGGCGGCGTCGGGCCGGAAGCGGGACCGGTGGAACTGACCAGCATGCGGCTGCCGTCGGGGGCCATGACGCCGATGGTTGCCCAGTTCGAATGGACTGCGATGACCTCGGCGGCGCGCGCATGAAAGGCGGCCAGATCGCCCCGGCGCAGGGACGGGGAGGAAGCCAGCAGGGTCAGGGCGTCGATTTCGGACTGCATCTCGGCGTCCACGGCGCTGGCCAGCACCTGGGCAAGGTGGCTGTTCTCGCGCAGGGCGTCCACCCGGCGGTTGTCCACCAGGATCACCGCCACCATGGCCGCGAACAACACCACCGGCGC
>JBFMHS010000255.1:0-7669 GCA_040751765.1 Pseudomonadota bacterium | reverse complement strand
GCGCAACCACCCCCGGCGGGTGAAGCAGCCAAGACCTTCCGTGCGCTATGGTTTTCCCTCCATGAAAAGGGCGGCGCCCACAGACCGCCCGGGGGAGGCCTTAAATGTCCAGGATGCATCCGATCGTCGCCGTCACCGGCGCGTCGGGGTCGGGCCGCGGCTCGATCCGAGCCTTTTTCGACAAGCTGTTCCAGCGCCAGGGCATCACGGCCGCCCATGTGGCCGGGGAAAGCTTCCACCGCTACACGCGGGCCGAGATGAAGGGGCAGGCCGCCAAGGCGCAAGCCGAGGGCCGGCCCTTCAGCCACTTCTCGCCCGAAGCCAACCTGTTCGACGAGCAGGAGGCCTTGTACCGCTCCTATGGCGAGAGCGGCACCGGACGGCGGCGCCACTACATCCACACCGCCGAGGATGCCCGCCGCCTGGGCCACGAGGATCGCTCCCCCGGCGAGTTCACCCCGTGGGAGGACCTGCCGCCCAATACCGACCTGCTGCTCTACGAGGGCCTGCACGGGGTGGCCAAGGCCGGTTCCATCGACCTGGGCCGGCACGTCGACCTGAAGATCGGCGTCGCCCCCATCGTGAACCTGGAGTGGATCCAGAAGATCCACAACGACACCAGCGTCCGCGGCTATTCCGAGGAGAAGGTGGTCGAGGCCATCCTGGACCGCATGCACGACTACGTGCACACGGTCATCCCTCAGTTCAAAGGCTCGGACATCAATTTCCAGCACGTGCCGGTGGTCGACACCTCGGATCCCATCATCGCCCGCGACGTGCCGACGGTGGATGAGCGGGTGGTGGTGATCCGCTTCCGCAAGCCCGAGATGTACTCGGTCGACTTCCCCTACCTGATGAGCAAGATCGACCGCTCGTGGATGAGCCGGCGCAACACCCTGGTGGTGCCGGGCGCCGCGCTGGAACTGGCGGCCGAACTGGTGCTCACCCCCATCATCGGCCGCCTGATGGACCAGCGCCGGACGGCGTGACCGCCGGACGACGTCACCGGTGGTGGTCGTGCGGCGCCGCCGGCGGCAGCGTCCCGTCCAGGAAGCCGGCGACGGCCGCCAGCGGATCGCGTTCGCAGGTGGTCACCACCTGGACGCCATGCGCGGCCAGCCGGCGGATGAAGCCCTCGCCGGCACTGCCGGCAATGACGACGCCCACGTCGAACAACGGATGCGGCCCCTCGTCGCGCCAGTCGTGCAGGGCCATGCCCTCGGGCAGGTCGATGCGCCCGCTCTCGCGCGGGGGGCGGTCGGGCTGCACGTCGAATACGCGGAACCGGCGGGTCTTGCCGGCGTGATTGGTAACGGTCAACCAGTTCTGGCTGCAAACTGCGATCTTCATGGCGGCCCCCAAGGCTATGGGGCCGAGCCTGACTCCCCGCCCGCCGCCTCGCCATGACAATCCTCAGTCACCTGAGCGCGGCCCGCAGCCGTTCCAGGTCCTTCTCACCCGCCGGCAGGCCGAAACGCAGCAGAGCCGGGCGGTCGGCGAAGGCGCGGACCAGGACGCCGGCGCGGCCGAGCCGGTCGTGAATTTCGGCCGCCGCCTCGGCGCGTGCCAGCCGGAACAGCGAGGTGCCGCCGACAACTTCCAGCCCGCCGGCGCACAAGACCACGTCCAGGCGGTCGGCCATGCTGGACAGATGGGCGCGGGTGGCCGTGGCCCAGGCGTGGTCGGCCAGGGCGACGGCCCCCACCGCCAACGCCGGCCCCGATACCGCCCACGGCCCCAGGGCGGCGGCCAGCGGCGCAAGCGTCGCGGGCGCGGCGACCGCGAAGCCCAGGCGCAGCCCGGCCAAGCCATGGAACTTGCCGAACGAGCGCAGCACCACCATGCCCGGCCGCAGCAGCGGCACCGCCGAGGCCTCGGGCATCACCTCGCCGAAGGCTTCGTCCACCACCACCATGCCCGGCAGCCCTGCGAGCTCCGCGGGCGGCACGATCCGGCCGTCGGGATTGTTGGGATTGACCACCACCGTCACCTCGGCGCCGGCGGCCTCGGCCAGCGAGCAGGCTTCGCGCACCTCGTGGCCGGCGGCCCGCCAGGCGGCGGCATGCTCGGCATAGGTGGGGCCGACCACCGCCACCCGGGCGCGCGGGGTGATGCGCGGCAGCCATTGGATCAGCGCGCTTGAGCCCGGCCCCGGCAGCACCCAGTCGGGGCCAGGGGCGGCGAAGGCCCGAGCGGCGGCGGCACACAGCCGCTCGACCTCGGCGGTGCCGGGCAGGCGGGTCCACGCCTCGGCCGGCAGCGGCGGCAGCGGATAGGGCCAGGGGTTGATGCCGGTGGACAGGTCCAGCCAGCCCTCGGCCGGGCGGCCCCAACGGGCTTCGGCGGCGGCCAGGTCGCCACCGTGGGCGGGCAGCGTCAGCGCCATGACACCAGCACCTCCTGGGCGGTGGCGTCAACCGCCGGCCGCCGCTTCATGGCGCGGGCGCCGTCCAGCATCACCGGGTACAGCACCTCGACCAGTCCGTCACCGGACTGGATGAGCTCGCGCTCCTTCCAGTGCGGATGGCCGGGGACCTCCGAGGGCTCCAGCACCGGTTCGAAACAGCAGTCGGCCGGCCCCAGCAGCGCCACCCAGTCGTCACGGTCGCGGGTGGTGAACAGCCCCTCCAGCTCGGCGGCCAGAGCTGCCTGGGGAAAGGAATCGGCATGACGGTGGATCCATTCCTCGCGCCCGACGGCGCGGCAGAACCGCTCCCAGAACTTCCCCTCCAGCGCCGCCAGGGCGACGAAGCGGCCGTCACGGGCGCGGTAGACGCGATAGAAGGCGGCGCCGCCGTTGATGATGTCGGACTCGCGGGCAGGGTCGCCCCAGCGGCCGGCCATGGTCAGGATGCCGCCCATCCAGGCCAGCGCCGCCTCGGACAGGCTGACGTCGAGATGGGCGCCCTTGCCGGTGCGGCCCCGCCGGACCAGCGCCGCCAGCACCGACGACACCACCTGGGCGGCACCGGCATGGTCGGCCAGCGGCGGGAAGGTCATCACCGGCGCCTCGGCGGTGCCGCTGGCCCACAGCCCGCCGGTCAGCGCCACATAGGTCAGGTCGTGGCCGGCCCGCGCCGCCAGCGGGCCGAACTGTCCATAGCCGGACAGCGAGCAGTGGATCAGTGCCGGGTTGAGCTCGGCCAGCCGCTCGCCGCCGAAGCCCAGCCGCGCCAAAACGCCCGGCCGATAGGCCTCGACCAGCACGTCGGCCTTGGCGACCAGGGCAGCGAACAGGCGGTTCCCCTCGGGGTCCTTGAGGTCGAGGCGGACCACCCGCTTGTTGCGATTGGCCAGCTTGTAGAAGGGGGTGGTGCCATCCTCGTCGCACGGCCCCATGGTCCGCATGGGATCGCCGGCCGGCGGCTCCACCTTGACCACCTCGGCGCCCAGGTCGGACAGCCACTGGGTGGCGAATGGGCCGGGAATGTACTGGGTGAGGTCCAGGACCCTGATGCCGGTCAGGCATTCGGCGAGCATGCGGCGCCTCCATCGATCGCGGACCTTAGGGAAGCAGCCGGAGCGGCGGCGGTCAAGCCGGCCTCACGCCACCTCCCCCAGGAAGCCACGCAGGGCCTCGACCTGCAACGGCTTGTGCAGGACGCGCAGCCCCTCGCCGGCGATACGGCGGATGATGGCCGGGTCGGTGTCGCCGGTCAGCACCACCGCCGGCAGCTCGGCCCCATGGAGGGCGCGCACCCGGCGGATGGCCTCGACGCCGGTGGCGCCGCCGCCCAGGCGGTAGTCGGCGATGACGAGTTCCGGCCGCCGGGCGCCCAGCCGCGCCAGCGCCTCGTCCACCGTCTCGCCGGCCGCCACCTCGTGGCCCAGCCCGCCCAGCACCAGCTCCAGGGCGCTGCGCACGTGAATCTCGTCCTCCACCACCAGGATGCGACGGGAGCGTCCCGCGGGCACGGCGGTCGGCGGCGACGCGGCGGCGGCGGCGGTCAGCGGCAGGCGGACGGCGAAGACCGACCCCTTGCCGGGGCGCGACCGGACGCTGACCGGGTGCCCCAGCAGACCGGTCACGCGCCGCACGATGGCCAGCCCCAGGCCGGTGCCCTTGTCGCGGCGGCGCTCGGGATTGCCCAGTTGGCGGAACTCCTCGAAGATGTCGCCCAGGCGATCCTCGGGAATGCCGACACCGGTGTCCCACACCTCCAGCCGCACCTCCCCGGCCCCGACCCGCCGGCAGCCGACCACCACGCGGCCGCGGTCGGTGTAGCGCACCGCGTTGGCGACCAGGTTGGACAGCACCCGTTCCATCAGGGCGGGATCGGTGCGCACCACAGCGCCGCAGGGGCGCACGACCAGCCTCAGGCCCTTGGCCTCGGCCTGGATCCCCCAACTGGCGGCGACGCGCTCCATCAATTGGCTGACTGCCACCGCCTCGACCTTGGGAGTGATGGTGCCGGCGTCCAGCCGCGCCACGTCGAGGAGGTCGTTGAGCAGGCCGGACAGGCTGTCGACGCACTGGCCCACCGCCCCCAGCAGGCGGCGCTCGCCATCGCCCAGCTTGGCCTCGAGGACACCGAGGTAGAGCGACAGCGCCTGCAGCGGCTGGCGCAGGTCGTGGCTGGCGGCGGCGAGGAAGCGGGTCTTGGCGTTGTTGGCCCGCTCGGCCTCCTCGATGGCGGCGTTGAGCGCCTTCTCGATGCGCCGCTGCTCGGTGACGTCGCGCATGGCGCCGATGGTCCGGCGGGTGGTGCCGTCGCGGTCGCGCTCGGCCCGCAGCGACACCAGCACGTCACGGACCTCACCGGACTTGGTGACGTAGCCGGCCGGGACGTCGTCCAGCGCACCCTGCCGCAGGAAGGCGGGAAGGGTGACCTCGCCGCCGCCGGCGGCGGACTCGGCGGTCTGGAAGTCCCACGGCCGGCGGCCGATCACCTCGTCGCGCGCGAACCCCATCACCCGCAGCCAGGTGTGGTTGACCTCGACGTAGCGGGCGTCCTCGTCGAGTACGAACAGCATCACCGGCGCCACCGCGAACACCGCCTTGAAGCGCGCCTCGCTTTCCGCCAGGGCGACGGCGAGGCCATCCAGCGCACGATGCAGATCGCTCAGTTCGGTAACCGGATAGGCGCCGCTTCCGGGCTTGCCCTGCGGGACGAAGGGCGCGGCCGTGGCGGAAAGCGCCCGCACCGGCCGCAGGATGCGACGCGCCGTCCACAGAGCCAATCCCAGCGACACCAGCAGCAGCAATGCCCCGAAGCCGGCGGTCAGGATCAGCACATGGCGCTGGTGGCCGGCGAACACCTCATTGGGGGCGCCGAACACCGTGGTCCAGCCGGTATAGGACGACCGGTGGAAGGCATAGGTCAGGTCCGGCCCGTGCATGGACCGTCCGGTGACGATGCCCTTGGGATCCCCCCGGACGGCGTCCTGGTACCAATCGGGCGCCGGATGGCCGATCAACTGGTCATGACCCATGGTCCGGGCGACCATGACCTGGCCGCGATCGAGCAGGCCGGCCACCCATCCCTCGGGGACGTCGCTGTGGTGCAGCAGGTCGGCCAGGGCGTCGGGGCGCAGCCCGGCCATCAGCACATGGGTCGCCCTGCCGTCTCGGCCCACCACCGGCACCGCCACCGCCACCATGTGCCGGCCGTGGATCGGACCGCGAAACAGATCGGAAATGACCGGCATCCCACTGGCGAGCGCGGACCGGTAAGCCTCGCGCGCCGGCCCGAAGGCCGGGGAATCCATGTTCGGCAGGGGCGAGCCGGAGGACCGCGCGGTATTGACCATCTGGCGGCCGGTCGGACCGACCACCACCACGTTCAGCCATTCGGGGTGGCGCGCCACCAGCTGCTCGGCCTGGGTCCGGAAGCCGGCGTAGTTGGCGGTGGCGAGGTTGCGAGACAACGCCAGCGTCGACAAAGCCTCGACAGTCAGGCGCACGCTCTGGTCGGTGGCCAGCGTCAGCGCCTCCACGGCCTGTTCCAGCCCGGTCTCGATGGCGCGGCGCTCCTGGGTGGCGTTCCACATGGTCAGGCCACCCGCCCACACCAGCATCGGCAGCAAGGCGACGAGAACCAGCATGACCAGATGCGCTTTCAGGCCTGCGCTGACGTGGAACGGGTGAATCGCGGATACTCCCTACCGGCTATTCCCATCGAGGAACAACCTTGGGAGCGGAGGCCGCGCCTACCAGTGGCTTGGTCCGATGCGTGCCGTCACCACTCCGGTTTGCGGCCGTCGGCGAAGGCCTCCAGACCCCAGCGGCCTTCCTCGGAGCGCACCGAATCGGCCAGCCGGCCGGCGGTCAGGCGCAGCAGGTCGGGACCGACGGGGGTGTCGGCGGCAAGGCGCAGGATGTCCTTGGAGTCGGCCTGGGCGCGGGGCGCGCCCTTCAGGCAGGCCTCGACCAGATGGTCGCGGGCGGCGGCCAGCTTGTCGGCGGCGGTGACGCCGTGGACCAGGCCCAGCCGCATGGCCTCGCGGGCATCGAAGCGTTCGCCGGTCAGCATGAAACGGCGGCAGGCCCGCACGCCCATGGCGTCGGCCAGATAGGGCGCCGGCACCGCCGCCACCAGCCCCAGGCGCACCTCGGTCAGGGCGAAGCTGGCGGTTTCGGACGCCACCGCCATGTCGGCGGCGGCGACCAGGCCGGCCCCCAGGCCGAGGGCGGCGCCCTGGACCACGGCGATCACCGGCTTGGGGCAACGGGCGACGGCGTCCAGGGCCACCGCCAGGGTCATGGCCTCGCGCTGGGCGTCCGCGGCCTCCATGGCCGCCACCCGCCCCAGCCAGCCCAGGTCGGCACCGGCACAGAAGCTGTCGCCCTCGGCTTCCAGCACCACGACCCGCACCAGATCGGCGACGCCGAGCTTCTGGAAGGCCTGGGCCAGATTGACCGCCAACGGCTCGTCCAGCGCGTTGTGCGCCGCCGGACGCCTGAGGGTGACGGTCGCCACCGCCCCCGAGACCTTGAGATGCAGGCTGTCGTCCATGGTGCGCCCCCTTCGCCGCCGACTTCGCGCCAAGGATGCGCCCAACGGCGAAGGTTGTCACGCGGGCGGTTTCGTCCCCGTCCGGCCGCTTGGCCGCCGCCTCGATGGCGGCTCACACCGGGTTGGTGGCCTGGCGGGCAAAGCTGCGGTTGGCGGCAATGGCCGCCTGGGTGCGGTTGTTGACGCCCAGCTTCTTCATGATCGACTTGACGTGCACCTTCACGGTGCCTTCCAGCATGCCCAGCGAGCGGGCGATCTCCTTGTTGGAATAGCCGAGCGTGAGCAGCTTGAGCACCTGGGTCTCACGCGGGGTCAGCGACTTGAAGTCGGGATTGAAGTCGCCGCCTTCGTCCAGCGGCGAGGCGCCCTCGAACTCGGCCGGGGCCTCCTCGTTGGCCACCGCCTGGGCGGGAATGTAAAGCTCGCCCGACAGCACCAGCGGCAGGACGTGGCGGAGGATCTCGCCATTGGACGACTTCAGCACGTAGCCCCGTGCCCCCGCCTCGATGGCGGCGCGGATGGTGGCACGCTGGCGCGACCCCGACACGATCACCACCGGCACGTCCGGCAGCGTCTCGATGAACTTCTTGAGGTCGGCGATGCCGTTCAGCCCCGGCATCATCAGGTCGAGGAGGATCAGGTCGAGTCCCGGCGTCTCGTGGGCGACGCGGCGGGTCTCCTCGGCGTTGCTGGCCTGCAGGATGGTGCCGTCC
>JBFMHS010000254.1:0-12181 GCA_040751765.1 Pseudomonadota bacterium | reverse complement strand
GAAACCTTCTGATCCCCAATCGCTAGCGGCGGCGCCTTGCGCCTGCCACTAGATTTCGTTACAACAGCGGCACCATCGCTCGCGGGGAAAGCCATGCACGCCACCGGTACCGAACAGCCCACGCCCGTCGCCGCCGACACCCCCGTGCGCGAGGAATCCGCGACGTTCCGCCCCGTCTCCGAGGGCATGGAGAAGCACGTCAACGTCTACCACCCGGTGCTCGACCACGGCTTCGTCGCGGTCAAGGACTACATGGGCGACGACCTGTCGGTGCTGCAGATGGCGCGCATGAGCTACGGCAAGGGCACCAAGGGCACCTCGGACGACCGCGCGCTGCTGCGCTACCTGATGCGCCACCTGCACACCAGTCCGTTCGAGGGCTGCGTTATCAAGCTGCACGTCAAGCTGCCGATCTTCGTCATGCGCCAGTGGGTGCGCCACCGCACCGCGTCGCTGAACGAGTATTCCGCCCGCTATTCCATCCTGCCCGACGAGTTTTACCTGCCCCGGCCCGAGGACCTGGCGGTGCAGTCCACCGACAACAAGCAGGGGCGCGGCCAGACCCTGACCATCGAGCAGTCGGCGGAGGTGCTGCGCATCCTGCGCGAGGAGGCGCTGCGCAATTTCGGCACCTATCACCAGTTGCTCAACGCCGACGAGGACGGCCGGACGATCGACGAAGACCGCGCCGGCATCGCCCGCGAACTGGCCCGCATCGGCCTGCCACTGTCCACCTATACCCAGATGTACTGGCAGACCAACCTGCACAACCTGATGCACTTCCTGCGCCTCAGGGCCGACGTGCACGCCCAGTACGAAATCCGCGTCTACGCCGAGAAGATCCTGGAGCTGATGGCGGACTGGGTGCCGGTGACCACCGAGGCCTTCCGCGACTACCAGCTGGAGGCCCAGCGTTTCTCGCGCATGGAGGTCGACCTGCTCAGGGACATGCTGGCCGGGACGGCCACCGTCGCCGACGCCGACCGCTACGGCCTGACCAAGCGCGAGGCCCGCGAGTTCGCCCAGCGGCTGGGGTTGTGATCACAACCCGAAGCGGGCGATGACCGACTGGGTGTGGGCGACGGCCGCCTGCATCTCGGCCAGGAAGCGGCCGGCGACCTCGCGGATGCGCGCCTCCTCGGCGCCCGAGGTCCGTTGGGCGCGCTGCTCTATGCCCTCGCGCACCGTCTGAAGGCGGGTGTCCACCGCCGCCACCGTCGCCTCCGCCTCCTTGACCAGGTCGGCGGACAGCGGAACGCCGGAATCGCGCGCCGCCGCCATCAGGTGGCCGAGGGCGCCCACGGAATCGCGCAGGGTCGTTCCGGAATGCGAGAAGGCCATGCCGGCGCCGTCCTGGCTCGAACTGTCGTGAAGCTGCTGGATGGCGGTGATGACGGCCTGAATCTGCGCCGCCACGTCGGTCTTGCCGCCGGCATTGCGGTCGTATGACGTATGCGGCCCCTCGGCCGCGGCCGCCGGCCGGTCGTTCAGAGCCAGTTCCGGCGGCGCCTGCTGCGTTTCGGCCGCCGGATGCAGCGACCCCAGCAATGACGCTATTCTGCCGAGACCCATCGGTTTCTCCCAATGGTACGCGCGAGGCGAAGCCCTTTCCCCAGTGGATGATCATAATCGGGAGCCCGCTCGGATACAATCGCCTTCACTGTGGGGGAGAATTGCCGCACCATGCCGGCCATGAGCGACACTCCGGTTTCCCGCCCCGTCTCCAACGTGCCCGAATACAGCGTCGGCGAGTTGTCCGGCGCGCTGAAGCGCACCGTCGAGGAGGCCTATTCCTTCGTCCGCGTGCGCGGCGAGATCTCCGGCTTCAAGCGGCATTCCTCGGGGCATCTGTATTTCTGCCTCAAGGATCCCGACGCGGTGCTCGACGCGGTGTGCTGGCGCGGGCAGGCCCAGCGGCTGGCCATGACTCCCGAGGACGGCATGGAGGTCGTGGCCACCGGGCGGCTGACCACCTATCCCGGCCGCTCCAAGTACCAGATGGTGGTCGAGCGCATGGAGCTGGCCGGCCAGGGCGCGCTGCTCAAGCTGCTGGAGGACCGCAAGCGCAAGCTGGCCGCCGAAGGGCTGTTCGACGCCGCCCGCAAGCGGCCGATCCCGTTTCTGCCCGCCGTGATCGGGGTGGTGACCTCGCCCACCGGCGCGGTGATCCGCGACATCCTGCACCGGCTTGCCGATCGTTTCCCCCGCCGGGTGCTGCTGTGGCCGGTGGCGGTGCAGGGCGAGGGCGCGGCGGCGCAGGTGGCGGCCGCCATCCGGGGCTTCAACGCCCTGCCCGAGGGCGGGCCGGTGCCGCGCCCCGACCTGCTGATCGTCGCGCGCGGCGGTGGCTCCATCGAGGACCTGTGGGCCTTCAACGAGGAAGTGGTGGTGCGCGCCGCCGCCGACAGCGCCATCCCGCTGATCTCGGCGGTGGGGCACGAGACCGACACCACCCTGATCGACTTCGCCAGCGACCTGCGCGCGCCCACCCCCACGGCGGCGGCCGAGAAGGCGGTGCCGGTGCGCGCCGAGCTGGTCGCCACCGTCGCCGACTGCGGCGCCCGGCTGATGGGGGCCATGGCGCGCGGCATCGAGGAGCGCCGCGCCCGCGTCGAGCATCTCGGCCGGGCGCTGCCCAATCCCCGCCGGGTGATCGAGGACTGCGCGCTGCGCCTCGACGACCGCGCCGAGCGGCTGAAGAACGCCCTGCCCAACCTGCTGCACCGGCGCGCGGCCGAGGTGGCCCGCCTGGGCGCCGCGCTCAGGCATCCGCGCGAGCTGATCGCCACGCGCGGCCACGAGCTGGCCGCCTGCGCCACCCGCCTGGACCACGGGCTCAAGACCGCGCTGGCCGCCGAGAGGGCCCGGCTGGAGCGCGACGGATTGCGGCTCGGGCAGTTGTCCGGCCGCCTGCGGCCGGCGCTGGACCGCGCTCTTGCCGACCACGGCCGGCAGATCCGCTCCCTGGGCCAGCTGCTGGACAGCTATAGCTACAAGAAGGTGCTGGAGCGCGGCTACGCGGTGGTGCGTGACGAGGCCGGCGCGGTGGTCTCGGCCGCCACGGCCGCGCCCGGCGCCCATCTGGCGGTGGAGTTCAAGGACGGCACCGTCGCGGTGACCGTCGGCTCCGGCGGCGCCCCGCCGGCGTCGCCACGCAAGCCCGGCAAGGCCAGGGACGACCAGCGCCAGGGCAGTCTGCTGTAGCTTTCCGAGCGATAACCTCTTCCTCTGTTCGCGCCCCGCGCTTCCTTTCCGGCGGTTAATGATGCATCATGGGTGCACATACGATCGACATATCAGCCGGGGGCGTCCATGTCCGTTTTCGACCGCGGCCTCGCCGGGCCCGCTCCGTTCCGGCTGTTCCTCGCCCTGCTGCTGGTGATCTTCGCCACCGAGGCGGTGGTGATGTCGGTGCTGGACGACCTGCTCCGTGATCTCGACTGGACGGTGGTCGCGGTGGTCGACGCCGGCGTGCTGACCGCCGTCTGCGTGCCCTTCGTCTGGATGCTGTTCGTGCGGCCGCTGTCGCAGGCGGACGCCCATGCCCGCGCCCTGCTGGATTCCATCCCCGACACTGCCTTGCTGATGACACCCGGGGGCCGGGTGCTGGCCGCCAACCGGCCGGCCGCCGACCTGCTGGGCGAGACGCCGGCCCGGCTGCGGGGCCGCGACGTCCTGGCGATGCTGCCCCCCGAGATGGCCGCCGACCGCCGCCGCCGCATCGCCGAGATCGAGCGGGGAGGCTCCGGCCAGGACTTCGCCGAGACGCGTGGTGGCCGCGACTGGCTGGTGCGGATGGTGCCGGTGCACGGCGCCGTCGGCGAGCTGGCGGCGCTGGCGGTGCACAAGACCGACGTCACCGAGCGCAATCGCCGCCGCGCGGTGGCCGATTTCCTGGCCCAGCTGGATGCCCGGGTGGTCGAGGGCGACGTCGCCGGACTGCTCGACTTCGCCTGCGAGCGGGTGGTGACCCTGTTCGACCTGCCCCTGGCCTGCATCGGCCGCCGCATGCCCGACGGGTCGGTGTCGGTGGCCGCCTGCGCCGGCGAGGAACGCGGTTATATCGACGAGATGCGCGCCATCGGCGTGCGCTGGGACGAGGGCGACACCGCCTCCGGCCCGGTCGGCACCGCCATCCGCACCGGCCAGCCGCGCTTCGCGCGCATGGACGGCAACGACACCCTGGCACCGTGGCGCGAGGCCGCCGCAGGCCACCGGCTGCGGGCGGTGCACGCCTTTCCCCTGACCATCCACGGCAAGGTCGAGGGCGCCTTCGGGGTGTGGAGCCGTCGCGCCGAGCAGTTGGAGGCCGAGGACGTGGCGCAGCCGCTGGAGGCGGTGGTGCGCCGCATCCGGGTGGCCCTGGGACTGGCCGCCGACCAGGCGCGGCTGAAGCTGCTGGGCACGGCGCTGACGGTGGCCGGCAACGGCATCTTCATCACCGACCGCAGCGGCCGCATCGAATGGGCCAACCCCGCCTTCGGCCACTTGTCCGGCCTGGACCCCGAGGCGCTGGTCGGCCAGCGGCCCAGCCTGTGGAAGTCCGGCCATCACGGTGACGACTACTACGACCGCCTTTGGCGGACCATCCTCGATGGCGAGGTGTGGTGCGAGGAAACCATCGAGCGCCACGCCGACGGCTCGCTGTTCACCGTGCTGCAGACCATCACCCCCATCCGCAACGACGCCGGCGAAGTGGCCCATTTCGTGTCCATCCACGAGGACATCACGGTGCAGAAGCTGGCCGAGGCGCGGGTCAAGCGCATGGCCCATTACGACACCCTGACCGACCTGCCCAACCGGGTGCTGTTCTTCGACCGCCTGCGCCAGGCGGTGGCCATCGCCCAGCGCGAGAGCCATCCCCTGGCCCTGCTGTTCCTCGACCTCGACCGCTTCAAGCAGGTCAACGACAGCCTCGGGCACCATGTCGGCGACCTGCTGCTGCAGGAGGCGGCGCGGCGCATGCGCGAGGTGGTGCGAGCCAGCGACACCGTGGCCCGGCTGGCCGGCGACGAGTTCACCGTCATCCTGCCCCACGTGGTCGGCCGAGACGACGCCGCCACCGTCGCCGAGAAGATCATCGAGGCCATCAACCGCCCCTTCCACCTCCAGGGTCACGAGGTGCGGGTCGGCACCAGCATCGGCATCGCGCTGTATCCGGTGGACAGCATGGACGAGGACGCCCTGGTCACCCTGGCCGACGCCGCCATGTACGACGCCAAGCGTGAACAGCGCAACGCCTACCGCTTCGCCAAGGTGGCCTGACCCGGCGCCCTCACGCCTCCGCCGCCGCCATTGCCTCGCGGCCAACAGGCATTCGGCGGCGGCGAAGCGTAACAATGCGAAGGCGGAGGATGGCGTCCGCCCACGAAAAAACCCCCTCCGGTTTCCCGGAGGGGGCTTTCCCGAAAGCGATGCCGGATGGCGTGGACTTAGAAGTCCATGCCGCCCATGCCGCCCATGCCGCCGCCCATGTCGGGCATGGCCGGGCCTTCCTTCTTGGGCTTCTCGGCGATCATGGCTTCGGTGGTGATCAAGAGGCCGGCCACCGAGGCGGCGTCCTGCAGGGCGGTGCGCACGACCTTGGTGGGGTCGATGATGCCGGCCTTGATCATGTCGGTGTACTCGCCCGACTGGGCGTCGAAGCCGAAGTTGCTGTCCTTGGACTCCAGCAGCTTGCCGGCCACCACGGCGCCGTCGAAGCCGGCGTTCTCGGCGATCTGGCGCGCCGGGGCCTGGAGCGCCCGGCGGATGATCTCGATGCCGACCTTCTGGTCGTTGTTGGCGGGCTTGAGGGCTTCCAGGGCCTTGACGGCATACAGCAGGGCGACGCCGCCGCCCGGGACGATGCCTTCCTCGACCGCGGCGCGGGTGGCGTGGAGCGCGTCGTCGACGCGGTCCTTGCGCTCCTTCACCTCGACCTCGGAGGCGCCGCCGACCTTGATGACGGCCACGCCGCCGGCCAGCTTGGCGAGGCGCTCCTGCAGCTTCTCGCGGTCGTAGTCCGAGGTGGTCTCCTCGACCTGGGCGCGGATCTGCTTGCAGCGGGCCTCGATGTCGCCCTTGGCGCCGGCGCCGTCGACGATGGTGGTGTCTTCCTTGGTGATGGTCACGCGCTTGGCGGTGCCCAGCATGTCAAGGGTGACGGACTCCAGCTTGATGCCCAAGTCCTCGGAGATCACCTGGCCGCCGGTCAGGATGGCGATGTCCTCCAGCATGGCCTTGCGGCGGTCGCCAAAGCCCGGGGCCTTGACGGCCGCGACCTTCAGGCCGCCGCGCAGCTTGTTGACCACCAGGGTGGCCAGGGCCTCGCCCTCGACGTCCTCGGCGATGATCAGCAGCGGACGGCCCGACTGCACCACCGACTCGAGGACCGGCAGCAGCGGCTGCAGGCCGGACAGCTTCTTCTCGAACAGCAGGATGTAGGGGCTGTCGAGCTCGCAGGTCATCTTCTCGGCGTTGGTGACGAAATACGGGCTGGTGTAGCCGCGGTCGAACTGCATGCCCTCGACCACGTCCAGCTCGGTGTCCAGGCCCTTGGCCTCCTCGACGGTGATCACACCCTCGTTGCCGACCTTCTCCATGGCCTTGGCGATCATGTCGCCGATCTCACGCTCGCCGTTGGCGGAGATGGTGCCGACCTGGGCGATCTCGGCGTTGGTCGAGACCTTCTTGGAGCGGCTCTTGACGTCGGCGACCACGGCGGCCACGGCCATGTCGACGCCGCGCTTGAGGTCCATGGGGTTCATGCCGGCGGCGACGGCCTTGTTGCCCTCGCGGACGATGGCCTGGGCCAGCACGGTGGCGGTGGTGGTGCCGTCACCGGCCAGGTCGGCGGTCTTCGAGGCCACTTCGCGCACCATCTGGGCGCCCATGTTCTCGAACTTGTCGGACAGCTCGATCTCCTTGGCGACCGACACGCCGTCCTTGGTGATGCGCGGGGCGCCGAACGACTTCTCGATCACCACGTTGCGGCCCTTGGGGCCCAGGGTGACCTTGACGGCGTCGGCCAGAATGTCCACGCCGCGCAGCATCTTGGCGCGCGCCTCGGTGGAGAACTTGACTTCCTTAGCAGCCATTTTCGTTTTTCCTCAATGTGCTGAGTGGAGACGCTTAGGCGAGGATGCCCAGGATGTCGGACTCCTTCATGATCAACAGCTCCTGGCCGTCGATCTTGACCTCGGTGCCCGACCACTTGCCGAACAGGATGCGGTCGCCCGCCTTGACGTCCAGCGCGACGATCTTGCCGTCCTCGCCGCGAACGCCGGACCCCACGGCGATCACCTCGCCCTGCATCGGCTTCTCCTTGGCGGTGTCCGGGATGATGATGCCGCCCGCGGTCTTCTCCTCCGCGTCGATGCGCTTCACCAGCACACGATCGTGCAGCGGTCGAAACTTCATAAAAACCTCCGTCTCATCGGTTTGAGGCTTTGGGAATGATTTGGCCGGGCTCGGGTGTTGGCACTCTCCCCCGGCGAGTGCCAACGATCTAGGAGGGGGGCGGCGGACTGTCAAGCAAGATTCTGTCAGCAGACTCGCCGATATGCTGCCAACACATTGAAAATGCTGTTTTATTTATTGACAGGGCGGGCGGCGTGGGGCCGAAGATGGAGGCGAGAGTTGCCTTTCGAGGAGGGGCCCATGAGCCTGGAGTTGCAGTTGCGCGGCTGGCGGCTGACCACCGCCGAGATCCTCTACCACCTGCCCGACCATCCCAGCCTGCTGCAAAGCTTCATCTGGCAGGAGCTGGACAAGGCCCCCGATTTCCCCCGCCTGCGCGGTTTTCTGGAGTTCTGGGAGCGGCGCCTGGACGGCAGGCTGCATTCGGTCAAGGTGGCGTCGTGCGGGCTGGTCAGGGCCGCCGAGATCGATGCCGTCCGGGAAGTGGGGTGGGTGCAATAGTCAGGGTGCCGTCAGCACCGCCACCGCCCACTTGATCCCCTCCACGTCCAGGGCGTCGGCCTTCATGGCCTCGGCCTGGTCGCGCGAGGCGGCGGCGCCGAGCAGGAAGGCCACCCCATTGACTACGCGAACGGTGATGCCGGCCTTGCCCTCCAGGCCGAGGGCGGTCCGCACCGCGCCTTCGCGGGCGGGGTCGGGGGCGAACAGGTCCAGCGCCCTGTCTTCGGCCAGCACCAGCTCGTTGACCACCTCGGCGACGCCGCTCACGGCGCGGGCGGCGGCCTCGGCCTTGCGGCGCTGCTCGGGTTTGGCCACCGCGCCCATCAGCAACGCCCGGCCCTGCCACACCTCGACGGTGACGGCGCGCATGGCGTGGCGGTCGATCTCGTGCAGGCGGCGCTCGATCACCGCCTTCAGGGCGTCGTCGCGGTTGGCATCGATGCGGCTGCGCACCGGCGGCGGCGCGGAAAGGTCGGGGCGGGCCGGCTCGGGCTGCTGCACGCAGGCGGCGAGCAGGGCCACGGCGGCGGTGACGGTGATGGCGATGGTGGGGCGCATCAGTTTTCCCCCTCCTCGGTTTCCGGCAATCCCCGGGCGGCGCGGACGCGGCGCCACAGCCACACGCCCAGCACCGTCGAACCGACGAACAGCGCCGCCGACAGCGCCCAGGTCACCGCCTTGTCCATCTGGAAGCCGGCCCCGGCCAGCACGAACACCAGGGTCTGCGGCAGGTAGCCCACCAGCGAGCCGGCGAAGAACGGTGCCGCCCGCACCCCCGACACGCCGGCGGCGACGTTGGTGGTGCCGTTGTGCGACAGGGGCGACAGCCTGAGCACGATGGCCATGGTGAATTCGTGGCCGGCCAGGAAGGAATCGATGCGGGCGATGCGGTCGGGGAAGCGGCGCACCAGCACATCGCGGCCGATGAAACGGGCGTAATAGAAGGTGGTCAGCGAGCCGAGCAGGGTGGCGAGCAGGGCCAGGGCGAGGCCCATCGACGGCCCGAAGGCGTAGGCGGCGCCGAAGCTGACCGCCTGGCGCGGCAGTCCCAGCGCCACCGCCACCGCGCCAACCGCGAGATACAGGGCCTCGCCGTACAGGCCGGCCTGGCCGCGCACCGCCTGGTCGACCCAGCCGGTATCGAGCATGGCCTTGAGCCCCACCACCTCGAACAGCCAGCCCACCGCCACCAGAGTGGCGATCAGCACCAGACCCCGCACCAGCACCCTGGGGTGCAGCAGCGACTGGCTCACTCGGGGATGTCCACGGCGGGGTTGCGGGAGCGGCGCATCAGCCACATCACCCCCAGCAGGTCGGGAACGCCCACCAGGGCGCGGCGCAGGTTGTTGTAGTTGGAGGCGCCGCGCTCGCGCGGGCGGTGGTTGACCTTCACAGATTCGACGCTGCCGCCGGCGCGGATGGTCAGCGCCGGCAGGAAGCGGTGCATGTGGTCGAAGCGCGGCAGGTCCAGGAAGTGCGCGCGCGGGAACAGCTTGGCGCCGCAGCCGGTGTCCGGGGTGTCGTCCTTGAGCAGTGAGCGGCGGATGGCGTTGGCCAGCCTGGAGGCGATGCGCTTCGAGGCGGTGTCGCGGCGCTTGGCCCGCCAGCCGGCGATCAGCAGCTTGGCGCGCTTTTCCTCGGGGGCGGCCCGCCAGCGCTCGACCATGGCCGGGATGTCGGCGGGGTCGTTCTGGCCGTCGCCGTCCAGGGTGGCGATCAGCGGCGCGCGGGCGTGGCGGACACCGGTCGCCACCGCCTGGCTCTGGCCGCAGCTGGCGCGGTGGCGGACCACGCGCAGGCGCGGGAACGCCTTGCGGGCCTCGGCCAGGATCGCCGGTGTGTCGTCGTCGGAACCGTCATCGACATAGACCACCTCGAAATCCAGCCGCCCGGAGAGAGCGACGTGGATCTCCTCGATCAACGGCAGGATGTTCTCGGCCTCGTTCTTGACGGGGACGACCACCGCAAGTTCGGGGACGGCCAGTTCGGGCGTCTCGGACATCTTTCTCGGCCCTCGACCGGTCGGCGCGGCTCAGGCCGCGCCGAGGCGGCCCATTTCCAGGAACTTCTCGCGTCGGCGCGCGCGCAGCACGCCGCCCTCGGTGCCGGCCAGCTGCGTCAGCGCCGCGTCCAGCGCCGCCGACAGGGTCTGGATCATCTGGTCGCGGTTGCGATGGGCGCCGCCCAGCGGTTCGGGGACGACCTCGTCGACCACGCCCAGCTTGTGCAGGTCCTGGGCGGTCAGCCGCAGGGCCTCGGCGGCGTCCTTGGCGGCATCGCCCGAGCGCCACAGGATCGACGCGCAGCCCTCGGGGCTGATCACCGAATAGATGGCGTGCTCAAGCATCAGCACGGTGTTGGCGGCGGCCAGGGCGATGGCGCCGCCCGACCCACCCTCGCCGATCACGGCGGTGACCAGGGGGACTCGGATGTCCAGGCAGGCCTCGATGGACCGCGCGATGGCCTCGGCCTGGCCGCGTGCCTCGGCGTCGACACCGGGATAGGCCCCAGCGGTATCGACCAGCGAAATCACCGGGATGCCGAAATGGTCGGCCATCTCCATCAGCCGCCGCGCCTTGCGATAGCCCTCGGGCTTGGCCATGCCGAAATTGTGGCGGATGCGGCTTTCGGTGTCGTGGCCCTTCTCGTGGCCCATCACCATCACCGACTGGCCCCGGAACCGCCCCAGGCCCGCGACGATGGCCTTGTCCTCGCCGAAGGCGCGGTCGCCGGCCAGCGGCGTGAAGTCCTCGACCAGGGCGCGGATGTAGTCCAGCGTGTGCGGCCGCTCGGGGTGGCGAGCCACCAGCGTCTTCTGCCACGGCGTGAGCTTGGCGTAGGTCGAGCGCAAGAGCTTGTCGACCTTGGCCTGAAGGCGGCCGACCTCCTCGGCGATGTTGACGTCGCCGTTGTCCCCGAGGTGGCGGAGCTCTTCGATCTTGCCCTCGAGCTCGGCGATGGGCTTTTCGAATTCCAGGATATGCATGGCCGGAGTTCATACCACAGCCGCCGTGGGGAGCAAGAAAAAGCATCCGACCAATGGCGGGGGCGGTGCCCCTTATTATAAGGAGGCGGGGCGGGGGCGGCGGCGCGCCGATTCGCCCTTGACGCTCCGCGCCGGCGCGCATATAAACGCGCCTTCGATTTCGTACGACCCTTTCAGGACAGGTTTTCGATCCATGGCCCATCATATCTCGGCTAAGAAGCGCATCCGCCAGACCGAGCGCCGCACCGAAGTCAACCGCGCCCGCGTGAGCCGGATCCGCACCCAGGTGAAGAAGGTCGAGCTCGCCATCGCCGCCGGTGACGCCGAGGCCGCCAAGGCCGCGCTGCTGGCCGCCGAGCCCGAGCTGATGAAGGGCGTCCAGGCCGGCGTGCTGCACAAGAACACCGCGTCGCGCAAGGTTTCCCGCCTCGCCGCCCGCGTCAAGGACATGAAGCCGCTGGCCTGACGCCGCGCTTCCATTCCGGTTGCCCGAAGGGGCCGCGCATCCGTGCGCGGCCCCTTTGCGTTGGGATTCTCCGGGGGCGGGGAAAGCAACAAAAAAATTTGCGTCGTTCCTGTTCCGGACCAGTTGCGAGTCATCGGGGGCGTGGGTAGAGTCGCACCCCTCGCCGGCAGGGGGCGAAGTTCTGCCGGTGATAACTAAAAGCTTAAAAGAATTCCAATCGGCGGCAAGTAGTCGCGGTCGATCTGTTCGTTTTTTTGTTTGAATTGTCTTTAAACTTACCCTTTTGGCATATTTGATTCTTGCTTCGGTTCGATGTATCTCTTTGGTCTATGGGCTTGTCTGGCGCGGGGTGATTTGGGGATCGCCGCGCGCCGCCTGAGGCGACCAGGGCGCCGGGCTTCGGCCGGTGCCGGTTTCGCCGTGGTGGAGGGGGAAATGACGCTGGTGCCGTCGGTCTCGTGCCCAGGATGAAGGGGCCGTGTCGTTCGCAAGGTTACGTGGGCGGGATGGGTTCCGGTGACAGAATTCGGGGACAAGACATGATCAATTCTGAATGGGACCGTGTCAGGGGGCGCCTGCGGGACGAGGTCGGGGACGCCGCCTACCGCAGCTGGCTCCGCCCGATCGCCCTGCATGATTTCCAGAACGGCGCCGTGCGCCTGTCGCTGCCCACCCGCTTCATGCGCGATTGGGTCGCCACCCATTACGGCGACCGCATCCGTGCCCTGTGGGGGGCGGAAAATCCCGCCGTGCGCGCCGTCGAGATCGTGGTCGAGGCCCCGCGGCCGGCCGAGACGGCCGCCGTGGTCGCCGCGCCCGCGCCCGTT
>JBFMHS010000253.1:0-8433 GCA_040751765.1 Pseudomonadota bacterium | reverse complement strand
TTCTCGCCGCCGAGGTTCCGACAATCGAGGTGCATCTGTCCAACATTCACCAGCGGGAAGACTTCCGACACCATTCCTTCGTGTCAAAGGCGGCGAAGGGGATGATCTGCGGCTTCGGAAGCCACGGCTACATCCTGGCGCTGGACGCGCTCGCCCGCCTGATCAGGGGAAGCTGAAGAGGCACATGGCCACCAAGACCTTCGATGCCGAGCTCGTGCGCACGCTCGCCGCGCTGCTCGATGAAACCAACCTCACCGAGATCGAATACGATACCGGCTCGACCCGCATTCGCGTGGCGCGCCAGGGTCATCCGGTGACCGTCCACCACCCGGTCGCCGCCGCCCCGGCCGCCGTCGCCCATCCGGTGGCGCAGCCCGCGCAGACCCCGGCCGACGACGCCAGCCATCCCGGCGCGGTGACCTCGCCCATGGTCGGCGTGGCCTATCTGTCGCCCGAACCGGGCGCCGCCAAGTTCATCGAGCCGGGCGCCATGGTCTCGGAAGGTCAGACGCTGATGCTGATCGAGGCCATGAAGACCTTCAACCCGATCCGCGCCCCGCGCGGCGGCAAGGTCTCGCGCATCCTGGTCACCGACGGCCAGCCGGTTGAGTTCGGCGAGCCGCTGATCATCATCGAATAAGGCATCTCGATGTTCGAGAAGGTCCTCATCGCCAATCGCGGCGAGATCGCGCTCCGCATCCACCGCGCCTGCCGCGAGATGGGCATCCGCACGGTGGCGGTGCACTCCACCGCCGACAACGACGCCATGCACGTCCGCCTCGCCGACGAGGCGGTGTGCATCGGCCCGCCCTCGGCGAAGGATTCCTATCTCAACAAGGCGGCCATCCTGTCGGCAGCCACCATCACCGGCGCCGATGCCATCCACCCCGGCTACGGCTTCCTGTCCGAGAACGCCGACTTCGCCGCCATGGTCGAGGAGCACGGCTTCACCTTCATCGGCCCGTCGCCCGAACACATCCGCATGATGGGCGACAAGATCACCGCCAAGACCGCCGCCAAGTCGGCCGGCCTGCCCTGCGTGCCCGGCTCCGAGGGCGCGCTGGACACCGAGGGCGATGCCCTGGAATGCGCGGCGCGCATCGGCTATCCGGTGCTGATCAAGGCCACCGCCGGTGGCGGCGGCAAGGGCATGAAGGTGGCCCGCAACGCCGACGAGCTGAAGGAATCCTATCGCCTGGCCCGCAACGAGGCCAAGGCCGCCTTCGGCAATTCCGACGTCTACATGGAGAAGTATCTCGGCCATCCCCGGCACATCGAGATGCAGATCCTGGCCGACAACTACGGCAACGTGGTGCATCTGGGCGAACGCGACTGCTCGCTCCAGCGCCGCCACCAGAAGGTGCTGGAGGAGGCGCCCTCGCCGGCGCTCAACGCCCACCAGCGCGAGCGCATCGGCGAGATCGCGCGCAACGCCATCAAGAAGCTGGGCTACCGCAACGCCGGTACCATCGAGTTCCTGTTCGAGGACGGTGAGTTCTACTTCATCGAGATGAATACCCGCCTGCAGGTCGAGCATCCGGTGACCGAGGCCATCACCGGCATCGACTTGGTCCGCGAGCAGATCCGCATCGCCGCCGGCGCGCCCTTGGGCTACGACCAGAAGGACGTGGTGTTCCAGGGCCACGCCATCGAGTGCCGCGTCAACGCCGAGGACCCCGACACCTGGGTCCCCTGCCCCGGCCAGATCAAGGGCTACCACGCCCCCGGCGGCCTGGGCGTGCGCGTCGACTCCGGCATCTACGCCGGCTACCGCATTCCGCCCCACTACGACAGCATGATCGCCAAGCTGATCGTGTCGGGCACCTCGCGCAACGAGGCGCTGATGCGCCTGCGCCGCGCGCTGGGCGAATACGTCATCGACGGCATCAAGACCACCCTGCCGCTGCACAACCGCCTGATCGGCGACCAGGATTTCGTCAACGGCGACTACGACATTCACTGGCTCGAAAAATTTGTGGCGCGGAATACGTAATTACATCAGTCACTTAGCGCCGCCCGTATCATCTTTGGTCGGGCGGCGTATCATTTTCTGTTCCAGCTTTGTTACCGCCTGCTGCGCCAACTCGGCTTGGTTCACGCCTTTGGTGTAGTGGCTGACCATCTGGTCAGACTGCCGCGTGATGGCGGCGATCTGCTTGGTGGTGCAGCCGTGTTCCGCCAGCATCACGGCGGTGGTCTTCCTCAGACCGTGGAAGACATAGGGCAGCCCCAGGGCTTTCAGTTCGTCGCCGAAGGCCTGCGCAAGCACGTTGGCCGTGCGCCACGGGCGGCCGTCGGTGTTGGTCAGCACGGTGACAGCCGTGCGGGGCGCTCCGGCCAGCACCTGGGCCAGCGGCGCGGACACAGGAATCCAGGCCTCCTTCCCCGTCTTTTCCTGTACCAGCCGAATGACCCCATCCCGGATGTCCGACCATTTCAGGCGCACCAGGTCGCCCTGCCGCTGTCCGGTCCACAAGGCAAGCTCCATCGCCAGCACCAGGTGCGGCCTGGCCTTTTCGCGGAACTTGGCCAGGGCCTCGGGTGGCCACGGCTGATGCTCTCCAAGCCGCAGGGCCTTCACGCCCATGCTGGAAAGATCGGCCGGGTTGGACTTGACCAGTCCCCGGACGATCCCCCACGAAAAGAGGACGCGCAAGGTGCGCATCACGGTGTTTGCCGTCCCCGGCTTGCTCGCCAGCTTGTCGCGCAGCTTCAGGATGTGCGCCGGCTGAATGTCTGACGCCCGGTGCGGGCCAAACACCTTCCGCGCCACGTCCAGATCAAGCCGATAAGCCGCTTGCGTCTTCGGCTTCAGGTTGGTCAGGTACTCAGCAGACTGCAGGTAGGCGACGGCCAAGGCGTCGAAAGTGCCGGGGACCGGCGCCGATGTCAGACCTTTGCCGAAAGTCGAGTGAATGGCCTCATACGACTGGGCAAACTCCACGCTTCCGGGCTCGCCAATCAAGCGCCCCCAGTAGCCGCCCTTGCGCCGGTAGTAGTACACCCCAGGGCGCGGGCTGAATACGTACTTCATTTCAAAGCGCATCCAGTGCATCCATGATGGGGTCTGCGCGGCTTTCGCGCGGTTGTGGTTCATGGCGCCCTTCAAGGGCCCAATCAATTTGGATTTTGGACCACAGCTGAGGGCGCCCCTTGATGAAAGGTCCCGGCAGTTCCTTCCGCTCCACCGCCCGCCGAAACCTGGGCACAGTAAGGCCCAGGTACTCGGCAGCTTCAGAAGCGGTCAGAGTGGTCATGAGGGAACCCTTGCCTAGTGGCCAACCTGTTCAAGCGCCTTGGCGTCAGCCAGAAGGCTCAACAGCATTTTGTCGTTAAAATACTGAGCCTCCCCCACGGGAAGGCTTGCAGGAAGGCCAAGCCATTCAACCAGCACTTCCAACTTGGTGCGCAGCCCTGCGATTGTGCTCGCGGGCGTCGATACCAATTGCGAACCGACTTGTGCCTGCAGATCGCCGATCTGGTCCGTTTCGTCGTCGGAGAGCCCCCGCCCGAACTGAGCCTCCAAGGCCAACCACTGGTCGGCTAAGTCGGCCGCTTCGTCGGCCTCTCCCGGCGCCGGCCGGCAGTAGACGAACCGGCGCGTGCTGGCGAAGCTAGTGGCGACGCAGTGCCGTAACTTCTCTGCCGCGATATCGGGACCAATTGTTGAAGCGGAGGCAACGCCCGCCGGCAGGGTGGCAGCAGCGGGCAACATTGCTCCCGCGACCAGCATGGCGCGGCGGGACATGGGCTTGCAGGGATCGGCGCTCATTGGCCCCTCCCCCGGATCGCAGCGCGGGCGATGACGTCCATGAAGCTGATTTCGACGGGGCCGAACTGTCCACATCTGACCATTCCGTCGACGACCCAGCCCAGCAGGGGAGAGAATTCCGTCACCCGCAGATAATTCAGTGCCTGACATCCCAGGGTGTGCCCCAGGCCAAAGTCAATCCGGTCATCGCCAGTCGGCCGGACATGCCAGAATTGGCGGCCAGAATCCTCAGGGTTATCGGGTTTCAAGTCCCGAACGAACGGCAAGTCAGTGATGACCAACTTGTTCGCGTAAACGTTCATTGCGCCACCTCCAAGCATCGTTAACCTGCGTAAAATACGCAGCCCTGCCTGAAGTACGCAAGCGCATTTTATGCGCCCTTGCGTTTTTTCCGCAGCCATGTATGGTGGCGGGCATGACCATATCGCCCGGACAATGCCGCGCTGCGCGGGCCCTCATTGGCCTCCGACAGGAAGACCTCGCCGAACAAAGCGGCGTCGGTCTGCGCACCATCGTGAACTTCGAGAAGGGCAACAGCACCCCAATCGCGGCAAATCTGGTGGCCATCCAGCGGGCGCTTGAAGAAGCCGGCGTCCAGTTCATCCCCGAAAATGGCGGCGGCGCAGGGGTTCGGCTTAAGCAGAAAGAGTAGGCATCTCGACAGGACAACCCCTGCGCGTCATTCTGCATCATCTGCAGGATGATGGAGGTCGCGATGGCGGCGGAAAACGAAGAGGGCGTTCGTCTGATCCAGATCGATGATGTTGAACGGGTCAGCCCTTTTCAGAATGAAGACCAGATTGGCGTACTCTTCAGGCTCCCCGACACCTCCGAGCGATTTGGCCTCGCCATGCCACCCCGTATAGGGGCAAAGCTTTTCATCGGCCTGATGGACTCGCTTCGGAGAGACGGGAAAGGCGCTCCAGATGAGCGACGGCTTCCGCCCCCTTCAGATAGCGGAAGCAATCAATGCTTCCAACCTGAGGCAATTCACCTGCACCCGCCAGCGCCTGGAGAAGATGGCTGTATCCTAGAGATTGAACTAGATTTCGGGTTGCGTCTTGCATTCAGCTTACCCTTTTCTCTGCTGGAATCCGTGGTGAAAGCCGGTCGCCTGCACTTGGATGCACCGAAAACTGATCGGGCCAACTAGGCGCCAGCGGCCTTCTTGCCGATGCGAACGCGGTTAGCATTTCACCTCTGTTGAAACGCTAACCGCGTTATCGTGACGCACCACCACTTACCCAACCACGGACATGCTCCGATAGCCGACGTTCGGATTGAGAACCAGACCAGGCTGGTTGGTCTGGCCGCCCGACACCCGCATGCCAGGCGGGGCGTTCTGGAAGTTAACGTCGACCTGCCCGACCAGCTGCATCCGGCCCGCAGCCGCAGCAATGGCCGGACTGGGGGCGGACTGCGCGGGGACAGGGTCGGCCAGCACGTTGGAGTTGGCCGGCGCCGGAATGTTCGTGTTGGCCGCCACCACCGCCGCCGCCGGAACATTGGTGCTGGCTGCCGCCACAGCCGCCTGCATCTTGGGCTTGTCCGCGATGCCGAATCTGATGTCGGGCTTCCAGGACTTCCCACCCGTCGGCCCGGCGCCGGTGAAGATGCCCTTGATGTCTTCCCAGATGCCCATGGCCCAGCCGACGAAGGCCTGCAGCTTTTCGCCGGCCCAGTCCAGGGCGGCGCCGAAGCCGCCCATGATGGCGTCCTTAACCTCACCCACCTTGGCCTTGAATTCGTCCCAATGGGTGACGGCCCAGGCGATGCCGGCGGCAAGGCCGACCATGGCGGCTATCAGCGCCACCACGCCCAGCACGATCCACGTCACCGGATTGGCTAGCAATGCGGCCGTCCAGGCCCAGGTGGCGGCGACGGCCTTCATCATCCCGCCCCCCAGTGCCAATAGCGCGATTCGCATTGACCCCAGCGGACCAATGCCAGACGCAATGGCGAGGTTGTACGCAGGAATCAACGTGAATGCCTGCACAACCATCATCGCCGCAACCCGGGCAAGGGACACCGCAAGACGCCCGACTACCCCCACCATCTGCATCACGGCCACGATGGTCTGTGCGTTCAGGATGACCGCGAGGATGATCAGGGCGTTGCCCCAGCCGCCAATGGCCTCGATGCCCGCCATAACCGCCCCGGCAAACCGCTGCACCCCAGCCCATGCGGCCTTCCAGTCGATAGACACGAGCGTCGACTTCAGGCCCGCCAGCGCTCCCGTAAGCGCCCCGGAAATGGCGACAGCAACGGCTTTCAACGTGCCGTCAGCCTCCCAGCCGGCAATCAAGCCCTGAATGCCGCGCAATTCATCCTTGGCCGCATTGAAAATGCCTTGATCATCGACCGTCTTGAAGAAGTCGGTAACGGAATCGGCGATGTTCGAAAGGATGCCCTCGAAACTCTCGGATTGCTTCTCCATTGCTCCGTCGAATTTAGAGCCCCAAATGCCGATGATCGCTTTCTGGATGGCGGCGGAATTGTTCTGGGCGTGGGTGACCATCGCCTTTCCGTTCTTGTCCCAGCGGTAGACCATGGTGTCGCCGACCTTTTCGCCGACGATTCCCAACTCCAGAAGCCGCTCGTTCTGCCCCCGCACGGCGTCGGCCGCCGCCTCCACAGCCTGTTCAAGGGGTTTGCCCATGGCCGACGCGGCATCGCCGGCCGCCTTCATCAGGCCGTTTGTGGGGTCCAGGCCATAGGCCTTCAGCCTTACGAAGGCGTCCGTCACTTCCGCCAGCTGATAGGGCGTCGTCTTCGCAAATTCGCGCACCCAACCCATGCTTGCGCGGGCCTTTTCAGAGGACCCTTCGACCACTTCCAGGATGTTCTGGAATTTCTCGAACTGGGAGCCAACTTCCAGCAGCTTTCCGATGCCGAAGGCAGCACCGCCGCCGCCAAGCACGCCAGCAATGCCAGCCGCTGGCCCAATCACCCCGCCCATGCTGCCACCAAGGTTGCGCGTGGCCGACGCGACGTCCTGCACCGCCTTTATGGGTGACCGCAGGGCCCGGTTGATGCCCTTCATGGGGGCAGTGACGCGGTCCACCACGCTGATGATGGCTTTCAAGTTCGCAGTGGTGGCCATGGCCCCGCCCTCCGATTACCGCCAGCGCTTCGGGCGCGTGACGGAGTTTTCCTGGTCGAACATCAGAATCACCGCCTCCATGCACTTGCCGAAGTCGGTGTGGGTCATCTTGCGCAGATGGGCCTTTTTCACCCCGCTGAGGCGTTCGACGTAGTTCAGGATCACGTCGCAGCGGGGAAAGACACCGCTATTCTTGTGCATTAGCGGGGAGCCGATGTCGGCCATGTCGCCAGCCGTGGGCTGGCGAAGCGTGATGGAGCGGATTTCGCCAACGTCACCCGTGATGACGAAGGTGAGTTGTATGGTGACAGGACTGAACATGGCAGGCCTCGCAATGAAATGGGTGGAACGCAAACGGCCCCCAGTGGGATGTCCTGGGGGCCGTTTGCCCTGCCGCGCCGCCAAGAGTGAAACGGCCGCAGTTTGTCGGGGTTGTCGCGGTCACTCGCCGACTTGACCGGGCGCTTCGGGGCGATGACTAGACCCGGCGGCGCGCCAGCCGCCCAGACCTTCTACGCCTCCGAAAGCCGCATGAACTTCAGCGCTTCGGAGTTGGTCAGGTCACCGCCGACCCGGCGGTAGCCGTAGAACTTGACCTTGCCCTTGGTGGTCAGATCGTCACGAAGGACGCGAATGCCCGGGCGGTCCAGGATGGTGTAGGCGGCAGCCATATCGCCGTAGGCGATGGCCAGAGCATCGGCCGCCGGGTCGGGCATTTCCTCGATCAGCTCGATGGGGTAGCCGTGGAGCGTGCTGGGCACGCCTTCCGCCATGTTCCCCCGGGTCCAGATGTACCGACCTTCCGCGTCCTTCATCTTCGACACCATGCCCTCGGTCGCCCGGTTCATGAAGAACTTGGCATTGCGCCGGTAGGGCTTCTTCAGCTTGGAGATGAGGGTCAGGAACGCATCCCCATCGGATGCACCCGAGGCAAGAGTGGGAATTCCGCCAGCGGCGCCGCTGGGCACGTATTGCGGCACACCCCACTTGCGCACCGCATCGTCTTGGGTGGTGGCATTCTGCGCGCGGACAAGGAAGCCCCAGGGCTTCTTCACCCCGTCACCGACGACGAAGGCGGCGTTCTCGGTGCGGCCGATGATGTCGGCCATTTTCGTCACCACCCACGTCACGACGTCGAAATCGGCGTCATCCAGCATCCACTGGGTGACGACCGGCATGGCGAATTGCTCATTCAGATCGACGCGATGGAGGCCAATGCTCGGGGTATCGGTATCGTCGCGCGCCTCCCGCTCGCCGACCCACCCACCGGAAGCCGCCTCACTGCTATCGATGGGCAGTTCCATCGCACTGCCATACGTGCTGCCGTAGACGGTCGCCAGCCGGCGGATGTCACTCACCTCGAACAGCCTGGTGATGAACGGCCCCCGCTCATTGGGAGCCAGAAAGCCGCCGGCAGGGTCAGACCCCACATGCATTTCCGCACGAATGTCGGGATGGAGGGCCTGGGCGCCGACCCGCAGGAACTGCCCGAAAGCATTGGCGTAAGTGCGGTGCGCCTCCGCGTCGATGGCGGGACGGTCACGCCGCTCCCCGCGCA
>JBFMHS010000252.1:0-6402 GCA_040751765.1 Pseudomonadota bacterium | reverse complement strand
CCATCTGCAGATCCTGCAGGACATCATCCGCTGGGAGGCTGATTCCCTGGCCAAGGCGTGGCGCGAACTAACCCAACTCTACGAGCAGGAGTTCAGCCCCAATGCCCGTCAGGAACAGGCCCGCGAGGGCGCCTTCCGCGACGGCATCATGAAATGGGCCAGCAAGCTGCCGGAACACATCGGTGAATTCTTCACCATCAAGGCCTATTTCGACTTTCCCCGCATCGACGGCCATTTCGTCCGCCGCCAGTTGACCAATTTCGGACGTTCGGATCCCGAACGGAAGCGGGCGGCCCCCTTCCTCTATGACTTCATCCAGAACCTGCCCGACTAGCGGCTCCTTGCATCGGCAATGCTTGTCCTGTATTGCCTAGGAGAAGGGTGAGCGATCCAACGGGTTTCCTGGGCTTGGGGATGAACAAGACGTTCGAAGCGAAGGTCGCCGAACTGGTGGCGGTTACCCGCCATCTGGACGTCGCCAGCATCCTGTCGCTCCGACGACTGACCCTCGCCGACCCCCAAAGCCTCAAATGGGCTTCCGAAAAGCAGTTGAACGTCGTTTTCGACGTCATCCTGGCCAAGGTTCTGGAATGCCAGGACAAGCTGGCCCTCTTCGAGGCCCGGCAACAGCTCTACGCACCGCTGCTGCCCGCCGGCTTCGAGGGCCTGGACGAGAACCGCAGCGTGCTGTCGCGCATCGTCGACCCGCTGCTGAACGGCTATGAGCCGCCCCCCGAGGAAGAGGAGGTGGTCGGCCTCGACGCCATCGACACCAGCTCCATCGACGACTTCCCCACCCTGTTCGACGACACCATCTGCGCCTACGCCAAGGGGGCTCTGAAGCCGCTGGCCAGCAAGGGCAAGCGCAACGACATCCTGGTCCCCTTCGTCCTGGCCCCCAAGTTCCTGTCCTGCTACGAGACGGTGCTGCGCGAGTTCGTGCTGCCCACCATGCGGGCCTCCAAGAAGATCAAGGCGCTGGGCCGCAAGCACGACTGGCACAAGGAAGGCCCCGGCAAGATCATCGCCATCATCCAAGGCACCGACGACGCCAACAACCCCATCCTGCACCAGTGGGACCAACGCTGGAATTCCTTCGTGCGCGAGCGCGCCGGCAGCAAAACCAAGGAGCTCAAGCCCGAGGACAACCCCTGGCCGGTGTTCCAGGAGCACGCCGAGAAGCACGGCTACACCCCGCCCACCGAGGCCGACATCCCGCTGTTGCGCAATGTCATCCGCTGGGAGGCCGACGAGACCACCGAGGCCTGGCGCGAGATCGAGCAGCGCTACGAGCAGGAATACAACCCGCCCCACAAGCGCGACCAGGCCCGTCCCGGCACCTTCCGCGACGGCATCATCAAGTGGATCGAGCGGCTGCCCCACAACGTGGGCGACCTGTTGGCCATCCGCACCCACTTCGACTACCCCAAGAAGGTCGACCGCCTGTTCCTGCGCACCCTGATCCAGACCATGGGCGGCACCGAGAAGGAGCGCTGGCGCAAGGGGCCGGTGCTGATGACCTTCTACAACGACCTGCCCAAATAGATCGGCCATGGCGGCGGTGCTGGACCACGTCAACGTGGTGGTGGCGGAGATCGAGCGCTCCGTCGCCTTCTACTCGCGGCTGCTGGGGCTGGCGGTGATCATGGACCGGGTGCTGGACGGGCCGTGGTTCGAGACGCTGGCCGGCATCCCCGGCGCGCGGGCCCGCTGCGTCATCCTTGACGCCCCCGGCGGCGGCTGCCGGGTCGAGCTGTTGCGCTTCGAGGACGCCGACGGCGCGCCCCTGCCCGCCAATTCCCTGCCCGCCACCATCGGCCTGCGCCATTTCGCCCTGCGCGTGGATGACCTGGATTCGACCCTGGCCGTCCTGGCCGCCGGGTTCGGGCAAGAGGTGGCGCCGGTCGAGGTCCCCCACCACATCGTCAAGGGCGGCAAGCGCATGGCCTATGTCCGCGACCCCGACGGGGCAGTGGTGGAGCTCGCCCAGTACGGAGCCGCGACGCCGGAGTTCCTGTGATGGACAAGCTGCGGATCGTCGTCGCCGACATCACCCGCCTGAAGGTCGACGCCATCGTCAACGCCGCCAATTCCAGCCTGCTGGGCGGCGGCGGCGTCGATGGCGCCATCCACCGCGCCGCCGGCCCGGAATTGCTGGAGGAATGCCGCACCCTGGGCGGCTGCGCCCCGGGCGACGCCAAACCCACCGGCGCCTACCGTCTCCCCGCCAAATGGATCATCCACACCGTCGGCCCCGTCTGGCATGGCGGCACCCACGGCGAGGACACCACCCTCGCCGGCTGCTACCGCCGCTGCCTGGAGGTTGCCGTCGCCATCGGCGCCCGCTCGGTGGCCTTCCCCGCCATCTCCACCGGCGCCTACCGCTTCCCCAAGGACCGTGCGGCCGAGATCGCGGTCGGCACCATCCGCGAGTTCCTGGAGGGGCCTCGGGGAGAGGCGGTGGACGAGGTGGTGTTTTGTTGCTTCGAGCCGGAAACAGCCCAGCTTATCGGCGAAACCGTCACCGGCCGTCCAACAGCGCCCTGACCGCCGGGTCCAGGGGCTTGGACAGCGGGCCGGGGCGGGAGTCGCCGGCGGCGCCCATCTTGGCGGCGGCGGCGGCGAAGGCGTCGATGCCGACGGTGCCACCCAGGGCCGGGCCGTTGGCAGGCGAAAAGGTGGCGACGTGGATGCCGACCAGACGCGGCGCGCCCCCGCTCCACACCAGCACCGGCGCCCCGGAGTCTCCGTGCACGGCGTCGCAGTCGTGGGTCCACGCCCCCTGCGGCAGCCGCGCCTTGATGCGGCAGCCGATATGGGCGGTGGGCACGTGCTTGCGGTCCTGGCCGTAGCCGACGGTGGTCACCGCCATGCCTTCGCCAGGGGCGGTTCCCAGGGCCATCCACCCCACCTCGTCGCCCAGCGGCTCGGCCAGTTCCAGCAGCGCCCAGTCCACCGAAGCGGGGCCGGGTCCATAAGGAACGTCGAAGCGCCAGCCGGGCGCGATCTCGGTGCGGGCAACCGCGGCGGCGCGCAGGTACTCACCCCGCTCCCAGCCGACGACCAGCCGCAGGGCGGCCGCAGGCATCGGCCGCCGGGTCTTGCGGTTCCACAGGCAATGGGCGGCGGTGACCGCCAGACGCGGGCCGATCAGCACCGCGCTGCAATGGCCGCCCTGGCCGTTGTGCAGCCGCCCCACGGTACTCCACGGATATTCCGAGGCGGCGACGGTGACGCGATCGTCGTCGCCCTTGATCCCCTTCAGCTTCGCCGCCTCGGCCGACACCGCGGCGAACAGGGCGACAAGCAGGAGCGCTCCCGTCCTCACGCCAGCCTCGCCCGGATGGCGGCGGCAATGGCAGCGGCGGCATTGAGCGGCGGATGGGTCCACGGCTCCAGTACGGTGCCCTCCTCCAGCGGCCGGGCATAGCCCGCCTTGTACAGCTCGGCGTGCAGGCGGGCATGCTTGGGCGCCGCCCAGCCCGGCGGCGCGTAGACATGGACCGGGGCCGAGGCGGCGCAGGCCTCGCAGCACATGGAGACCGAATCGCCGGTAACCACCAGGGCGTCGGCCAAGGCCAGGAAACCGAAATAGGGATTGTCGCCCCCCGCTCCCCAGCTGTGGACGAAGCGCGGTTCGGGGATGGCGGCCAGCAGAGCCTGCTCGGAGCCCGCGCCGGTGCGGCGGCTGGTGGTGACCAGCACCGAGCCGCCCGCCGCCAGCGCCGCCGCGCGGCGGCCCAACTCGGCGGCCATGGCCGGCGGGAAGGGCCGCTTGCGGGTGGCGCCGCCGACGATCAGCCCCACCCACGGTCTCGGCAGATGGGCGAAGCGCGGGCGCCAAAGCTCGGCCTCGGCGGCCAACCGTTCCGGTGTCACCCGGTGCGGCGCGCCGGTGACCGCCAGCACGTTGGCGCCCCGGGGCGGGTGGCCGTCGTGGCGGGGCACGGCGATGAGGTCGAAGTCCCCCCGCCCGCCCGGGCCGGGGTCCATGATCTGGGCCAGCACCGCGCCCGAGCGGCGCTTGATCCAGCGGGCCACCGGCGCGGTGCGGCGGCCGGCGGCGATGACCAAGCGCGGCCACGGCGCGGCCAGGGCCAGGCGGGTTTCCAGCGTCACCCCCAGCAGGCTGGCGCCGCGCAACGGGTTGGGCAACCGCCCCCAGCGGTCGTAACGCACCTGTTTGACCGCGAAAGGCAACCCCAGCGCCTCGGCCACACCCAGGCACTGGCCGACATTGCCGGCGCGGTCGTCGGCCAGCACCCAGACGGGAGCGCCGCTGTCCTCTCGCATGATCCGTATTCCCCTCGCGCCGGCCAACCGGCCTGTCCGATGGCCGCAGGCTCCGACAAAGCGCGGCTTTTTGCAACCCTGCTCCGCATCGGTGGCCGGGGGTCATCCCACTTTCGCGCACTCGACGGGCGGCGGCGGCGGTATCATGACTCTACCCGCGACGCCAGCGAAGGGAGACCCGCGATGACGCCCAACGTCAAGCTGACACGCGACCGCGTCGAGGAGATCATGGGACGCCTCGACGACCTCAAACTGGCCGAGATCCTGGAGGCCGGCCCCTCGGAGCCGGAACTGATGGAGGCCAAGCGGTGGATGGCGGGCTATGTCCGCACCCTTCCCGACGACGTGCCCATGCGGCCATCGGTGGTCACCAGGCTGTGCGACATCATGAAATCCGACGAGCCCGACTGGTACGACGACGCCGCCATGCATTAGTCGGGGAGGGCTGTCGTGAGCGCGTTGGCCTGCGACCTCTACGCGCTGACCATGATGCAGGCCTATCTGGCCGAAGGCCTGACCGGCCGAGCCAGCTGCGAGTTGTTCGTGCGCTCGTTGCCACCCGGCCGCGACTTCCTGCTGGCCGCCGGCCTGGAACAGGCGGTGGAGGCGCTGGAGGGCTTGCGCGCTACCGACGCCGACCTCGCCTGGGCGCGGGCCGCCGGCCTTGGGGAGACGGTGGTGGAGTATCTGCGCGAGTTGCGCTTCACCGGCGACGTGGACGCCGTGCCCGAGGGCACCCCGGTCTTCGCCAACGAGCCGCTGCTGCGGGTGACGGCGCCGCTGCCGGTGGCCCAACTGGTCGAGGCGCAGATGATCAACCTGATCCACTACCAGACCGTGGTCGCATCCAAGGCGGTGCGCATGGTGCTGGCGGCCGGCGGCCGGGCGCTGGTGGATTTCGGCATGCGCCGCGCCCATGGGCTCGACGCCGCCGACCTGGCGGCGCGGGCGGCCTATCTCGCCGGCTTCCGCGCCACCGCCACCGTCACTGCCTCACAGCGCTTCGGCATCCCGGTGTCGGGAACCATGGCCCATTCCTTCATCCAGGCCCACGACGACGAAACCGAGGCCTTCCGCGCCTTCGCCGAGGCCAGGCCCGACGGCCCCGTGCTGCTGCTGGACACCTACGACACTGTCCGTGCGGCGCGGCGGGTGGTTGCGCTGGCCCCCGCCCTGGCGGCGCGCGGGGTGGTCGTGCGGGCGGTGCGGCTGGACTCGGGCGACATCGCCACCCTCGCCCACCAGGTCCGCGCGATCCTGGACGAGGGCGGGCTGGCCGGGGTTGGCATCCTCGCCTCGGGCAACATGGACGAACACCGCATCCGCGCCCTGGCCGACGCCCCGATCGACGGCTTCGGAATCGGCACCAGCCTGGCGGTGCCCCCCGATGCCCCCACACTCGATTGCGTCTACAAGCTACAGGAATACGATGGCCGGCCGCGCCGCAAGCGGTCCGAGGGCAAGGCCACCTGGCCGGGCCGCAAGCAGGTGTTCCGCCGCCGCGACCACGACCTGCTGACCAGTTGGGACGATCCCGCCGAGGGCGTGCCGCTGCTGGTGCCGGTGCTGCGCGACGGCCGCCGCGCCGCCCCCCTGCCGCCGTTGGAGGCCATCCGCGACCGCGCCCTGGCCCTGGTCACCGCCCTCCCCGACGACCTGAAGGCATCGGACCCCGCCGAGCCCTGGCCGGTGGAGGTGTCGGACCGCTTGAAGGCGATGGCCGATGAGTGCGATCGTCGGAGCTGAAAGGAATCCGGACCATGTCCACCTGTCGCAACTGGTTCCTGTGCATGGGCAAGACCATCCTGCTGGCGGTGGCGCTGGCCGGTCTGGGCGTCCTGCTCACTTCCCTTTGAACGCCGGCTTCCTCTTCTCGCGAAACGCCGCCATGCCCTCGCGATAATCCTCGGTGTCGAGGAAGTCGTAGCAGGCGTCCATCTCCACCGGGGTGACGGGAGCCGGGTCGTCGAGGCGGCGGAGGAATTCCTTGTGCCGGCGGTTGGCCAGGGGCGCTCCGGCGGCGATGCGCCGGGCGGTGGCGAGGGCCTCGGCCTCGGCCTCGTCGTCATCGGCCAGCCGGGTCAGCAGGCCCTTGGCCAGGGCTTCCTC
>JBFMHS010000251.1:0-2712 GCA_040751765.1 Pseudomonadota bacterium | reverse complement strand
TCGCGCCTTGCCGGCTTGCCACAAGACGGGCAGGCGACATGCTTCCAGCTGGGATGATGGTCGAGCGGGTTGCCCGGCTTGTCGAAGCCGACATCCTCGGGCAGGCGGACCGGCAGGTCGGATTCCGGCACCGGCACCGCGCCGCAATCGTCGCAATGGATGATCGGGATCGGGCAGCCCCAGTAACGCTGGCGGGACACGCCCCAGTCGCGCAGGCGGTAGTTGACCGTCCGCTCGCCCAGGCCCTCGGCCTCGATGCGGGCGATGGCGGCATCCTTGGCGGCGGGCACGGCCTTGCCGTCGAGGAAATCCGAATTGATCAGGACACCGTCGCCGGTATAGGCCTCGACCCCCACCGCGAAGGTGGCGGCGTCCTCTCCCGGTGGCAGCACCACCGGCTTGACCGGCAGGCCGTATTTGCGGGCGAAGTCGAGGTCGCGCTGGTCATGGGCGGGGCAGCCGAAGATGGCGCCCGAGCCGTAGTCCATCAGCACGAAATTGGCCACGAACACCGGCAGCTCCCAACCCGGAACGAAGGGATGCAGGGCTTTGAGCCCGGTGTCGAAGCCCTTCTTCTCGGCCGTCTCCAGCACTGCCTCCGAGGTGCCCATGCGATTGCACTCGGCGATGAACTCGGCCAGGGCCGGATTGCCCGCCGCCAGCTCGGCGGCCAGCGGGTGGTTGGGGGAAATGGCGCAGAAGGCGGCGCCGAACAGGGTGTCGGGGCGGGTGGTGAAGATCTCCAGCCGGTCAGCGCGGTCCTTGAGCGCCCAGGTCAGCCGCGCGCCCTCGGAGCGGCCGATCCAGTTCTCCTGCATGATCCGCACCCGGTCGGGCCAGCGGTCCAGGCCCTTGAGGCCTTCGAGCAGGTCGTCGGCGAAGGCGGTGATCTTCAGGAACCACTGCGACAGCAGCCGCTTTTCGACCAGCGCGCCGGACCGCCAGCCGCGGCCGTCGATGACCTGTTCGTTGGCCAGCACGGTGTTCTCGACCGGGTCCCAGTTGACCCAGGATTCCTTGCGGTAGACCAGGCCGGCCCTAAGGAAGTCGAGGAACATGCGCTGTTCATGGCGATAGTATTCGGGCTCGCAGGTGGCGATCTCGCGCGACCAGTCGTAGGACAAACCCATGCTCTTGAGCTGCTCGCGCATGGCCGCGATGTTCTCGCGCGTCCATTTGGCGGGATGGACGCCGCGCTCGATGGCCGCGTTCTCGGCCGGCAAGCCGAAGGCATCCCAACCCATGGGATGCAGCACGTCGAAGCCCTTGGCCCGCTTGAAGCGGGCCACCACGTCGCCCAGCGTGTAGTTGCGCACGTGGCCCATGTGGATGCGCCCCGACGGATAAGGGAACATCTCCAGCACGTAGTACTTGGGACGGTCCGACCGCTCGCTGGCGCGGAACGAGCCGCGGTCCTCCCATTCCCGCTGCCACCTGGCCTCGGTTTCCTTGACGTTGTAGCGGTCGTCGGTGCGCGACATGGTCTTCCCTGAAGGCGAAGCCCGCCACGAGGGCGGGCACACGTGGTTAAGGATGATGGAACCGCGCCGATCGACTATTCGGTCGACACGATGCGCAGCTGGCGGGCGCGGGTCAGGATGGCGTTTTCCAGATCGGTGGCCATGCGCGGCTCGACCTTGACGTCCACCCACTGCCCGGTGGTGTCGCGGACCTGCTTGAACACCGACACCTTGACGCCGTCGGCCCTGAGCGCGCGGTCCATGATGAAGATGTTGACCTTGAAGCGCTCGCCCGGGGTTTCCGGCGGCGAATACCAGTCGGTGATGATGGTGCCGCCGAAGGGATCGGGGGTGCCGGCCAGCGGCATGAAGGCGATGGTGTCCAGCGACGCCCGCCACAGGAAGGTGTTGACGCCGATGCCGGTGCCGTCGGTGTCCTTCTTGCCCTTGCCCAGCAGGCCCTCGGCGCCAAAAACGGTCTCGCGCTTCTCGTCGCCCATGCGGGGCGCGGAATCGGTCTTGCTGCGGGTCGGATACACGGCCTTGCCGGCCTCGCAGGCGGTCAGCGCCATCGCGCCGATCACCGCCACCGCCAACCCCTTCGCCAACTTGATCTTCATCGTCTCGACACCCTTGAACTGCCTTCCGCGCCCGCGCGACGCCGGTGCAGAGAATGCAACGCCGCCGCGCGCGGGGCAAGCGATTGGTGGGAACGGCCGCCGGGCGCCGGCTTGGGGTGGTGTTGCAGCTGCGCCACAGTGCGCCGCTTTCGTCACCTTCTACCCCGTCCGTTGCTTGACCCGCCCCGTTCGATATGGCTGGATCGGGCTCGTTCGTTCATTTGGATTGCGGATGCCAAGTCGCATCCCCGTGCCAAAGAGAGGAGATAACATGAAGAAGGTTCTTATTGCGAGCACCGCGCTCGTCGCCGCCGGTATGATGACCGCCGGTGCCGCGCAGGCTTCGGAGAAGATCAAGCTGAACCTGGGCGGCTTCTCCAAGTGGTGGGTCGTCGGTCAGTGGAACGACGACAAGTACCAGCGCAACGCCATCGCCGACTACAACTCGGTCGACGTCAAGGGCGACAACGAGATTTTCTTCGGTGGCTCGACCACCCTCGACAACGGCATGAAGGTCGGCGTCCAGATCGAGCTGGAGGCCGGTGGCCACACCGACCAGAGCTCCGACACCATCGACGAGTCCTACATGTTCGTCGAGACCGGCTTCGGTAAGTTCATCGTCGGTTCCGAGA
>JBFMHS010000250.1:0-6621 GCA_040751765.1 Pseudomonadota bacterium | reverse complement strand
ACAACTGCTGCCAGTGGGCGGCACTTTCCATCATGTAGGCGGTGGCGCGCTGGCGGATGCGCCACGCAACCAGGTGCTTGATGCCGTAGACATGGGCGAACACGCCCATGGTCATGGCGACGATGCCCACCGCCACCCCGGCGAACAGCAGCACGCCGAGGGCCACGAACATCAGGCCCATCAGCGGCACCAAGTGGTCCCACGGGCTGTGCACCGGCGAGCCCTGGAAGTCGAGCATGCGCTGGTCGGTGTGCACCTCGACCGTGCCGGCCAGGATGGCGGCGCGCAGCTGGTCATGCAGCTGCTCGTCCTCGCGCGCCTTCTTCTGGCGCCATTCCGCCATCACCGCGCTCATGATCGTCGTCTCTCGCTCCACTGCTCGACGAAAGTCCTGCCGGTGGGCGCGGGGAAATCCCGGGTGGCGGTCCAGGCGCGGGCCAGCGGCAGGTCGGACAGCCGCCCCTTGCCCCGCGCCAGTCTCGCCAGCCCCCAGGCCGCGATCCGGGCGCCCATACGATAAAGCCTCGGATGCCGCGCGGCAAACGCCCAGATCTTCAGTCCGAGGCGGTCGCGGGGCGGGGTGAGGTGGCGTTCGAACTCGCGCTCGCGCCAATGGCGCAGCATGCGCGGCAACGGGATGCGCACCGGGCACACCTCCTCGCAGCGGCCGCACAGGGTCGAGGCGTTGGGCAGGTCGCGCGCCTCGGCCAGGCCGACCAGGGCCGGGGTCAGCACGCTGCCCATGGGGCCGGGATAGACCCAGCCATAGGCGTGGCCGCCCACCGCGCCGTAGACCGGGCAGTGGTTGATGCAGGCGGCGCAGCGGATGCAGCGCAGCATGTCCTGGAACTCGCCGCCCAGCATGTTGGAGCGGCCGTTGTCGAGGATGACCACGTGGAACTCGTCGGGACCGTCGAGGTCGCCCGGCCGGCGCGGCCCGGTGGAGAAGGTGGTGTACACCGACAGCTCCTGGCCGGTGGCCGAGCGCGCCAGCAGGCGCAGCAGAACCGCCGCGTCGTCGAGGGTCGGCACCACCTTCTCGATGGTGGCGAGCACGATATGGACGCGGGGCAGGGTCTGGGTGAGGTCGCCATTGCCCTCGTTGGTGACGATGACCGTCGAACCGGTCTCGGCGATCAGCATGTTGGCGCCGGTGATGCCGACATCGGCGGCGTGGAAATGCACCCGCATCTCTTCGCGCGCCTCGTCCAGCATGGCGCGCGGTTCGGTCAGGTCGCGCCCGGCGGCGCGCTGGCGGTGAGCCTTGAGGAACGCCTCGGCCACGTGGGTGCGGTCGAGATGGATGGCCGGTGCGACGATGTGGCTGGGCGGCTCGTCGCGCAGCTGGATGATGTATTCGCCGAGATCGGTCTCCACCGGGGTGACGCCGTTGGCCTCCAGGAAGGGGTTGAGCCCGATCTCCTCGCCGACCATCGACTTGCCCTTGGTCACCGTGCGCGCCCCGGCCTGGCGGCAGATGGCCAGCACCGCCTTGCGGGCCTCGTCGCCGTCGCGCGCCCAGTGAACCTGGCCACCGCTTTCGATCACCTTGGCCTCGAAGGTCTCCAGGTAGTAATCGAGATTGGAGAGGGCGTGGTCCTTGATGGCCTTGCCGGCGTCGCGCAGCGCCTCGAATTCCGGCAGCCGGGCGACGGCGGCGGCGCGCTTGACCCGGAAGCCGGCCTTCAGCTTGGCCAGGGCATCCTGCAGACCGGCATCGTGGAGCGCCTTGTCGGCGTTGCGCTTGAAGGCATGGCTGGTGGGATGCATGTCAGCCCTCCTCGCCGATGGCCGGCTCGTCGGCCATGCCGGCCAGCACCTCGGCGACATGGCGGGCCTTGACCGCCGAACCCCGGCGCTTGAGTTTGCCGGCGATGTTCATCAGGCAGCCGAGATCACCAGCCAGCACGGTGCCGGCGGCGGTCGAGTCCACATCGGAAACCTTGTCGGACACCATGCGGTCGGAAATCTGGGGATACTTGACGCAGAACGTGCCGCCGAAACCGCAGCATTCCTCGGGCGCCGTCATCTCCTTGAGTTCGAGGCCCGCCACCGTGCCCAGCAGGGCGCGCGGCTGGGCCTTCACCTTCATCTCGCGCAAGCCCGAGCACGAATCGTGATAGGTCACCGCGCCGTCGAACCGCGCCGCCACCGCCTCGACGCCGAGGACGTCGGTGAGGAACGACACCAGTTCGTGGGTCTTGCCGGCCAGCACGGCGGCCTGGCGGCCCAGCTCGGGGTCGTCGGCGAACAGGGCCGGGTAGTGATGGCGGATCATGGCGGCGCAGGAACCCGACGGCAGCACCACGTAGTCGTAGCCGGCGAAGACGCGCATGACGTTCAGCGCCAGCCGGCGGGCATCGTCGCGATCGCCGGAATTGTAGGCCGGCTGGCCACAGCAGGTCTGGCCCGGCGGCACCTCGACGGCGCAGCCGGCATCTTCCAGCAGCTTGGCGGCGGCGAAGCCCACGCCGGGGCGAAACAGGTCGACCAGGCAGGTGGCGAACAGGCCCACCCGCGGCTTATCGGACGTCATGGAGCGTTCCCTTCCATTTTACGCAGAAGGATGGACGCTCGCCGGCCGGTTGGCAAGTGGTGTGACCACTTCGGGTCAGCGCGCGGCGACGCTCGGCGTGCGCTGCCTGGGCACCAGCATCCAATAGCGGCCCCGGCTCTTCATGCGGCCGGCCTTCTCGAAGGCGGGCTCGCCGGCTCCCCAGAAATAGTCGCCACGCACCACGCCCTTGATGGCGGCGCCGGTATCCTGGGCCACCACGAGGCGGCGCAGCGGCTTGCCGCCGGGATCGACGGTGTCCAGCCATAGCGGCATGCCCAGCGGCACGTAGCGGGTGTCCACCGCCAGCGAGCGTTCCGGGGTCAGCGCCACCCCCTCCGACCCGACCGGGCCGTCGCCCTCGACCATGCGGTAGAAGACGTAGCGGGGATTCTCGGCCATCAGCTTGACCGCCTCGGCCGGATGGGCCTTGAGCCAGGCGCGGATGGCCGGCATGGAGGTGTCGCCGTCCAGCTTGCCCTTGTCCTTGAGAACACGGCCGATGCCGACGAATTTGTGGCCGTTGGTGGCGGCGACACCGACCCGCATGACGGTGCCGTCGTCGAGGCGGATGCGGCCCGAACCCTGGATGTGCAGGATATGGGCGTCGACCGGGTCGTCGACCCACGCCACCGGCTGGGCCAGACCGTCCAGGGCGCCGGCCTCGATGTCGGCGCGGGTCGGATAGGGAACGAGCCGGTTGCCCACCACCCGGCCGGCCAGCTGCTCGTGGCCGAGATCGGGCCGGAACTTGCCCAGGTCCATGGTCACCAAATCGGTGGGCTTGCCCAGCAGCGGCACGGTGAAGCGCCCCTTGCGGCCGCGCGAGCCGGCCAGTTCCGGCTCGTAGTAGCCGGTGAAGGTGCCGTCGGCGGTGGTGCCGTTGTTGGTCACCAGCGCCGGCTGGAACCAGGCCTCGAAGAAAGCGCGGGCGGCGGCGTGGTCGCCGGCGGGCACCCGGCGGGCGGCGCCGCAGGGCCCATACCAGTCGGCGGCGGTGCCGCCCTGTCCCTCGGCGCCCACCGAGCGGTCGTGAGGCAGCTTGGCGATACGGTCGCAGGAACGCAGCAGCGCCGGCAGGGCGGCAGCCACGGCGTCCTCGCGCCAGCCCGGCAGGTCGGCGAAGGTCGCCGGCCTGAGCACGGCGCGGTCGGGACCGGCGGGTGGAGCGGCGGGTGGCGCCAGTTCCGGCCGGGGCGCCGGGGCGCAAGCCGCCAGCGCCAGGGCGAGAAGGCCGCCCGCGAGAAGACCGCGCACCGTCCGCCCCCTACCTGGCGTCTTCGGGGGCGCGGGTGGCCACCAGCTGCCAGTTGGGATCGCGTGAGCGGGTGTCGCGGGCGAAGGTCCATTCGTCGGTGACGTCGCTGACCCGGTCGGGATCGCCGTCGAGGACGCGCCCCTCCAGGTCCTTGACCAGGTTCACCTGCTCGGAGCGGAAGCGCACGGTGACGTTGGCCACGCCACCGTCCATGCGGGCGTCGACGATTTCCGCCGACCGCACCGAGATCAGCTCGGTGTCCAGCACCTCGCCGGCGCGGGCGCGGCCGTCGATGGCCTCGGCGAAGCCGTGATAGACCGAGGGCGACAGCAAGGGCTTGAGCACGCCCTTCTCGCCAGCGGCATAGGCCTCGACGATCATGGCGAAGGCGGCCCGGGCACCGGACAGGAAATCCTCGACCGCGAAGGACGGGTCGGCGGAGCGGATCGCCATCAGGCCGGCGCCCACCGGCCCGTCGGGAAGCTCCTCCTGCGCGGGCTTGCGGGCCGAGGCGAGATCGATCACGTTGTCCGGCGACGGACCGCGTGAGTCGCCCATTCCCGGCGGCGGGCGCTCGTTACCGGTGCGCCGGCCCAGCACGCTGCGCAGACGCAGCACCAGGAAGGCCGCGACCATGGCGAAGAAAACGATGTCGATGAGGTGGAATCCGTCGTTCATGAACCTACGTTCCGGAAGCTCGTCAAGAGATAAGCCTGGAAGGGGCAAAGAGCAAGCATGCCTTGGCTGATCGTCCTCGTTCTCATCGGCCTGCCGGTGGTGGAGATCGCGCTTTTCGTGAAATCCGCCCAGTGGATCGGCGTGCTGCCCACCATCGCCCTGGCCATCGCCGCCGGCATGGCCGGCGTCGCCCTGGTGCGTCGCCAGGGGCTGGAGACCATGTTCCGCGCCCGCACGCAGCTGGACCGCGGCGAGTTCCCGGTCGCCGAGGCCTTCGACGGCCTGTGCCTGGCCTTCGCCGGGGCGCTGCTGTTCCTGCCCGGCTTCTTCTCGGACGTCATCGCCCTGCTGCTGCTGCTGCCGCCGGTGCGCGCCGCGCTGCGCCTGTGGCTGGCCGGTCATGTGCGCACGGTGGTGGCCGCGCCGGGACCTTCGGCCCAGGGCCCGGCCGATGGTCCGCCGCCGGTGATCGAGGTGGACTACCGGGTGGTCGAGGACGATCGCCGCCCCTGACCCGGGCACGCCTCGCCGGGCGAGCGATTGTGCGTCGTCGCGATCCGTGGTAGCCAGTCCTCCAGCCCGCCGACAGGCGATCCGCGACAAGGAGCTTTTGCCAGATGACGGAGAACAACGAGGCCGCCCAGCCGGCGCTGGTGGTCAACGGCCAGTACATCAAGGACCTGTCCTTCGAGGTCCCCGGCGCGCCGGGCATCTTTGCCGAGATGCAGGGCCGCAACCCCGAGATCGCCATCCATGTCGACATCAACGCGACCGGCCTGCGCGACACCGTGTTCGAGGTGGTGCTGCACCTGAAGGTCGAGGCCAAGGAGGAGGCCAAGACGGTGTTCATCGCCGAACTGGCCTATGGCGGCGTATTCACCCTGAACGTCCCGCAGGAGCACCTGCAGGCCATGCTGCTGATCGAGTGCCCGCGCATGCTGTTCCCCTTCGCGCGCGCCATCGTCGCCGACATGACCCGCGACGGCGGCTTCCCGCCGCTGATGATCCAGCCCATCGACTTCGTGCAGTTGTTCCGCTCGCGCATGGAAGCCGTCGCCCAGGAGCCGCAGGGCACCGCCTGACGGACAGCCGGCGGGGACCATCACCCCGCCTTGGCCTCCGCCTCTTCCGGCTCGCGCAGCCAGATGGCCTTCTTCAGCTTGCCGCCGACGAAGGCCAGGTGCGCCTCCAGCTCCTCGGGCGTGGGGACGTGGGGGCGGGGCTCGCGGCGTTCGCGAACCACGGTCGCCGAGGCCTGCACCGTCGCCTTGGCCAAGCCCAGCTCGAAACCGGGCTGGCGGCCGCCGATCAGCTGCAGGTAGACCTCGGCCAGCAGCTCCGAATCCAGCAGCGCGCCGTGCTTGGTGCGGTGCGTGTTGTCGATCTCGAACCGGCGGCACAGGGCGTCCAGGTTGGCCTGGGCGCCGGGAAACTTCTTGCGCGCCATCACCACCGTGTCGATGGACCGGCTCATGGGCATCTTGGGAAAACCAAGCCTCTCCAACTCGGCGTTGAGGAACTTCATGTCGAATTCGGCGTTGTGAATGACCAACGGCGAATCGGCGATGAACTCCAGGAAGTCGGCCACCACCTCGGCGAAGACCGGCTTGTCGGCCAGGAACTCCGACGACAGGCCGTGGACCTTGAAGGCCTCTTCGGGCATGTCCCGCTCGGGATTGATGTAGGCGTGGTAGACCTGGCCAGTGGGCAGGTGGTTGATCAGCTCGACGCAGCCGATCTCGACGATGCGATGCCCGGCATAAGGGTCGAATCCGGTGGTTTCGGTGTCGAGGACGATCTCGCGCATGCGGCCCGGCGGTGGATGACGGTGGTGCGGGGCGGCCATTGGCCGGGGCCCGGCTGCTCGCGCGTCAGTGTGACGGCAAGGCGCAGGCGGCGCAAGGCCGCAGCCAGGCCGCGTCCGGTGGGAATGACGAAATCGGCCCGGCGGCGCTTGGCGGCATCGGGCATCTGCTGGGCGCGGACCGCCGCCAGCCGCGCGGGCGTCATGCCGGGCCGGCGCAGCACCCGCTGTTCCTGGAGGAAGGCGGGGCAGCTGACGACCGCCACCCGGTCGCACCGGCGCTCGCCGCCGGTCTCGTAGAGCAGGGGGATGTCGAGCCCCACGAGG
>JBFMHS010000025.1:0-6346 GCA_040751765.1 Pseudomonadota bacterium | reverse complement strand
GCTGGCGCTCAACGCAACCATCGAGGCCCAGCGCGTGGGCCATCTGGGGCGGGGCTTCGCGGTCGTCGCCGATGAGGTGAAATCCATTTCCACCGAGATCTCGCAACTGACCGATTCGCTAAGGGGGGAGTTGAAAGGGCAGCTCGACACTCTGTCCCGCTTCGGCCGCTCCATGGCCGAGGAAGTGGCCCGGGTGCGCGGCGAACGACTGGCCGATCTGGCCCACAACGCGGTCGAGATCGCCGACCGCAACCTCTATGAACGTTCCTGCGACGTGCGCTGGTGGGCCACCGACCAGGCGGTGGTCGACTGCGCCGCCCATGCCACCACCGAGACGGCGCGCCACGCCAGCCGCCGGCTGGGGGTGATCCTCGATTCCTACACCGTCTATCTCGATCTGTGGATCGCCGACGCCGACGGCCGCGTCCTCGCCAACGGCCGCCCCGGCGCCTATCCGGGCGTCGCCGGCAGCGACGTCTCGGGCCAGCAATGGTTCAAGGACGCCATGGCCACCGCCGACGGCGGCGCCTTCGCGGTCGCCGACATCGCCCGCGAGCCGGCCCTGGGCAACGCCATGGTCGCCACCTATGCGACCGCCATCCGCGAGGGTGGCGAGGCCAACGGCCGCCCCATCGGCGCGCTGGGCATCTTCTTCGACTGGGAGGCGCAGGCCCAGGCCATCGTCGAGACCATCCGCCTGGCACCGGAGGAGAAGGCCCGCAGCCGCTGCCTGCTGATCGATTCCCGCCACCGGGTCATCGCCGCCTCGGACCGCGCCGGCCTGCTGACCGAATGCTTCCCTCTGGATGTCTCGGGCGGCGAGCGCGGCCACTACACCGACGGCCACGGCGATCTGGTCGGCTATGCCCTGACCCCCGGCTACGAAACCTATGCCGGTTTGGGCTGGTACGGGGTGATCGTGCAGAAGGGGTGAGTTACACCCGCTCCGACAGCCAGATGGCGATGCGGCACCCCGTCTTGATGGCGGCCGACAGCAGGGGATAGGCCGGAGCCATCTCGGCCTCGTTGGCGAGGCCGATGTCGCGGTGCTCGATCTCTTCCTCGCGGAACTTCTCGATGGTCGCCTTGAGGTCGGGCTCGTCGTCGCCGAGCCTGGCGGCCTGCTCGGCGTAGTGCTCGTCGATGGCTTCCTCGACCGCCACCGTGCACGCCATGGCCGCCCGCTCGCCCAGCAGCGCGGTGCCCGCCCCCAGCACGAAGCCGGCCACATGCCAGATGGGAGCCAGCGCGGTCGGCCGCACCCGGCGTTCCGAGATCAGGCGGTTGAAGGTGTCCAGGTGGTGCTTCTCCTGGTCGTGCATCTTTGTCAGCAAGGCCCCGTGGCGGCCCCGCCCCAGCACTGCCCGCTGGCCCTGGTAGATGCGCACCGCGCCAAGCTCGCCGGCTTGGTCGACACGCAGGATGCGGGCGATCAGCTGGTCCTTGGTCAGGTCGCCGGGGATGCGGTCGTCTGCGGTGGGACGGTAGTTGCCTTCGGCGGTCATGCCTTGCGCTCCATGCGGCGGAGCAGGGCCAGCACCACGAGGCCCAGCCCGCCCGAGAACACGATATTGAGCCCGGCCATGGTGATGCCGTTCCACTGCCAGGCCGGCTCGTCGCAGCGCACCTCGACCGGCCGGCTCATGGCGGCGACGAGGTCGCGGACATCGATCGGGCCGGCCTCTGTGGGGGCGCAGGACGACGCCCACCATTTCCGCTCGACCCCGACATGGTAGACCGCGATGCCGGAATTGACCAGCAAGGCCACGGCCGCAAGCGCCAGCAGTGCCCGGCGCAGCCGCGCCGCCGGCGGCATCAGCGCCAGCCCGGCGACCAGCCCGCCCACGGCGAAGGGCACGCGCTGGGTCAGGCACAGCTCGCAGGGCTTGAGGCCGAGGACATGTTCGGCGAAGAAGGCGGCGGCCAGCGCCAGCGTGCAGGCGGCGAGCACGAAGACGGCGACTATTCGGGACGGAAGCACGGGGATCATGGCGGCGGACCATACCACCACCCGGACGGCTTGACCACCGCCCCGCCGGTGCCCACAATCCCCGCCGCAGACAAGGAGAGGACGGTGACCCTGGACGACATCCGCGCCGGCGGCAAGGCGGCCCTGGCCCGCGCCCTGGCCGAGTTGGAGCGCGCCCCCGACGCCGCCGCCACCGTCGCCCTGCTGGATGCCGCCCATGCCGCGCCCGCCGCCCACGTGGTCGGCATGACCGGCCCGCCCGGCGTCGGCAAGTCGACGCTGATGAACGCGCTGATCAAGGCCTGGCGGCGGAGCGGCCGCACCGTGGCCTGCATCGCCGTCGACCCTTCGTCGCGGCGGTCGGGCGGCGCGCTGCTGGGCGACCGCACCCGGCTGTCCACCGACCCCGACGACCAGGGCGTGTTCGTGCGCTCGATGGCCGCCCGCGACCGCCTGGGCGGCTTGGCCGGGCTGACGGTGTCGGCCATGGTGCTGATGCGGGCGCTCTACGACGTGGTGCTGATCGAGACCGTCGGCGTCGGCCAGAGCGAGACCGACGTGGTCGGAGTGGCCGACACCGTGCTGTTCTGCGTCCAGCCGGGATCGGGCGATTCTCTGCAATTCATGAAGGCCGGCATCGCCGAGATCCCGCACATCGTGGTGGTGACCAAGGCCGACATGGAGGCCGAGGCCCGGCGCGCCCGTGCCGACGTCCTGGGCGCGCTGTCGCTGGCCGACGGCGAGGAGGCCGGCGGCTGGCGGGTGCCGGTGCTGATGGTGTCGTCGGTGCGCGCCGACGGCATCGACGGTCTGGTCGCGGCCGTGGATTCCCACGCCGCCTTCCTGGCCGAGGGCGGCCGCCTTGCCGCCGCCCGCCACACGCAGGCCGAGCAATGGCTGGCCGAGGCGGTGCGCGAGCGTTTCGGACGCGAGGGGCTGCGGCGGGCGGGAGAGTTGAGCCTGCGCCCGGGCCAGTCGCCGTTCCAGGCACTCGCCGAGGTGGCAGCGCGCTTGATTTAAGACTTGTTCACAATTGTACTTATTTGGCGCCGCTGTTGACTTCACGGTCCTTTGGGCCGACCATTATCCGAAAGTGTGGTGGGGTAGGCCGGAGTGAACGCGTCCTTGACGAGCCACGGCACGACCGTCGGGCTGAACCGCGAGCTTTTGGAGCTCGTGTCGTCGCTCGTCTGCCTGATCGAGGACAACCGCTTGGTGTTCGTCAACCGCGCCGGCTTGTCCATGCTGGGCCTGCGGTCCTTCGCCGAGGCCGAGGGCCGCCCCTTTGACGACTTCATCGTCGACGACTACCGTTTCCTGCTGGAAGCCGGCTGGGAGCTGCTGGCCGAGGAGGACTTCGTCCCCCTCAAGCTGACCCGCGCCGACGGCACCCCCTTCGAGGCCGAGATGCGGGTCCGCCAGGTGCCGGAACGCGCCGACAGCTTCCTGATCGAGGCCCGCGACATCTCGAAATTCGTCAAGTCGGCCGAGGCGCTGCGGGAGCGCGAGGCGCGGCTGCAAGGCATCCTGACCTCGGTGGCCGAGGGCATCATCGCCATCAACGATGACGGCCGTATCGTGTCGGCCAACCCCGCCGCCGAAAAGATGTTCGGCTTTCCCGCCGGCAAGCTGGTGGGGCTGGACCTGGGCGCGTTGATGCCGACCGGCCTGCGCGAGCATCACCAGCGGTTCTTCGACGCCTATATGTCGGGTCTGTTCCCCACCATGATGAACCGCATGGTCGAAGGCCAGGGGCTGCGCCAGGACGGCTCGGTGTTCCCGATGGAGATCTCGGTCAGCGAGCTTCGCCAGGGCCGCAGCCGCATGTTCACCGCCATCCTGCGCGACATCTCCGAGCGCAAGGAGAACGAGGACCGCATCCGCCGCCTGGCCCACCACGATTCGCTGACCGGCCTGCCCAACCGCAACCTGCTCACCGACCGCATGAACCACGCCCTGGCCCGCGTGAAGCGCCACGGCGGACGGATGGCGGTGCTCTATGTCGACCTCGACCGCTTCAAGCCGATCAACGACACTCTGGGCCACGAGGCCGGCGACGCGGTGCTGCGCGAGGTGGCGGACCGGCTGACCGCCTGCGTGCGCGGCTCCGACACCGTCGCCCGCGTCGGCGGCGACGAGTTTGTGGTGGTGGTCGAGGAGATCGGCCGCTCGTCCGAGGCGGCACTGGTGGCCCGCAAGATCATCGACGTGCTGTCGCGCCCCATCGACTACCAGGGCCACAAATGCACCATCGGCGCCTCGGTCGGCGGCGCCCTGTTCCCGGACGACGGCGAGACCATGGACGACGTCTGCAAGGCCGCCGACGTGGCCATGTACCAGGTCAAGCGTGCCGGCCGCAACGGCTTCCGCTTCTACGCCCAGGAAGGCCGGGCGATGGAAGACTTCATCGACAAGTGAGCCTGCCGTTCGACGCAGCCCTGGCCGGCAAGTTGATCCCGCTCTATGCGCTGGTGGTCATCGGATTCCTGCTCGGCCGGGTGGTCAAGGTCAGGAGCCACGAAATCGGCGCCCTGGCCTTGTACGTCCTGTCGCCGGCGGTGGTGTTCAAGGGATTTCACGGCGCCCGGCTGGACGGCGCCCTGGCGGTGCTGCCCCTCGCGGTCTTCGGCCTGGCCTGCCTGGTGGCGTGGCTGAGCCTGCCGCTGGCGGCCGGCTTCTGGCGCGATGGACGCGAGCGCATCGCCGCCTTCGCCGCTGCCACCGGCAATACCGGCTTTTTCGGAATTCCCGCCTGCCTGGTGCTGCTGGGCCCCGATAGCCTGCCGGCGGCGGTGATGATCTCGTTCGGCTTCACCGCTTACGAGAACACCGTCGGATATTTCACCGTCGCCCGCGCCGAGGCCACGGTGGCCGGCGCGCTGATGCGGGTGCTGCGCTATCCCGGCCTGCATGCCTGCTGGCTGGGTGTGACTCTGAACCTGCTCGATGTCCGCCTGCCGGCCTTCGTCCCCCAGACCGTCGACCTGCTGGCCGGCGGCTTTTCGGCGGTGGGAATGATGATCGTCGGACTTGGACTGGCCCAGGTGGCGCGACCGCGGCCCGACCTCGGCTTCCTCGGCTTCGCCTTCGCATGGAAGTTCCTGTTCTGGCCGCTGGTGGCGGTGGCCTTCGTGTGGGTGGACCGCACCTTCCTCCAGTCCTTTTCGCCGATCGCCCACCAGGTGATGCTGGTGCAGAGCCTGGCGCCCATGGCGGCGGTTACGGTGGTCCATGCCACCTTGCGCAACGTCCACCCCGACCGCGCCGCCGTAGCGGTGGCGGCCAGCACGCTGTTCGCCCTGGTCTGGCTACCGCTGGTCCATGCCCTCGCCGCCTGACCGATGGCGCGCCTGCTTACCTCCTTTTCGCGCTAACCCACCGCCGGCCCCGGCGCCATATGCCTGGATGATGCTTTCGCCGGAGGGTCCGCCATGCGCCGTGCCTTGGTCGTGTTCGTCCTCGCCGTCCTGCCGCCCACGGGTGCCGGGGCCGGGACCATCGGCCAGCCCGTCACGGTGCCCCCGGAAGTGCTGGCGATGACACCCCACGAGGTCCCCGTCCTGGCCTTGCGGGCCCTGAAGGCGCCACCCCTGGAGGAACGGCCGGCCGGCACCCTGCTGGACTGGTTTCCCATCGCCGGCGGCTTCCGCCTGACCGGCGGCTTCCGCGATGCCGAGGCCTCGGACAGCCGCACCGGCACCTTCGTGCCCTATCTGGGAATCGGCTGGCAGGGCGAGGTGCTCGACGACAGCCTGCTGGTCGGGCTCGACTTCGGTGCCTTCTATCGCGGCCGGCCGGAGTTGCGGGTCCTGAGCGATGGGGACGATGGACCGGGGACGGCATACGACCGGCGGACCCTCGCGCCGTCGCGGCTGGAGCCTGTGCTCAGCATCACATTCACCTATCTCTTTTGATTTGCATCACACCGGGATATCGCGTTTTGCAGCGCCATACCCGGACAGACTTTCTCTTGTCATTCAGCGCCAGGTTATATTAGCATGTTCGCAACGAGAGCCTGGCATGGGCCAAGGACGGCGGAGTCAATCCGCCGCCGAGAGGGAGAGAACAAAAACGGGCTACCCGCATCCGGGATGTTCCGTAGTGCGACGGCCACCGGCCGCCGGCATCGTCCCCACTCGCACCCATCCCTCGCCAGCCGCCCTCGGCGACCCGAGTCCCGGTCCGCTGGACCGCGTTCGTTTCTTGAGGGGACAACAATGCAGAACCTGCAGGCCCGCCTGACGCCCCAGAACCTGCGCACCATCGCGCTGGGGGTGCTCAGCCTGGTTCTTTACGTGCTGCTGTTCGCCAACGAACAGACGGTGCTGAAACTGAGCATCGAGGACGAGTGGGGCTTCGTGGTCCCGATCGCCATCG
>JBFMHS010000249.1:0-8743 GCA_040751765.1 Pseudomonadota bacterium | reverse complement strand
GCCCTGGTGGCAGAACGGCACGCCGCAATCCATGCAGCGGGCGCCCTGCTTCGACAGTTCGTCATCGCCCAGGGGCTTGGTGAACTCGTTGTAGTGCTTCACGCGCTCCTCGGGCTTCTCGTAGCCCGGGGTCTGGCGCTGGAATTCCTTGAAGCCGGTCGCCTTGCCCATCTCAGCGCCCTCCCCCAGCGGCCACCTTGGGCTCCTGGGCCTTCTGCATTTCGAGCAGGGCGCGCCGGTAGTCGACCGGCATCACCTTGACGAACTTGGGCATGTAGTACTCCCAATTGAGCAGGATGTCGTGGGCCCGCCGGGAACCGGTGTGGTGATGGTGGTTCCGCAGCAGCGCGCGGATACGCGCGGCGTCGTCGCGGGTCATGTCGCGCATGACGTCGACCAGGCCGTGGGCCTCGAGGTCGTTGCACTGGCCCTCGTGGGCGCAGTTGGCGGCTTCCTCGTCGGCGATGGGCTCCAGGTCGACCATGGCCATGTTGCAGCGCTTGTCGAAGTCGCCGGCCTCGTCCAGCACATAGGCGACGCCGCCCGACATGCCGGCCGCGAAGTTGCGCCCCGTGGGACCGATGACCAGCACGCAACCGCCGGTCATGTACTCGCAGCCGTGGTCGCCCACGCCCTCGACCACCGCGATGGCGCCCGAGTTGCGCACGGCGAAACGCTCGCCGCCGACACCCCGGAAATAGCACTCACCGTCGATGGCGCCGTAGAGCACGGTGTTGCCGACGATGATGTTGTCCTCGGCGACGATCTTCGAGATTTTCGGCGGATAGATGACGATGCGGCCGCCCGACAGGCCTTTGCCCACATAGTCGTTGCCCTCGCCTTCCAGCTCGAGCGTGACGCCGCGGGCCAGGAAGGCGCCGAAGCTCTGGCCGGCGGTGCCGTCCAGCTTGATGTGGATGGTGTCGTCGGTGAGCCCGGCATGGCCGTGGGCCTTGGCGACCTCGCCCGACAGCATGGCGCCGACGGTGCGGTCGATGTTGCGCACCGGCTTCTCGATGCGCACCGGCACCTTCTGCTCGATGGCCGGCTTGCACAGGGCGATCAGCTCGCGATCGAGCACCGAGTCGAGCCCGTGGTCCTGGGTCTCGCAATGCCGCACCGGCGTGCCGCCACTGTCCGGCTTGAAGAACAGGCGCGAGAAGTCCAGCCCCTTGGCCTTCCAATGGTCGACCGCCTTGTTGGTGTCGAGCAGGTCGACGCGCCCGATCATCTCGTCGAATGTGCGGAAGCCGAGGCGGGCCATCCACTCGCGCACTTCCTCGGCGACGAAGAAGAAGTAGTTGATGACGTGCTCGGGCTGGCCCTGGAAGCGCTTGCGCAGGTCCGGGTCCTGTGTCGCCACGCCGACCGGGCAGGTGTTCAGGTGGCACTTGCGCATCATGATGCAGCCGGCGGCGATCAGCGGCGCGGTGGCGAATCCGAACTCGTCGGCGCCCAAGAGCGCGCCCACCACCACGTCGCGGCCGGTGCGCAGCGCGCCGTCCACCTGCACCGGAACGCGGGTGCGCAGCTTGTTGAGGACCAGGGTCTGGTGGGTCTCGGCCAGGCCGATCTCCCACGGCGAGCCGGCATGCTTGATGGAGGTCAGCGGCGAAGCGCCGGTGCCGCCATCGAAGCCCGAGATGGTGATGTGGTCGGCCTTGGCCTTGGCGACGCCGGCGGCGACGGTGCCGACGCCCACCTCGGACACCAGCTTGACCGAGATGCGGGCCACCGGGTTGACGTTCTTCAGATCGTAGATCAGCTGGGCCAGATCCTCGATCGAATAGATGTCGTGGTGCGGCGGCGGGCTGATCAGGCCGACGCCCGGGGTCGAATGACGCACCTTGGCGATGTTCTTGTCGACCTTGTGGCCAGGCAGCTGGCCGCCCTCGCCGGGCTTGGCGCCCTGGGCCATCTTGATCTGGATGTCATCGGCGTTGACCAAGTACTCGGTGGTGACGCCGAAGCGCCCCGACGCGACCTGCTTGATGGCCGAGCGCATGGAATCGCCGTTGGGCATCGGCTGGAAGCGCTCGGAAAGCTCGCCGCCCTCGCCGGTGTTCGACTTGCCGCCGATGCGGTTCATGGCGATGGCCAGCGTGGTGTGCGCCTCCCACGAGATCGACCCGAAGCTCATGGCGCCGGTGGCGAAGCGCTTGACGATCTCCTTGGCCGGCTCGACCTCGTCCAGCGGGATGCCGTTGCCCGCGGGCTTGATCTCGAACAGGCCGCGCAGGGTCAGGAGGCGCTTGGACTGCTCGTCGATCTGGCGCGAGAACTCCTTGAACTTGTCATAGGAGTTCGAGCGCACGGCATGCTGCATGGTCTGGATCGATTCCGAGGTCCAGGCATGCTCCTCGCCGCGCAGGCGCAGCGCGTACTCGCCGCCCACGTCGAGGGCATTGCGGAAGATCAGCGCGTCGGAGTAGGCCAACTTGTGGCGACGCACCGCTTCCTCGGCCACCTCGGCCAGGCCGACGCCGCCGATGCGGCTGGCGGTGCCGGCAAAATACTTGTCGATGAACTCCTGGCTCAGGCCCACGGCATCGAAGATCTGGGCGCCGCAATAGGACTGGTAGGTGGAGATGCCCATCTTGGCCATCACCTTGAGGATGGCCTTGTCGGTCGCCTTGATGAAGCGCTTTTGAACCTCGGCCGAGGACAGCTGCTCGGGCAGGGTGGCGCGCATGGCCTCCAGGGTCTCGAAGGCCAGGTAGGGGTTGATGGCCTCGGCGCCATAGCCGGCCAGGCAGCACATGTGGTGCACCTCGCGGGCCTCGCCGGTCTCGATGACCAGGCCGACCTGGGTGCGCAGGCCCTCGCGGATCAGGTGATGGTGCACGGCGGACACCGCCAGCAGCGACGGAATCGCCACCCGCTCGGCCGACATCTTGCGGTCGGACAGCACCAGGATGTTGTAGCCCTCGCCCACCTTGGCCTGGGCCAGGGCGCACAGGGCGTCGAGCGCCTTGTCCATGCCGGCGGCGCCCTCGGCGGCCGGCCAGGTGATGTCCAGCGTGATGGACCGGAAGCCGGAGCCGGGCACCTGCTCGATGCGGCGGATCTTCTCCAGGTCCTCGTTGGTCAGGATCGGCTGCTTGACCTCCAGGCGCTTGGCCTCGGGGCCGTCATGGCCGCCCAGCAGGTTGGGGCGCGGGCCGATCAGGCTGACCAGGCTCATCACCGATTCCTCGCGGATGGAATCGATCGGCGGATTGGTCACCTGGGCGAAGCACTGCTGGAAGTAGCTGAACAGCACCTTGGGCTTGTCCGACAGAACCGCCAGCGGGGTGTCGGTGCCCATGGAGCCCACCGCCTCCTGGCCGGTGACGGCCATCGGCTGGAGCAGGAACTTCAGGTCCTCCTGGGTGTAGCCGAAGGCCTGCTGGCGGTCGAGCAGGGTCGCCTCGTCGAAGCCCTTGGGCTCGACGTCGATCCTGAGTTCCTCCAGCAGCAGCTGCGACTCGTCCAGCCACTCCTGGTACGGCTTGGCGCCGGCCAGCTCGGCCTTGATCTCGGCGTCGTCGATGATGCGGCCCTTCTCGAGGTCGATCAGCAGCATCTTGCCCGGCTGCAGGCGCCACTTCTTGACGATCCTGTCCTCGGGGAAGGTCAGCACGCCCATTTCCGACGCCATCATGATCTTGTCGTCGTCGGTGATCAGGTAGCGCGCCGGGCGCAAGCCGTTGCGGTCGAGCGTGGCGCCGATCATGCGGCCGTCGGTGAAGCACACCGCCGCCGGGCCGTCCCACGGCTCCATCAGGGCGGCGTGGTACTCGTAGAAGGCACGCCGCTTGTCGTCCATCAGCGGATTGCCGGACCACGCCTCGGGCACCAGCATCATCATGGCGTGGTGCAGCGGATAGCCGCCCATCACCAGCAGCTCCAGCGCGTTGTCGAAGCACGCGGTGTCCGACTGACCCTCGGCGATCAGCGGGAACAGCTTCTCGAGGTCGGGGCCGAACACCGGCGAGCTCATGGCCTTGCGCCGCGCATTCATCCAGTTGACGTTGCCGCGCAGGGTGTTGATCTCGCCGTTGTGGCAGATCATGCGGAACGGATGCGCCAGGCGCCAGCTGGGGAAGGTGTTGGTCGAGAAGCGCTGATGCACCAGCGCCAGCGCCGACACCATGCGCTCGTCCATCAGGTCGCGGTAATAGCTGCCCACCTGGTCGGCCAGCAGCATGCCCTTATAGACAAGGGTACGCGACGACAGCGAGGGGACGTAGAAATCCTCGGCGGCGGCGGCCGGGCACTGGGTCTCGGCCTGCTTGCGGATGACGAACAGCTTGCGTTCAAAGGCGTCCTGGTCGGCGCAGGCGGCGCCCTTGCCCACGAAGAGCATGCGCACGAAGGGTTCGGTCGGCTTGACGGATTCGCCAAGGCCCGAGGCGTCGGTGGGAACGTCGCGCCAGCCCAGCAGAGTCTGGCCCTCTGCGGCGACCAGCGATTCCAGCAGCTTCTCGCACTGTGCGCACAAGGTGGCGTCCTTGGGCAGGAACACCAGGCCGGCGGCGTAATCGCCCTCGGCCGGCAGGGCGATGCCCAGGGCGGCGGTCTCGGCGCGCAGGAACGCATCGGGCATCTGGATCAGGATGCCGGCGCCGTCGCCGGCCAGCGGATCGGCTCCGACCGCGCCACGATGAGTCAGGTTCTCAAGGATTTTCAGGCCCTGAAGAACGATGTCGTGGGTCTTGCGGTTCTTGATGTCGGCGATGAAGCCCACACCGCAAGCGTCGTGTTCGTAGCGCGGGTCATAAAGCCCCTGTTGCTCAGGCAATCCGCTCATAGGCACTCGGTTCCTCTTCCCGGGGCCGGTAGGTGTGCCACAGGCCCGCGGCTGAATTCAAAGTTATTCTTGGGAAACGGCCCGCCCGCTCCCCTTGTTTCGAACGCGCGCAACCCCCGCCCGTTCGACGCAAAGAGGACTTCATACGACATCGGGGCGCCGACGCCAAGTGCGGGGAACGGCCAAGCTTGTGCTTTTTACGGCCCCGCCGAAGGAGCGCACCCTATACCGCAAAAGGAGGAGCCCGACCTACTCCCCCTCGGGGTGGGACGCCCCCCGCCCGCCGAACGGAACCTTGGCGGCGCGAGGCCGTTGACCCGGCAAGGAGGATGCGCATGTCCTGGCTCGACCGTGTCCTGGAGACCGCCGCCGCCGTCGCCGCCGTGCCCGTGTTCATGCCCAATGCCGGCTGCCGTTGGCCGCGCCGGGGACTGACGCCGCTGTCGGCATCCTCCGTCTCGGCGGCCGACGCCGCCTTCGCGGTGGAGGCCGCCGAACTCGGCCTCGCGGAGGTGCTGTTGTCGCGCCTGGCTGCCGAACGGGGGCAGGCCGAGCGGGCGCGGGCCTTTGCCCGCCGCATGGTGGAGGAGCATTCCGCCGTCAACACCGAGCTGGCCGGGCTGTGCGCCACCAAGCGGATCGCCATGCCGGCGGTCGCCGCGCGCGGCGACCGCGACGAGCGCGACCGCCTCGATGCCCTGCCCGCCAACGCCTTCGACGCGGCCTATGCGGCCCGCATGGTTGCCGACCACGAGCGGGCGGTGGCGCTGTTCCGGTTGCACCAGGACGTCGGCGCCGACGCCGATTTGCGCGCCCTCGCCGCCCGCGTCCTGCCCAGCCTCGAGCAACACCTGGCGGCGGCGCGGACGCTGGCGCCGTCGCGCGGTGGCCGAAAGAGTGGCGGGAAGTCGTCGGCCACGGGTTGATTTCACGGCGGCCGCCTTATACTCCCCCTCGCTTGTGCGTTGCCAAACCGCCTTTCTTTCGCGCCCGATTGCCGCTATGGTCGGGACCGGGAAACGTTCGAACCGACACAATATCTATTTCCCCAGGGGGAAGGCGCCGAATGACTGGAGCTTTGGGGACGGGAATTCCGCTGCGCGCATGAGCGACGATATCGAACTTTTCGACGACACCCCGGCGCCGGCCGCCGCTCCGGCGGCCGCTCCGGCTCGCACACCCGCGTCCGACGACGACTTCGAGCTGTTTGGCGACGAACCGGCGGCCGCGCCGGCGCCCCCGGCCGCCACCTTCTTCGACGACGACGATACGAGCCCGGGCGAGCCGGCCAAGCCTGCCGCCGCTCCGGCCATGAGCATGAAGGAGCGGGTCGCCCTCTATCTCGAGCTGTTCGCCGTCGACGATGACGCCCAACGGCTGATCCGCGACGAGTGCGGCAAGGTGGTGGCCTCCACCGACGATCTGGTCGGCCAGGCATCGGCGTGGGTCACCCGCTTTCCGCCCTTCGGCGACAAGCTGGCCGGAGACGCCGGCACCACCCTGTCGGGCGTGCTGGTCGAGCACTGGCGCCACCTCTACCGCGCCGAGTTCACCGCCGACTACATCGCCACCGCCCAGCAGCTGGGTTTCATGCTGGCCTATCTGGACCTCGGCGCGTCGTGGTACCAGGCCATGGCCTCGGCCGGCGCCGTCCGCGCGCTGGGCATGCTCAAGGGCCATCGCCACTTCGACGCCCTGGCCCGCATCCTGGGCCAGGCGGCGCAGCTCGACGTCTCGCTGGTCACCCACGACTATTTCGAGGCTGCCAAGCAGGCTCGTGCCAAGATGGTCACCGACCTCGCCTCCGGCTTCGAGAAGTCCATCAAGGCTGTGGTGGAGGAAGTCGGCGCCATGGCGACGACGCTGAAGACGCACTCCGACGAGATGCTGTCGCGGCTGTCCCACATGGACTACGAGACGGTCAACATGGCCGCCGCGGCCGAGGAAGCAGCGTACAGCGTCGACAACATCGCCCGCAACACCTCCGACCTGGCCACCTCCATCGACCACATCCGCGGCAACGTGGTGCGCACCGCCGAGGTGGCGCAGCAGGCCGCCGACGCCGCCGAGGCCACCGACGCCGCCATGCGCGGCCTGCTCGACGTCGCCTCGCGCATCGGCAAGATCGGCCAGACCATCGAGGCCATCGCGCGCCAGACCCGCATGCTGGCGCTCAACGCCACCATCGAGGCCGCCCGCGCCGGCGCCGCCGGGCGCGGCTTCGCGGTGGTGGCCCAGGAAATCAAGAAGCTGTCCGAGCAGACCAGCAAGGCGACCCACGACATCGCCGCCTCGGTCACCGAGGCGGTGGAGGCCACCAACACCGCCGTCGACACCATCCAGCGCACCGTCCGCTCGGTGTCGGGCATCAACGAGGTGGCGTCCGAGGTCCGCGTGTCGGTCGAGCAGCAGAGCGAGGCCACCGCCACCATCGCCAGCCATGTCGGCGAGGCGGCGTCGGGCGCCAAGGCCGTGACCTCGTCGGTCAACAGCGCCATCGAGGCGCTGGGCGTGTCGTCGTCGGCCGCCGGCGAACTCAACCGTTCGGCCGACGCCCTGGCCGCCAAGGCCGCCCACATGCGGTCCGAGGTGGACAACTACCTGCGCCGCCTGCGCGAGACAAGCTGACGCCCCGCGCGGCGGACACCGGCTTGGAGGCGGTCAACCCCGCGCCAGTTTCTTGACGAAGACCCAGAAGGTGCCGAGGATCGGGCTGACCTTGAGGTGGACCCGGACCTTGTAGGACACGCGCGGCACCGAGCAATCGAACACCACGTTGAGATCGCCCGAGGCGACGCCCTTGCGGAATTCCTCGGCCACCAGTGAGCCGCCGGCCCAGCGGGCCACCTCGGCGAAGAAGTCGCGGCCGATGATGGACGGACGCGGCGCGCCGAAGTCGTCGGGCTCGGTGTCGTTGTAGGCCACCACCTTGCCGTCGCGGTCCAGCTCGGCCGCGCCGAATGGAAGCCGCGAGATATCGTCGGCGGCCAGACGCCCGAGCGGGTTCTGGGGATCGTCTTCGTCGAAGGCGAAGACGGTCATGTTCCATGGCCCGGCCTTGGTGGTGATCGTCGGCATCCGTTGAAATTCTTCTTCGTTGGCCCCTTACTCTGGGCAGGAATTTGCCGTATTATCCGGGTCCGGTCCACAAGGAATTAAGTATCGGCCACGCATGGAAGCCAAGGACAACAACGGCCGGTTGGAAATCGAGCTCCCCTCTTTGCTCGACCTTCCACTGGCGGCGGAGCTGCGCGATACGCTGCTCGACGCCCTGGCGCGGGACACCGGCGCCGACCTCGTGCTGAAGGCGGGAGCGGTCGAACGCGCCTCGACGGCGGCCATCCAGGTGCTGATCGCCGCCCGTGCCGCCTATGCGGCGGCGGCGCGCCGCCTGGAGATCGAGACACCCAGCCCGGCGCTGGCCGCGGCCTTCGGCCATCTGGGCCTGGGCGGGGACCTGGACGGAATGACGACGAATTGACAGGGGATGATAATGGGCAAGTGCGTTCTGGCCGTCGATGATTCCAAGACCATGCGCGACATGGTGTCGTTCACCCTGCGCGGCGCCGGCTATACCGTGGTCGAGGCCGAGCACGGCGTCGCCGCCCTCAAGGTGTTGCAGGGGCAGAAGGTGGACGTCGTCATCACCGACGTGAACATGCCCGAGATGGACGGCATCACGCTGACCCGCAAGATCCGCGGCCTGCCGACCCATGCCGGCACCCCGATCCTGATCCTGACCACCGAGAGCGACCAGTCCAAGAAGGACGAGGGGCGCGCCGCCGGCGCCACCGGCTGGATCGTCAAGCCGTTCAGCCCCGACAAGCTGCTGCAGATCGTCGCCAAGGTCTGTCCGTAACGGAAACCACGGCGAAGGGGGAGGCCGATCGATGACCGAGGACCAGGGCTACGCCCTGAACCGGTTCAAGGCGACCTATTTCGAGGAATGCG
>JBFMHS010000248.1:0-3375 GCA_040751765.1 Pseudomonadota bacterium | reverse complement strand
ATGTCGCCGTTCTCTTGGAAGGCGCCGTTATCACACTGGGGCGTCCAGGTATCCAGGAACGCCTTCATTCCCATTCGGCCCGGAATTTCCGGCCATTCCTCATCACCCGGCAGGGTCTCCCTGTAGGCCCAGGCCGGTTGACTGGCGGCAAGAAGAAACACCGCCAACAGCACCGCGAGAAATCGCATTTTCAACCTCTCAGACGACCATCAGGAGAATACCATGGGCCACGCCCAGACCGGCTTCAAGGGCTGGCGCTCCGGCGATCCGATGAAGGCCGTCGCCTACGAGCGGGTGCCGGACTGGCACACCTTCGCCTATGGCGACGACGAGCAGAAATATGACGGCGGCAAGCCGGTCGAGCCCACCCTCAAGGTCGCCCTCCCCGAACAGCCGACGCCCGCGCGCACGCCGCAGGGCGAGGGACGGCCGGTACGGCCCCAGGACCGACTTCGCCTTGAAGCAAGCTGTATCCGGCTTCGAGCCCCTGCAACTCATCCATGACCGTGTCGCCGAGCTTGCTTGACGGCCATGCCCAAACCGACGCCGCGCTGATTGTCATCGATCCGCTGCGTTGACGTCGGAATGGTCCGCGCGCACACTTTCAGCGTGTCATGGTTGCTGAGGAAACCGCCATGAAGGCTTTTGCCGCGTTTCTCCTGCTTTGCCTGACGGTGTTTCCGGCTGCCGCCGAGGACCCCGCAAAAGGCTGCGCCCCCGTCTACGGCACATGGCGCACGGCCTATGTGATGGACAAGTTCGGCAATCCTCAGCCTCTGGAACCGGCGGGGGGCCGGCCGGGGCTGATCATGGAGGCAAGGATCGACGAAAAATCGGCGGTGCTGGTCTGGCATGGGGGGAAGAAGAAGGTCAAGTTTGAGCGGTGGGATCGATACAGGCAAGACTCATTTGACTTCGGAGGGGTAGCTCGCAACAATAAGTATATCGAAGTTACAACAAGAAAAAGCGAGACATTTAAGTATCCATTCGATAACTGCTATCTTGATGTATGGATTTTTGCTGACAATACGGCGACTAGTGATCTCGAATACAGAGTTCTTATGGTTCATTTAAAATAGGTGATTTTTTTGGTATTCCGCCCGCAGCCCGCTCCTTCGGAGCGGGCTTTTTCATTTCCAAACGGAGAAAAACCATGACCGAGAATCAAAGACGTACCCCCCTTACTCCAACCAAACTCTCGGAGCAGGACTACGCCCGCACCGTAGCCGGCCATCTCAAGGAGTACGAGGGGCTGGTTCCGCGTGTCTACACGGACACCAAGGGCATCCCCACCATGGGGGCTGGTGTCGCGCTGGCCGTCCAGGGGAAGGAGACAAATACGTGCTTCGGGACCTTGCCGAGATCGGCCGGGAAATCAACCCGGGCAAACCCCACGTCTTCACACAGCAGGAAACGAAGCTTCTGGGCGACGTGGTGGCTAAGTTGAATGCTCCGGGCTTGGGGCGCAACGAACGCGCCGATGAAGCTCGAAAACTCATCCCCCCTTACGACCCCAAAACCGAAACCCCGAACCAGAACAAGTTCGGCTTCACCCTGAGCGACGAGCGCATGGTCAAGCAGGCGGAAGCCAAGTGGGACGAGCACCGCGACCGCGCCTTCAAGGTGGTCCGCACCCAGGCCCAGGCGCGGGGCTGGCCGAAGGAACGGACGGATGCCTATCTGGCATCGCTCAAGGGGTCGAGGGAGGAGATCGCGCTGATCTCGCTGGCCTACAACAACGTAGACGCCCCCAAGGCGGTTGGGGCCATGCTGGACGGCGATCCGGTGACCATGCGCAAGGAGATCCTGTACCGCTCCAACGGCGACCAAACCACCGGCCATGCCCGCCGCCGTGCCGCCGAGGCGGACCTTGCCACCGGAGCGCCCGATGGCTGGCCGGAGCAGCAGCGCAGCCAGTGGAACAGCGTCGAGCAGACACCGGAAGCCAGGACCTACCACGCGACCTATCCCGGGGCTTTCGCTCGGCCGGCCACTCCCCAGCCGGCGAACCGACAGGCGGTCCAAGGCGGCACCACCATCCAGCCCGGTGACACCCTGTCCAAGATCGCCGCCCGTCACGGGGTGTCGGTGGAAGATCTGGCCAAGGCCAACGGCATCACCGATCCCAACCGCATCCGCGCGGGGCAGAGCCTGACCATTCCGGGGCAGTTTCCTTCCCCGGGGATGATCGAACAGCGCATCCTCGACGGCGCGGTCAAGCCCGCCAATGGGCCGGCCAACCAGCCCTGGCCCACCGCCAGCCATTGGCCCAAGGCGGAGCCGGCGCCGGAACAAAACGCGTCCGCCGATCCCCGCGCCGCCGCCATCGCCGAGATGGCCAAGGCGCCGCTCTCCAATCCTGGCGAGGCCGCCTTGGTCAAGCCGCACCAGACCTGGACCGAGGCCGAGATGAAGGACGTGCTGGGCCACGCCCAGACCGGCTTTCGCGGCTGGCGCTCCGGCGATCCGATGAAGGCCGTCGCCTACGAGCGGGTGCAGGACTGGCACACCTTCGCCTATGGCGACGACGAGCAGCGCACCGACGGCGGCAAGCCGGTCGAGCCCACCCTCAAGGTCGCCCTCCCCGACCAGCCGACGCCCGCGCGCACGCCGCAGGGCGAGGACCTCTACCAGGCCGCCGGCCGGATCGGGCAACGGGTCGCCGCCGCCGCCGGCCTCGACGGCATGGGGGACGCGGTGAAGGGCTTGCAGCGCGGGCTCAACCTGCTGGGCCAGCAGCCGATGCCCGCCCGCAGCCCGGCGTGGGGCCCCGCCACCAAGCCGGCGCCGCTGGTCGAGGACGGCCGGTACGGCCCCAAGACCGACTTCGCCTTGAAGCACGCGGTGTCCCGCTTCGGCCCGGCCAAGGTGGACGACGCGCTGGCGATGGGCCGGTTCAACACCTTCGCCCGCCAGGCGCAGAGCACCGGCAACGTGGAGGGGCTGGAGAAGAAGACCCATGCCATCTTCGGCCCGCTGTTCCGCGACTCCCGCAAGGAGGAGGGGGCCAAGGTGGAAGGAGGCGTGCTCCAGGAAACCCTGAACCAGATCGGCGGCCGGCGTTACGACGACTGGCAGCCGCTCAAGGTCGACAACTGGATCGGCCCCAAGACCACCGCCGCCTTCGGCCGCGTCCTCCGGGACGAGGACGCCGACAGCGTCACCTCGGCCTTCGGCAAGAGCCTCGGCCTTCTTTAGCCCCGTTCACCCGTTTCCCCCCGGCGGCGGCCCTGTGGCCGCTTTTTTCATGCCCCCCGGCGGCCCAGTGGCCGCCTTTTTCATGCCCACCGGCGGCCAAGTGGCCGCCTTTTTCATGCCCAAAGGAGAAAGACATGGTTCATTGGACCCTGGATTTGATGTGGTGGGTGACCGCCG
>JBFMHS010000247.1:0-3505 GCA_040751765.1 Pseudomonadota bacterium | reverse complement strand
GCCTGGGCGATGTCGCCCGCGACCATGGCGCGGGTCCCGTCGGCCGCCAGCGTGGCGGCCTCGATGCGGGCATTGGCCAGCGAGGCGGGGGACAGGCGGTCGGACAGGTCGCCGTAGCAGGCCACCGGCTCGATGCCCGAGGCCAGCGCCAGCACCGGCCCAGTCTCGCCCGCGTAGGCCTGGACCGGGCCGCCGGCCAATTCTGTGGGGAAGCGCCACAGGCTGTAGCCGGACTGGGCGAGCATGTCGGCGGCGGCGGCACCCTCGCGGTGCTCGAACAGCACCACGGCGGCGCGCTGGGTGACCAGCGCCTCCCACAGCCCGTCCAGCACCTCGCTCTCGGAGGTGCGGGTGCCGATGCGGATCACCAGGCGCCTGTCGGACAGGTGGGGCCGGTCGGCCAGCAGGCTGTCCACCGCCACGGTCTGGGCGCGGGCGTCCACCCAATCAGGCAGCGGGAACACGGTGCGGCCACGGCGCGGCACCTTGGCCACCACCGCCGGGGTCGATCGGCCCGCCACGGGTTCCGCGACCACCTCGACCACCTCGTCGGCGCCGGAAATGGCGATGGTGTCGGCCAGCATCTCGGCATCGGCGCGCTTGGCCTCTATGGCGAGCACGCGCACGTCGCCGGTCGGATGCGCGGCGGCGTCCAGGGTGAAGGTGCCATCGCCGGCCCCGACGTCGACGAAGGCGTCGCCGGCTCGCAGATGGCCGGCGAGCAGGGTGCGCATGGCCGCCTTGGGGCCGGTATGGGCGCGCAGGGACTCGGACCGCCGTTGCGCCTCGGCGGCGGCGCGGGCTTCCAGGTCCATCAGCACCCGCGTCACCACGCCGGTCCAGTCGCCGGTGCGGTCCTGCCGGACCACCCGCAACGTGGGATACCAGGGAGAGTCCTCGCGGTCCTGCAGCCACCGCCAGTCGGCCGCCGCGGACAGCATCAGCAGCACAGGCTTGCCCATGGCCGCGGCGATGTGGGCGACCACTCCGTCGACGGTCACCACCACGTCCAGCTCGGCGATGCGGGCGGCCATGTCGGCGAAGTCCGAGATGGTGGGGGCGAGATCGGTGATCAGGGCCGGATGGGCGAGGCGGCGGGCGTCCTCGGCCATCCGCCCGGTCTGAAGTCCGAACACCGCGATGTCCGGCCGTCCCAGCAGGGGCGCCACCGCCGTGAAGGGCATGCTCCAGTCCGGCCGGGCGCCGGCCCAGGCCAGGCCCACCCGCAGATGGGTGGTGGGCGCGGTGACGATGGGAATGCGCCGCCGGGCGGGCGGCTCCAGATAGGGAATGGCGACCGGCACCGTGGCCAGCGTGGTGCCGAAGAGGCGCGGCAGGTCGATCAGCGACGCATTCAGCTCGACCCTCACCGGCAGCGGCGCCCCCGAGGCGACCACGTGGGCGGCGCCGTCCAGACCCTCGAACAGGGCAACCATCGGCGCCGGCACAGCCAGCACCACCTTGCCGCCCATGGCCGCCACCGCCGGGACGTAGCGCGCCATCTGGATGGTGTCTTCCAGTCCGGCCTCGGCCCACAGCAGGATGGCGCGGCCTTCCAGCGGGCCACCGTCCCAGGGCTCGCCGGGCGCGTCTGGGCGCGGGCGTCCGGGCACCTGCCACCGCCACTCGAAGTCCTCCCAGGCGCTGGCGAAATCGCCCTCCAGCAGGCGCAACCGCGCCCGGCCTAGGCGGGCGACGACGTTGTCGTCGTCCATTACCAGGGCGCGTTCCAACTGGTCTTCCGCCTCGGCCAGCCGTCCCAGGCCGATCAGTGCCTGGCCCAGCCCGGCATGGGCGGCCGCGCTGTCCGGGGCGATGGCCAGGATGTCGTGGTATTGGTCGACTGCGCCGGCCAGGTCGCCCTCGCGCGCGGTCATGTCGGCCAGTTGCTGGCGGGCCTCGACGCGGGCGGGATCCAGTGCCACGACGCGCGACAGGCAGGCGCGGGCGGCGGCCGCATGGCCATCGGCAAGCAGCGTGCGTGCCAGCATGTGCCACACCTCGGCCGGGGCCCCGGCCTCGCGGGCGAGGGCCGCGAGCACCGGCGCCGCCTCGGCGCGGCGGTCCAGCGCCAGCAGCGCCGAGGCCATCTCGACCCGGGCGCCCAGGTGGTCCGGACGCAGTGACAGCGCCCTCAGCAGCATCATCAGCGATTCGCGGGGGCGGCCCGAGGCGCGCAGGGCGGCACCCTTGGCGGCCAGGGCATCCACGTCGTCGGGATGATGGGCGAGGACGGCATCGTAGGCGGCCAGTTCGGCGTCGCGGTCGCCCCGGGCGCGCGCGGCATCGGCGGCTTCCCAGGCGGCCCGTTCGTCCACAATTTCCGCGACGGCCATGCCTTCCCCTGTGCGTGAGTTCCCCGCATCGAGTCAAACGCGGGAACCGGGGGCGGTCAAGCCCAAAGGCGCTTCGAGGGCGGCGTTGGCCGAAAGGCTGGAAAATACCGACCGCATGCCGGTAGAGTTGAGCACAGGCCTGTTTCACCAGATCGGGACGCCATGGTCGCCACGTCCACCCGCTCCGCCAATCCGCTCTCCGCTTCAGATGCCACGCGTCTGCTCGACGCCGGCGATGGCGCGGCCGTGGTGGTGCCCGGCGGCGATTTCCTTCTCACCGCCGATTTCGTCCGCGCCGGCCCCGATCTGATCCTACGCGGCGACGACGGCCGCGAAGTGGTGGTGGCCGGGTATTTCATGCGCGGGGAGCCGCCGGCACTGATGACCGAGACCGGCCAGCGCGTCCCCGGCGACCTGGCCGAGAAGCTGGCCGGACCGGAGGCCCCGGGCCAGGTCGCGCAGGCCCAGGGCACGGCGGCCGGCAAGGTGATCGGCGTCGTGCAGAAGCTGACCGGCACCGTCACCGTCCGCCACCCCGACGGCAGCGAGACCACCCTCAAGCTGGGCGACAAGGTGCTCCAGGGCGACGTGCTGGAGACGGCAGCCGGGTCGTCGGTGGGCGTGGTGTTCGAGGACCGCTCGACCTTCTCGCTGGGCGCGCGCGGCCGGATGGTGCTCGACGAGATGATCTACGACCCGGCCGCGCCGGCCGGTTCCAAGTCGTCATTCTCGGTCATGCAGGGGGCGTTCAGCTTCATCTCGGGCGACATCGCCAAGCAGGCTCCCGATGCCATGACCGTCCGCACCCCGGTGCTGACCATCGGCGTGCGCGGCACCCGCGTGGCCGGCTTCGCGGCGGCCGAGGGCAGCGAGAACACCGTGACCCTGCTGGCCGAGGACGGCGGCCAGGTGTTCGGCGAGATCACCATCACCAACGCCGGCGGCACCCTGGTGTTGAACCAGCCGTTCCAGAGCATTCAGTTGTCCAGCTTCACCATGCCGCCGCCGCCGCCCAGTTTCTTGCCGCCGGCGGCGGTCGAGCAGATCTACGGCGACGCGCTCAACGCCTCTCCGCCGCCGCCGCCGCCGGGCAGCAACCCTGTGCAGCAGGACAACGGCACGCAGCCGCAGACTCCGGCCGGGCAGGAGGGTGCCGCGCCCGAGGAGGC
>JBFMHS010000246.1:0-6882 GCA_040751765.1 Pseudomonadota bacterium | reverse complement strand
GCGGCCTGCAGCGGCTGCGACAGCTTGGAGCCGTCGCGGTACAGCGCGTTGGCCTTCAGGCCCAGGCGCCAGGACAGCATGTAGGCGCCCTTGCACTCCTCGACCGAGGCCGAGTTGGGCATGTTGATGGTCTTGGAAATGGCGCCCGAGATGAAGGGCTGGGCGGCGGCCATCATGCGGATGTGAGACTCCGCCGACAGGAAGCGCTTGCCGATCTTGCCGCAGGGCGACGCGCAGTCGAACACCGGCAGGTGCTCGGCCTTGAGGAAGGGTGCGCCCTCCAGCGTCATCGCGCCGGTGCAATAGGTGTTGGCCTTGTCGATCTGCTCCTTGGTGAAGCCGATATGGCCCAGCAGGTCGAAGCCGTAGTCGTCCAGGCTGGCCTTGGGGATGCCCAGGGTGCCGGTGCAGAACTCCTCGCCCAGCGTGTACTTGTTGAACACGAACTTGATGTCGAAGGCGCTTTCCAGCGCCTGCTCGACGCGGGCCAGGGTGTCGTCGTCAAAGCCCTTGGCCTTCAGGCTGTCGTGATTGACGCCCGGGGCGCCGACCAGGGTGCCGTGGCCGACCGCGTAGCGGATGATCTCGGCGATGTCGGCCTCGGCGTAGCCCAGGGTGCGCAGCGCCTCGGGAACCATGCGGTTGATGATCTTGAAATAGCCGCCGCCGGCCAGCTTCTTGAACTTGACCAGGGCGAAGTCAGGCTCGATGCCGGTGGTGTCGCAGTCCATGACCAGGCCGATGGTGCCGGTCGGCGCGATCACCGAGGTCTGGGCGTTGCGGAAGCCGTTGGCTTCGCCCAGGCTCAACGCGCGGTCCCAGGCCAGGCGGGCGGCCGCCACCAGGGCGGCGTCGGGGCAGTTGTCGGCATCAAGCGGCACCGGGCCGATGGACAAGCCCTCGTAGCCGCCGGCCAGGCCATAGGCGGCGCGGCGGTGGTTGCGGATGACCTTGAGCATGGAGTCGCGGCTCCTGGCGAAGCCGGGGAAGGGGCCCAGCTCGCCGGCCATCTCGGCCGAGGTGGCGTAGGACTCGCCGGTCATCAGGGCGGTGATGGCGCCGATGATGGCGCGGCCGGTGTCGCTGTCATAGGGGATGCCCGAAGCCATCAGCAGGCCGCCGACATTGGCGTAGCCCAGGCCCAGGGTACGGAAGTCGTAGGACAGCTCGGCGATCTTGGCCGAGGGGAACTGCGCCATCAGCACCGAGATCTCCAGCACCATGGTCCACAGCCGGCAGGCGTGGCGGAAGGAGTCGATGTCGAAGCCGCCGTCCTCGCGGCGGAAACGCATTAGGTTCAGCGACGCCAGATTGCAGGCCGTGTCGTCGAGGAACATGTACTCCGAGCACGGGTTGGACGCGTTGATGCGGCCGGACTCGGGGCAGGTGTGCCACTCGTTGATGGTGGTGTCGAACTGGATGCCAGGGTCGGCGCAGGCCCAGGCGGCCTCGCCGATGCGCTCCCACAGCTCGCGGGCGGGCAGGGTCTTCTTGACCTGGCCCTTGGTGCGCCACTTCAGCTCCCACTCGCGGTCCTCGATGACCGCGTTCAGGAAGTCGTTGGTGACGCGCACGGTATTGTTGGAGTTCTGGCCCGAGACGGTCAGATAGGCCTCGGAATCCCAGTCGGTGTTGAACACCGGGAACTCGATCTCGGTGTAGCCCTGGCGGGCGAACTGGATGACGCGCTGGATGTAGTTCTCGGGGATCATCACCGCGCGGGCGGCGATGATGGCCTTCTTCAGGCGCTTGTTGACCTTGGGGTCGAAGCGGGATTCGTCATCGGCGCCGTCCCATTCGCGGCAGGCGGCCATGACCTCGTTCATGTGCTTCTGGGCCAGCTTCGAGCCGGTGACCAGGGCGGCGACCTTCTGCTCCTCGCGCACCTTCCAGTCGATGAAGGTCTCGATGTCGGGATGGTCGATGTCGACCACCACCATCTTGGCGGCGCGCCGGGTGGTGCCGCCCGACTTGATGGCGCCGGCGGCGCGGTCGCCGATCTTGAGGAAGCTCATCAGGCCCGACGACTTGCCGCCGCCCGACAGGCGCTCGCCCTCGCCGCGCAGCTTCGAGAAGTTGGTGCCGGTGCCCGAGCCGTACTTGAACAGGCGCGCCTCGCGGACCCACAGGTCCATGATGCCGCCCTCGTTGACCAGATCATCCTCGATGGACTGGATGAAGCAGGCGTGGGGCTGCGGATGCTCGTAGGCCGACTTGGACTTGACCATCTTGCCGGTCTTGTAGTCGACGTAGTAGTGGCCCTGGCCGGGGCCGTCGATGCCATAGGCCCAGTGCAGGCCGGTGTTGAACCACTGCGGCGAGTTGGGGGCGCCCATCTGGCGGGCCAGCATGAAGCTCATCTCGTCCATGAAGGCGCGGGCGTCGTCCTCGGAGGCGAAATAGCCACCCTTCCAGCCCCAGTAGGTCCAGGTGCCGGCGAGGCGGTCGAACACTTGCTTGGCGCTGGTTTCGCCGACCACCCGCTCGGCTTCGGGCAGGTCCTTCAGGGACTCGGCGTCCGCCTCGTGGCGCTGCAGCCACTCGGGCACGCCCTTCTCGGGCACCGCCTTCAGGCGGGCGGGGACGCCGGCCTTGCGGAAGTACTTCTGGGCCAGCACGTCGCAGGCCACCTGCGACCAGTCGGCGGGAACCTCGATGTCGGTGAGCGAGAAGACGACCGAGCCATCCGGATTGCGGATTTCGCTGGCGGCCTTGCGGAACTCGATGCCGGCATAGGCCGACTGCCCGGTCTTGGTGAAGTGACGCTCGACCCGCATTGGATTCCCCTCTGCTCTTTTCTGCCTTGGACTGACCGCCGGGGTTCGTGGCGAAAAGGGAAAAAGGGCCCCCATGGTCCCCTTTCGCCGGCTCACAACATCTTGTGGCCTGCCCCCAACGGACACGCAGCCTATTCCAAGGCCGGGTCGCGATCAACAAGATTTTGACGAAAAGGGGTGGTGGGGACACATCATATGGGGGCAATTTGTAGGGTGTTTTACGGGTTTTCGAGCGGGAAGCGCGTGCCTTGGGCTCGCCGATGCGGATACAAGGACATGGTCAAGCCGGTTCAGTTGCGGGAGGCCGGGGCGGGCGGCGCGGCTCTCTTGGCGCCCCAACGCACTGGACGCTTGGGGCGTCTCCTTCTATAGTCCGCCGACCAACATCCCATAAGAACCGGGGACTGTGATGACGAGCCTTGGCACCCTGATTACCACCTGGATGAGCGGCAAGCTGGTCGGCACCGACGACGGCGGCAACCGCTACTACACCGAGAAGAGCGCGCCCAAGGACCGCCGGGCCAAGCGCTGGGTGATCTACAACGGCGACGTCGAGGCCACCAAGGTTCCGCCCGAGTGGCACGCTTGGCTGCATTACACCTCCGACGCGCCGCTGACCTCAGGCTCCGAGCCGTGGCGCAAGGCGCCAGAGACCAACAAGACCGGCACCGCCGAGGCCTATCTGCCGCCGGGCCACGACCTGCGCGGCGGCCGCCGCGAACGTGCCGCCGGCGACTACGAAGCCTGGGCTCCGTGACCACCAAGGGCGGATACCGGGACGTCATCACCGGCGCCGTCGTGGTTGCGGCGGCGGTGGTGATGTTGGGGCTGGTCTACGGCAAGGACACCGGCGCCGCCGCCAACGCCGCCCAGGGCTACACGCTGACCGCCACCTTCAACAAGGCCGACGGCGTCGCCGAGGGCACCGAGGTGCGGCTGTCGGGGGTGCCGGTGGGCAAGGTGGTGGACCAGGTGCTCGACGACCGGTTCCGGGCCGTCACCACGCTCAGCATCGTCAAGGATGTGCGCCTGACCGCCGACACCGGCGCCGCCATCCGCACCGACGGGTTGCTGGGCGCCAAATACATCGAACTCCAGCCGGGCGCCGACGAGGCCATGCTGAAGCCAGGGGACGCGATCCCCTTCACCCAGGATGCCATGGTCCTCGAGGAGCTGCTGGACATGATCATCCAGCAGGCGCGGGCCAAGCGCGGCTACCTGGACAAGCCGGTTCCCAATCCGGTCAACTGAGGGCGGGGAAGTCATGGGGCGCAATCTCATCGAGACCATCATGGGGGCCGTGGTGCTGGCTGTGGCCGGCTTCTTCCTGGTCTTCGCCTACAGCCACGCCGACCTTGAGGAGGTCGAGGGCTATGAGCTGAAGGCTCAGTTCGCCAGCACCGGCGGGTTGGAGCTCGGCTCGGACGTGCGCATCAACGGCATCAAGGTCGGCACCGTGGTCGGCCAGCGACTCGACCCGGCCACCTATATGGCGGTGGTGAGCATGAGCATCATGCCGTCGATTCAATTGCCGGCCGATACCGCCGCCGCCATTGCCTCCGACGGGCTGCTGGGCGGCAAGTTCGTCAAGCTGGAGCCCGGCCGCGAGGCCGAGCGAATCTCCGCCGGCGGCATGGTGGCGCGGACCAAGGACTACAAGTCCATCGAGGAGACGGTGGGCGAGCTGATCTTCCTCGCCACCTCGGACGCGCCGCAGGCGCCGCCCGCCGCGCCGCAGGGCGAGCCGCTGGCGGCTCCCGGTGCGGACCAATGAGGGCAGGGGTCCTCGCCTCGGCCTTCCTGCTGAACGCCTCCGCCGCCATGGCGCAGGCGCCGACGGATCTCTCCCTACCGGTGGCCGTGCTGGGCGGGCTCGACAAGGTGACCGCCCGCGTCGTCACCATGGAGGCGCCGGTGGGCGAGCCGGTCCGGTTCGGCAATCTCGAGATCATCGTCCGCGCCTGCAAGAAGCACCGCCCCGAGGAAAGCCCCGAAAGCGCCGCCTTCGTAGACGTGTGGGAAATGCGCGCTGACGGTCCGGCGCAAAGCCTGTTCCGGGGCTGGATGTTCGCCTCCAGCCCGGCGCTCTCGGCCATGGAGCACCCGGTCTACGACCTGTGGGTGCTGGACTGCGTCAACGACACCCAGTCGCCCGGCGCCAAGGGCGCTCGCTGATCAGAACAGCGACTCCCCGCCGGCCTGGACCAGGGCGGCGATGACCGGGACTTTCTTGCCGGGTGGGTCATTCTTGCCGGGTGTTCCCTGGGGAGGCTGCTGTGTTCCGGCCGCCTCCTTGCCGCCCTCCTGCTTGGCCAGTTCCTGCTGGACCGCCTGCTCGACGGCCTCGCGGATCTTCGCTTCCAGGATTTCGCGCATGGCGTCGGTCATCTTGGCGAGGTCCTCCTCGGCGATGCCCATCTCGGCCATGATACGGCGGCGCAATTCCTCCTTCAGTTTCTCGATGCGCATGTCCCGCACCCAGTCACCGAAGCCCTTCTCACGGATGGCCTCCATTTGCTGGCGGCGGGACTCGTCGCGGGCGGCGGCTTGCTGGGCGGCCTTGAGCGCGGCGTCGAAGCCGCCGCCGGGCGGTGCCTCGCCCGGTTTTTCAGCGGGCTTCGGAAGATTGGTCGTCAACGTGCCAATGGAATCAATCATGGTCCGCTCCCCAAGATGCGTGCTCCACGTCATGCAACCGGCGAGCCAGAATCAGGCGAGAGCGTTCTCCCATGGGACCTCGCCGCGCGGGAACACCGCCGGGATCTCGGTGGCGCGGTTCAGCCGGCGCAGGTAGTCGGCGCGGGGAATCTCGGTGGCGCCGAAGCGGGCCAAGTGTTCGGTGACGAACTGGGTGTCGAGCAGCGTGTAGCCGCCGGCCTTGAGGCGGGCCACCAGATGCACCAGCGCCACCTTGGAGGCGTCGGTGACGCGGCTGAACATGCTCTCCCCGAAGAAGGCGCCGCCCAGCGACAGGCCATAGAGCCCGCCGACCAGTTGTCCTTCCAGCCAAGCCTCCACCGAATGCGCCATGCCCAGGCGGTGCAGTTCGACGAAGAGGCGCACGATGTCGTCGTTGATCCAGGTGTCGGGGCGGTCCGAGGTAGCCTCGGAGCACCCCACCATCACCTCCTCGAAGGCGGTGTCGCAACGGATCTCGAACACGCCCTTGCGCAAGAGCTTGCGCAGGCTGCGCGGCACGTGAAATCCGTCCAGCGGAACGATGCCGCGCTGGTCGGGATCGATCCAGTACAGCCTGGGGTCATGGCGGGACCGCGCCATGGGAAAGATGCCCATGGCATAGGCCCGCAACAGCAGGTCCGAGGTCAGCGGCCGCATTCCACTCCTCTGCCATCCAACCGGGGAGACGTGCTCCCTTCCTAACAGGTATAGCGCGCGACCGGGTTTTCCAGCCAGGGCGACGAATCGCCAAACGAAACGCCGCCCGATCGGGACGATGCGGGCGGCGTTCAAGGAACGAGATTTCTACGGCATCAACGCTGGACGAATTTCTCGAGCCAGAAATTAAATATCGTGCCTTACCAAGGCGCTGTATCAATGTGGGGCTAAATCCAGCCCTAGGCGTTTTGCGGCTTTCCGGCGGCGGTGATACGCCCGTTCCGGCGCCGTTGAACCGGAAAAGAGGCTGTTATGAACGATTGGTTCCGCTCCTGGCATGGCTGCCCAACGCACCCGAGGTGGGGGGTGATCGCCAGGAACGCCAACGTGCCGCGTGCCGTCGTGGTCGGGTTGGCGTGGGCCCTCATGGACTTGGCGTCCAGGGCCCAGGATCGTGGAAGCGTCGCTGGTGCCGACCCGACGGAGCTTGCCGCAGCTCTCGACGTGCCCACAGACCAGCTCGTCGCTGTCATGAAGGAAATGCGCTCCATCAGCCCTCACACGGGCCGCGCCCGCTTCATAGATGGTGATGGGCGCTTAATCGAGTGGGACGCACTCTGCCCCCCGCCGAGCAGGCCCAAGCGGGACACTGCGGGACAGGTGCGGGACAAGCGGGGCCGGTGGACGGTCGTTCACCTGCGTGACATTGCCGATTTTGACCGTGACAGGGCGTGACATGACCGTGACAGGCGTGACACTCCCGCCACCT
>JBFMHS010000245.1:0-2397 GCA_040751765.1 Pseudomonadota bacterium | reverse complement strand
GAAGCGGGCGGCGTTTCCAGTCTTGACGAAACAGGCTTTCATGGTGTCAGGTACCCCCTGTTGATGTGACTACGCGGCAAGGGCTGAGAGCGCGCCAACGTCCAGCCCTTGCATTTCCAAAAGCATCTGAAAGCTCCGATCCCGCAGCTTCCGGCGCAGTTCGCGCCGGTCGTCTTCCATGGCGAGGTGCGGGTTCTCGGACACCCACCGAGCCCAGGAGATGTCGTCCGAGAATGTCGGACGCTGGCCCGTCGCCGGCTCGGCAGCCATGGACAGCGGGGCCTCCTGGCTGGCCCGCTCCAGGCGGGCGAACTCGGCCTCGGCGATCCGCAATTCCTCGACGGTGGGCTCGATGGTGGGCATGGTCTGGGCCGGCTGGTGCTCCAGCATCCGTGGGCCGGCCTCGGCCATGATCCGGTCGCGGCGGGCATCGTTGCGCGCCAGACGGCCGGCGATGCGCTGCTCGTGGGCCTGCTGGGCGAAGGCCACCGGCACGTAGGATTGCTTGTGGCCGCCCCAGACCGCAGTGCAGACCCAGCGCCCGTCGGGCAGCGAGATCTCGACGCTGCGGGCGTCGTGCAGGTCGTAGGCGACGACCACATCCTCGCCGTGCAGGTACTCCAGCTCGGGGGCGAAGTACTCGTTGCCGATCCACTCCACCAGGGCGCGGCGGACCTTGCGGCGCACCGCCGGGCGGAACAGCGTCCGCGCTTCCTCGGCCGGGATCGGATCGGGCTGCCAGCCTTCGGCAATGGCCCGGTTCCACATCTCGTTGGGCGTCATGTGGCGCCGCTTGCCGGTCTCGGGGTCGATGATCTTGGGCAGGGTGGAATGGGGGCGATCGTTGTAGCGCTCCATCTCCGCGTCGATCTCGGCGATGAACTCGCTCCAGGTCGGCAGCAGCTTGGACGTGCCGGCGGCCTTCACATCGGCCTCGATGACCTTGTAGGCGCGCTGGCGGGCTTCCTTGTCCATGCGGGGACCCACATAGGAAGCGCCGCGCCGGGCCACCCGATGCAGGACCGAGGAATGGAAGCGCTCGACCACGCCGCGGGCCTGGCTGCCCCAGGGGGCGCTGTGCAGCTTGGTGAAGCCCAGGCGGGCCATCAGGCCGGTGCAGTCGTCGTCCCAGGTCTTGTTCTTCGCGCCCGAGCCGTTGTCGTAGTAGAAGATGTCGCAGCAGGTGGCGTTGGTGACCGCGTGCCGCAGGGCATCGGCCACCGCCCAGGTATTCTCGGCCAGCGCCGCCGACCAGCCGACCCACACGCGGGAATAGACGTCCAGGATCGCGGTCACCTCGGGGCGGAACGGGCCGCCGTGGATGGGGTGGGCGATCAGGCGCTTGTGGGTGTGGCCGTCGCCGATGAACACCGCACCGGGCCAGAGCTCGGACACGTCGCGCGACACGTAAGCCTTGAGCTGCTGCAGCGCCCTCGGCCCCATCCTGCCCCGGTTGCGCGACACCGCGTCCAGGCGCTTCAGGAACCGCTTGGCCTGGTCGTAGCTGGGCTTGGGCTCGCCGGCGGGCCAGTAGTCGTCCAGCACCTCGGCGATGCCGGGATTGCTCGACCGGCCAAACAGGCGCAGGAATGTCTGCGCCCAGACCGGGATCGGGGCCTCCGGCACCGCCTTCGGCGCCAGCGCCACCACCTTGCCGCCGGCTTGCTTGCGGATGGACAGCCACCGCTTGACCGACCGGTCCGACAGGGCGCGGCCTTCGCCCGACCGCGCGTTGGCGATCGGCACCAGGCGCTGCAGCTCGGGCGGCAACTCGCCGTTCTTGGCCGCCTCGACCAGGGCCTCGATCGCCGCCGTCTGGGTCGAGCCCATCATCACCAGCCGGTCGATCTCGGCCAGCAGCACCGCCCGGGCCTCCAGGGTGGTGGTCTGGTAGGACTTCAGGTCCTCGACGGCCGGGAGATCCGCCAGGGGCGCGGGGACTGCCGGCGCCTGGGTCTGGAGGAACCGTTTGGACCACGCCTTGCGGAAGGCTGCCGGCAGGGCGGAGAGAGGGTATTCCTGGCCCCCGCCACTTTCCTCGCGGGGCTTCGACGGCCAACAATCCTTCTTGGCTCGGCCGATGATGCCGGCTTTTGTGTGGGGCAGCACTTTGTTGGGGACGCCGAGCTTTTTAGCGTGCTCGGCCCATTCCGACGCGCTGTGCCAGACCTCTGTCATCGTCCCACCCCCCTGGCACGGCGCTCCTCGGCATCGGCAAGACGGGCCAGTTCATCGGCCTTCTCGCGGATCTGGACGGAACGGATGAGGGAGACATAGCGGTCGTCCACGACTGCGAAGCCGAACAGTTCGGGCAGCAGCGACAGCAGGCGCCAGTCCCGGGTCGCATGAACCAGGGCTGCGAAGCGGATGACGTTGATGGTGTGGGTGTCCCGGGCT